>JANLGW010000072.1 GCA_024653965.1 Rhodospirillales bacterium
GCCAGAACCTTGCCCATTTCATACAAAGGCGCGACCAACCCATACGTCATGCCACGGTGTTCGACACATTCGCCTACGGCGAAAATATCGGGGTTCGACGTCTGCATCTGATCGTTGACCAAAACGCCGCGCCCGATCTCTAGACCAGCTTCGCGCGCTAAGGTGACGTTAGGTTTGATGCCCACGGCCATCACCACCAGATCGCACGCAATGGTGCGCCCGTCGGTGAGTTGCAAACCCGAAACTTTGCCGTCGCCCAGGATGGATTGCGTGTTGGCTCCGGTTAGAACATGCAGTCCGCGCCCTTCCAGTTCACTCGCCAGCAAGTACCCCGCAGCTTCGTCCAACTGACGTTCCATCAAAGTGCCCATCAGGTGCACCACCGTGACGTCCATACCGTTCATTTTCAAGCCCATGGCGGCTTCCAGGCCCAACAGCCCGCCGCCGATGACCACCGCGCGCCCGCGCGACTTGGCTGCCGCCAGCATACGGTTGACGTCATCTAAGTCGCGGAATGTCACCACGCCGTCCAAATCTTTTCCGGGCACGGGAATGATGAACGGATCGGACCCCGTCGCCACCAAAAGCTTGTCGTAAGAAAGCGTTTGGCCGCGTGCAGACGTGACCGTCTTAGCCTCTGCGTTGATGGAGGTGATGGCGTCACCCGCGAACAGTGTGATGTCCTTTTCCACATACCATTCGCGGCTGTTGATGATGATGTCTTCAAAGCTTTTTTCGCCACTGAGAACCGGCGACAGCATGATGCGGTTATAATTTTCACGCGGTTCCGCACCAAATACAGTGATGTCGTACTGACCCGCATCGCGCTTTAGGATTTCCTCAACTGTGCGCATACCCGCCATGCCGTTACCGATAACCACCAATTGCTGTTTCATGTCCACTCTCCTGAGGCTCTCTTTAAGCGACGGCCTTGTTTTGTTGTTTCAGTTCCGATTTGCCTTGGTGGCCATGCTCATACTCGTCAAGGAAGCCGAGCAACTGTTCGCGCAATTCGTAATAACGAGGATGCTCCAACAACGCCTTGCGGGTGCGCGGGCGCGGCAGGTCGACGTCCATAATCTTGCCGATGCGCGCATGCGGGCCGTTGGTCATCATCACCACGCGATCTGCCAGCAAGATCGCTTCGTCCACATCGTGGGTGACGCACACGGTGGTAACCTGGGTGCGATCCCACACCTCCATCAATACTTCTTGCAATTCCCAGCGCGTAAGACTGTCGAGCATGCCAAAAGGCTCATCGAGCAACAGTAATTTCGGCGATAGAGCGAACGCCCGCGCAATACCAACACGCTGCTTCATGCCGTTGGACATGTCGGCAGTGGGTTTGTGCATAGCGTCCTTAAGCCCGACGCGCGCCAGATAATATTCAACGATATCGCTGCGTTCGGCTTTGGTGGCATGAGGAAATACACGCTCGACGCCGAGCATCACGTTTTCTTTAGCCGTCAGCCAGGTGTAAAGATTAGGCGCTTGAAACACGACCGCGCGTTCGGGATTGGCGCCATTGACTTCGTGGCCATCCAAGACAATACCGCCGTCACTGATAGAATTCAGCCCCGCGGCCATGGACAACACCGTCGACTTTCCGCAACCCGAATGGCCAATCAACGAAATGAACTCGCCCTTTTTCAGGATGATTTCAAACCCATCCACCACCGTGAGCGGCCCTTTCGCGGTGGGGTAGGTTTTTTTCAGATTAAAGAATTCCAAATAGCGTTCATCATTGTAGCTGATAGCCGCATCGCGATATGCCTTGGGTGGCTTTTGCATGGGAAATACGGGCATAACGTTTGGCAAAACACCGTCTTCTCCGCCTTCCACATGGGCCGCCGCACCCACGTCCATCAAATACTTGGTGATGTCGGCGCGCAGTTTTTTAAACATTACATCCGAATTCATCGCCGTGCGATCGCGCGGACGCACAATATCAACCTTAAAGTCCGGGCCAAGCGTCGCGTTCGGACCAGGATTCAAGGGGATGATGCGGTCGGCTAGCAGGATCGCTTCATCAACATCATTGGTGATAAGGATCACAGTCTTTTTGTCTTGCGACCAAATCTGTTCGATCTCGTTTTGCAGTTTGGCGCGAGTCAGCGCATCAAGCGCGGACAGGGGCTCATCCAGCAACAGAATGTCTGGATTCATCGCCAGCGCACGCGCCACCGACACCCGTTGGCGCATGCCGCCAGACAATTCAGAGGGGTGACGGTCCACAGCATGGGCAAGGCCGACCATGTCGATGTAGTGCTGCGCCTTAGCTTGGCATTCCCTTTTCGACAGGCCTTTGTTAACACTTTCCACGGCCAGCTTAATGTTGCCCAAGACTGTCAGCCACGGCATCAGCGAGTAGCTTTGAAACACCAAGCCCCGATCCGGTCCCGGGCCGGTGATGGCTTCCCCCTTCAACAAGACTTCACCTGCGTCGGGCATTTCCAATCCCGCTATAAGATTGATGAGCGTGGTTTTCCCGGAACCGGAAAAACCCACAATGGCCACGAACTCACCGTCGCTAATGGACAAGTCGATGCCGCCCAAGACGTCGGTTCTGGCGCTGCCCTGACCGAAGCTTTTCTTTGCACCCTTAAGTTCCAGGATCGGTTTCATCAATATCCTCCTCAGCGCACGTCGCCATGGGTAAACAAGGCCTGCAACGCTGACATGACACGATCCAGCGCAAATCCGATGATGCCGATGGTGAGTACAGCGACCATGATCTTAGCCAGCGATTGGGATGATCCGTTTTGAAATTCATCCCACACGAATTTGCCCAAGCCCGGATTTTGCGCCAGCATTTCAGCGGCAATCAGCACCATCCAACCCACACCCAGCGACAAGCGCAGCCCAGTAAAGATGTACGGCAACGCGCTGGGCAGAACCAACTTCGTCAATGTCGTATCCCATTGCAGGCGCAGCACGCGCCCGACGTTCATCAGATCCTTGTCGATGGACGCCACGCCGACGGCGGTATTGATCAGCGTCGGCCATAACGAACACAGTGTCACCGTGACGGCGGACGTGATGAAGGCCTTTTCGAACATCGGGTTGTTCGAAACATACGTGGCGCTCACCACCATGGTGACCAGCGGAAGCCACGCCAGCGGCGAAACCGGTTTGAAAATTTGAATGAGCGGATTTAGCGCAGCATTGACCGTGGGCGACAAACCGCACAACACGCCCAGCGGCACGGCGATCAACGAGCCGATCAAAAAGCCCATAAATACGGTTTTCAGGCTGGTGAAAATTTGATCGAGATACGTCGGTTTACCCGTGTACTGGCGAATATTTGCTTGATCATCAGGATTATTGGCCAGTTTTTCTGCATTACGCTGCTCCTGGCGTTCATAAAAAGTGGCTTCTTTGGTGCGTTCGCGCACATGATCATCATAGAGGTTGACCGCCTGCTCCCACACAGCGGCAGGCCCCGGAATTTCACCCAACGAAGTTTGCACCATCGGCGCCGTGTTGGCCCAAATCAGCAAAAATACCCCGATTGCCGTGATCGGCACGCCCAACAACCGCCAGAGCTCCTTACCCTGAGCCATAGCGTCTTCACCCGCCGCAATTTTCAAAATCGGTGTGATCCAGCCAAGCCCCGCGACATTGAGATACTTCGACGCTTTGTTGATACGCGTGTGCAAACGCTCGTTCCGCCTGACTTTGGCTTCAGCCACAAGCTTCTCATCGGCGCTCTCTACGGTGGTTGCAGTATTCATGTCTCAATTCCTTTTATATCTTCAACGTGATGGAGAGGAGCCCTGCCAGAAGCCGGGGCTCCTCTTCACCTGTCGCGTTATTTAGCCGCCACGACCTTGTTGCCTTCGACCATTTCGCCGTCCTTCAGGCCGATAGGAAAATTGGCGAGATAAGCGTTGGGTTGGCGTCCATCGTAAGTGATGCCGTCGATAAACTCAGACACCGGCTCACGGAAACCATCGGTATCCCAGGGGAAGTCGGCTTTGTTCGCCTTGCCTTCGGCGACCAGCATCTCAGCAGCCTTCAGATAAATGTCCGGGCGATAGACTTTGGCCGCCGTTTCCTTGAACCACGCATCGGATTTTCCTTCGGTAATCTGGCCCCAGCGGCGCATCTGGGTCAGATACCAAATGGCGTCGGACTGATACGGATAGGTCGCATGATGGCGAAAAAATACGTTGAAATCGGGCACGTCACGCTTATCGCCCTTTTCATATTCAAACGTACCGGTCATGGAATTCGCGATCACGGCTGCATCCGCACCGACGTATTGCGCCCGCGCCAGAATTTCCACGGCTTCCTTGCGATTGGCGTTGTTGTTTTCGTCCAACCACATGGCGGCGCGGATCAAAGCCTTCACCACAGCTAAGTGAGTGTTGGGATTTTTCTCAGCCCATTCATTGCTAACGCCGAAAACCTTTTCCGGGTTATTCTTCCACAGCTCATAGTCTGTGATCACCGGCACGCCGATGCCCTTGAACACGGCCTGCTGGTTCCACGGCTCACCGACGCAATAGCCATTGATGGTGCCCGCTTCCATCGTTGCGGGCATTTGCGGCGGTGGCGTCACCGACAGCAACGCATCGCCTTGAATCTGGCCGGAGGTGTCGGTCTTGGAATAATATCCAGGATGAATGCCACCGGCTGCCAGCCAATAGCGCAGTTCGTAGTTGTGGGTCGAGACCGGGAACACCATGCCCAAATTAAAGGGTTTGCCTTCGGCGCGATATTTGTCGACCACCGGCCTCAAATAATCGGCCTTGATGGGATGCATCGGTTTGCCATCCGCACCCTTCGGCACGTGGGGTTTCATCTGTTCCCATACGTCATTCGATACGGTAATGGCGTTGCCGTTCAAATCCATGGAAAACGCCGTGACGACGTGCGCCTGGGTGCCAAAACCGATGGTCGCACCGAGCGGCTGGCCCGCCAACATGTGCGCGCCGTCCAGCTCGCCGGAAATCACACGATCGAGCAGAACCTTCCAGTTGGCCTGCGGCTCTAACGTGACATAAAGGCCTTCATCTTCAAAAAATCCTTTTTCATAAGCCACCGCCAACGGCGCCATGTCGGTCAGCTTGATGAAGCCAAACTTCAATTCTTCCTTTTCCAACTTCAGCATTTCCGCGTGGGCGGGCATGCCCATTAAACTGAAGCCCAGTGCTACGGTACCCATACCCAGAACAGCACGCCGCGATAACCTTTTGCCGGACAGATTGGGAATTCGGGATTTGCTCATTTCGTAATCTCCTTTTGGGTACTCATCGACACAAAAAAAACGCCACGGATACACCAAGACCGAGTGGCCTTGGGATCTGCGGCGTTGCAGCGTTCACCCAGCGTTGGGTGCAAATGTTATGAACCGGCGTCAGTGCCGTATACGTTTATCACTACAAGATACGTGCCAAACGCAAACGGTTTTCTTAATACATTGATTTATCTAGCAAAAAATATGCAGCAGCAGAAACTGCCGTGATCCTTCACAAGCCGCAATGGTTATTTTTTAAGCATTTTATTTTTTTTGCTCAAAATTGCGGCACTTTATCGACTCCGCGGCGATATATCCCGCCACGTCCGCCGGATCAAAAACGACCCCATCCAAGGGGCGCACGTTTGGTATTTGCGGTTGCACATGGTTCTTGCCCAGCGCATCCGCCAACAAATCCGGCCGATAGGTGCAACATGCGGCTTGTTCGCCCGACGGCAACAACAGTGTCTGCCCCCAACGCACCATCTGCGCATAAAGCCACAGGGCATGGTCGCAGGATGCCGCCGTACAAAACCGCAAATCACCCTCGAGAGCTAAGGCAATGTGGCGCTCTGGAACATCTAAGTATTCGGCGCGTGCGAGAATCCCCGCCAACTCTGCATGATGGGCGTGATCGTCGGCCCACCGTGCCGCCTGATCCAGAGCGCGCAGCAGTGCCGCAAGAACGTCCGGATTGTTTTGCGCCCAAGATTCCTGCATGCCCAGGACCTTTTCCGGACCATCTGGCCACACAGATGACCCCGACAACAAGACCTTACCCACGCCCTTTTTTGCCGCCAGAGTGTTCCATGGCTCGCCCACGCAAAAGCCGTCGATCTGCCCCGCCTGCAGACTCTGCACCATGAAGGGCGGCGGGATGACAACCAAACGCACGTCGAAGTCAGGATCAATCCCCGCTGCCGCCATCCAATAGCGCAGCTGGTAGTTGTGGTTTGAAAACGGAAACACCATACCGAACGTCAACGGTTCCAAACCTTGCACGCGGCGGCGCTCAATGACGGCGCGCAACGCGTCGCCCGAAGCGAGGGGAGCAAGCAAGTCCAGCCCCGACTGAGCCAAGGCCTCGTACAGGCCATAACTGAGCGTGATGGCATTGCCGCCCGCGCCCAATGCCATCGGCGCAATCATGGGAACCTTAATATGGCCGATGCCCATATTGGCCGCAATGGGCATACCGGCCAACATATGCGCCACGTCGAACTGGCCAACATTAACCCGATCGCGGATATTCGCCCACGACACTTCCTTGAATAATTGCAGATCGATGCCGTGCGCTTCAGCAAATCCCTTTTCACGCGCCACGACCAATACGGCGCAATCCACCAGCGGGATGAAACCCGCTCGGACAGTAGTAATATTGGACGCGCTTTCAGTTTTGGCCATGCGTTTTTCCTTTAACTCAACAAATCAGCTGCAGTGACGACACTGGCCGCAATTTCAGCGATCTTTTTCTTCTGGTTCATCGCATTGCGACGCAGCAGCGCATACGCTTCATCTTCACTGATGCCCTTTTGGCGCATCAAGATGCCCTTGGCGCGGTCGATCACCTTGCGTTCTTGCAATTGAGATTTGGCATCATCCAACTCGCGCTGCAGTCGGGAAAAAGCGTTAAAGCGGCTGATGGTCATATCGAGAATGGACTTAATGCGCTCTTTCTTCAGCCCATCGACGATATAGGCACTCACCCCGGCATCCACCGAAGCGGTGATCATGGCGCTGTCGGATTGATCGACAAACATAGCGATGGGCCGCTTGACCGCACGGCTGACCTGAAACATCTGCTCAAGCACGTCGCGGTTGGGGTTTTCCAGATCAATCAGCACCACGTCCGGATCCAGAGCCGCGATACGCACCAGCAGATTGGCGGTGTCGGTGATCCATTCCACACGCACGTGACCGGCATCGCTCAAACCATCCTTAAGGATGGCAGCGCGCACCGGATCTTCGTCGATCACAAGAATTTTAAGATCAGAACCCATGCATTCCCACTCATGGCATTATCGCCATAAGAAACATAGCAAGATGGGTGCCAAAGACGAAAATGGTGACTTTCTGCGATTTTACTGTTGCAACGAAACATTAGACCCAGGCGCATGCACAAATATCAGGCAGAGTGCCTACTCCTTCCTTTCGGCAACCAGCCCCGCGGTTCGTCCTTGACCAGCGTCAACCCGCAAAACTCCATTTCCGGGTAAGCTGATTTCAAAATAAAGCGATGGGTATCAAGAAAGGAAAGCTCGTGAAGTTAGGGGGTGGACTCAATTGGCCCATAACCTGATGGCAAATATATGAACCATTGCGAGGAAGTTAGCACCGAGTTTTTCATATCTTGTCGTCAACCTTCTCATGTCTTTCATAGTGCAGAAGAAGTAGCGTGAGATCCGAGGTGCTCTCTCAACTGCGGCATCAATTCGACCATGTTACAGGGCCGCGTACGGCTATCGAGCTGATGCACCAAAATGTCATCCCACGCATCGCGGCAGGCACCGGGCGAGCCGGGCAACGCGAACAGGTAGGTGCCGTTGGCGACCCCCGCCGTGGCGCGCGACTGAATAGTCGAGGTCTTGATCTTGGCGTAACTCAGCCAGCGGAACAACTCGCCGAAGCCGGGAATCTCCTTCTCGCACACCTGCTTGAAAGCCTCGGGCGTGACATCGCGCCCAGTCAGGCCGGTGCCACCGGTAACAATGACCACGTCCACGGCCTCGTCTGCGATCCATTTTTCCAGTTGGCGAGCAATCAGGTCGGACTCATCCTTGACGATGCCGCGCGCCGCCACCACGTGGCCCGCCCCTTCAATACGCTCCACCAGGGTGTTGCCAGATTTGTCGGTATCAAGCGTGCGGGTATCCGAAACGGTCAGCACCGCGATACGCACAGAGAGGAATTTACGTTCGCCTTCAATATGGGACATGTGGGATTCCTTTATACGATCGAGCGGTTATCGAGATGGCACATACTCATAAATGCCGGACTTGCCGCCCGATTTATAAGTCAAACAGATATCGGTTATTCGCATTTCCCTATCGATGGCCTTACACAAAGTACATTGCTCCACGATCAGATGCGTCGTTAAGAAAAGTCACCACACCCCCCAGCGCGATCGGAACATCCTTGCGTAAATCATCATGCTGGATGTCAAACGCTTTTAGACCCATTTCGCAAACCATGAACGTCACGCCCAACTCAACGCAAGCGCTTAAAAGCACTTCGAATGTTGCCGTTCCCTTAGCAAAAAAGACGGCATCCATCTCACCACCCGTGTACACGCCGCTGCCAGTGGGGAGTGCGTGCCACGCCGGAGCGCCACCTTCATGTGGCTTGAGAAATGCGCGCGCCGCATCCATGGTGAAAAATAGCGTCACAGGAGTGGATATGGCCGCCGCTGCGCTCGCCATGACCAAGGCGTAATGAACTTTGTCAAAAGTGCCTGAAAAAACGACGATGGAAAGCTTGTCGGGCGGAACACGTTTATGAGCATCAGCCACGACACACCGTTCCTTCCACACTTTTGTGGCGGCTTAAATCTCCAATGGTTGGAGTCGCCCCACACAGCACGCAATCCGGGTTCCGGGGCATTTTAATGGTGCGAAACGCCATGGAAAGAGCATCGTAGAAAACCATCTTCCCCGACAAGCTTTCGCCGATGGATAAAATCTCCTTGAGAACCTCCGTGGCCTGAAGGGAGCCGACTGTTCCGCAAAGCACACCTAAAACCCCCGCTGCGGAGCAGCTTGGAATTTGCCCCGCTGGCGGAGGATCAGGGAAGATGCAGCGATAACATGGGCCGCTCTCATCTCCTCCGGGGAAATTCTTAAACGTTGAAATTTGGCCATCGAAACGAAGGATCGCCCCAGAAACCAATGGTTTTCGCGCCAAGTAACAAGCATCGCCCATCAAGTACCGAGTGTTAAAATTATCGGACCCATCCACGACAACATCGTATTGCGACACCAAATCCATCGCGGTATCCGCCGTGATTCTATACGGGTGTTCGCGTAGCGTCACATCAGGATTGATTGCCGCAACTGCCTGCGCCGCACTGGAAACTTTCGAAACACCAATGCGATCCGTGGTGTGTATGATTTGACGCTGCAGATTCGAGACGTCAACGACGTCATCATCGGCAACGCCGATCGTCCCCACGCCTGCCGCTGCAAGATACATGATCACCGGTGAACCCAAGCCCCCCGCGCCAACGACAAGAACCTTCGATTCTAAAAGCTTTTCCTGGCCGCTCCCACCGACCTGAGGCAGGAGGATATGACGCGCATAGCGCTGGATCTGCTGTTCGCTGAAATTCACAGCCGCCCCCTTACAAAATCCGCAAGACATCTGTGTGCTGTCGTCTTGTCACATCCTTAGGGCGTTCCTTGATGCTGCCCATGCACACAAATCCGAGCAGATGCTGATCATCGGGCACGCTCAAAAAATCGCGAACTTCCCGGTCGTGCACCCGATTACCGCTCAAGATAATCGCGCCATAACCCGACGCATGGGCGCACAACAATATATTCTGCACCGCGGCCCCGATGGCGATGTACTGTTCCTCCAGCGGAACCTCCGGTTCATCAAATTTAAAATCCGAAATCAAAGCGAGCATGACCGGCACAGCATGGGCCTTATCGAGTTCAATCGTCTTCTCGTCTTCGCTGACTTCCCCCCAACGGCGTATCTTGCCGTGGATAAAAGCACGGGCCAGATGGTCACGCTTTTCTTCAGAAACTAAAACCAACCTCCAGGGCGTCAACTGATTGTGATCCGGCGCAGTCAGCGCCGCATCCACCATGACCTGAATTTCCTTATTGCTGGGGCCGGGCGCACAGAGACGCTTAGGCATAACCGAACGGCGAGAAAGAACCGTTTCCATAAAGGATGCGGAGTATTGGGCTAAGTTCGTCACCACCTTAGCCTCCCGTGACGTTCATGAAACGATCCACGGCACCGCTTTCGCATCCGCTCCGGCGGTCATATTCAAAGTCATGCCCCTTAGGTTTCGCAAAAATGCCTTCGCGGATAGCATCCTCAACGGAGCGCCCCTCACGCAAGGCCTCGCGGAGATCAACGCTATCGCCCTGGCCTAAGCACATAAATAACTGCCCCGTACACGTCAAACGCACCCGATTGCAGCCTTCGCAGAAACTCCCAGATAAGGGGGATATAAAACCAACTTTGCATCCCGTTTCTTTGATCGTGAAATACTTCGACGGACCGCCGGTGCTGTGATCCGTTTCCTCCAGCGTCCAAACCTGCGCAAGCTCCTCTCGGACCTCTGACGCAGGCATATAGGACATGACGCGGCACCGGCCAATGTCGCCCATCGGCATAGCCTCGATGAAGGTAAGATCAAATCCCCGGGCACCACACCATTCGACCAAAGCGTTGAATTCGTGGTCATTGATGCCCTTCAGTGCCAGGCTGTTGATTTTCACCTTTAGGCCGCTTTCTTGCGCAGCCCTAAGCCCGGCGATGACGTCATTAACGTCTCCACCCCGGGTGATGGATGCGTAAGATTCTGGATTTAACGTATCCAAAGACACGTTGATCCGGCGCATGCCATGCTGACGAAGCGCATCGGCGTATTTGGCGAGCAAGGTCCCGTTCGTGGTTAAGGTCAATTCATCGAGTCCACCGCCATTGAGGTGGCCGGAGAGCTGCTCCACCAATGTCATCACATTACGCCGTACCAAAGGCTCACCTCCGGTAAGACGAATTTTCTTCACACCCAGCCGAATGAACGCGGCGCAAATTTTCTCTATTTCTTCCAGATCGAGAACGTCCTTGCGCGGCAAAAACGCCATGTCCTTGGGCATGCAGTAAACGCAGCGCAAATCGCAACGATCGGTTATGGATAGACGCAAGTAAGAAATGGTTCTGCCAAGCATGTCTGTCAGGGCGCGGGGAGCCTCCTCATGCGCTGCTTGGATATTTCGTTCGCTGGTCACAAAATTCACGCCCGACCTCCCCTTTTCAACGCAGCATGCCGAACGGCAAGAATGGCACCAACTGCCCAATGCGTACCTCGCCTAAACCCGCCAAGTCGATCAGACCATCCGTCTCGACGAGGGAACTGAGGACGCCAGAACTTTCGGTGCGAAATTTTTTCACCTGCATCCGCCCGGCTGGCGATGCCGCCAAACGTCCGCGCAAAAACTCTCGCCGGGTGCCCTTGCAATCGTGATCAAACGCACTTTCGACAAAAAACGATACGGGAGAGGTATGGGAGCATCCCGATAACCGCAACAACACCGAACGGGCAATCAGCATGAACGTCACCACGGCCGATACGGGGTTGCCCGGCAGGCCGATCAGAGGCGTGCCGAGAATGTTTGCAATACCGACCGGCTTTCCGGGTTTGATGTTGATGCGCCAAAACGCCAGTTCGCCGAGGATGGCGATGGCGGCCTTAACATGATCCTCTTCCCCGACGGACATACCGCCAGAGGTGATGATGGCGTCGGCTTCTTCGGATGCCTCGCGCAAAATGGCAACGATGGCCGCCAGATCATCTGGCACGATCCCCTTGTCGATAACTTCGCAGCCCATCCATTGCAGAAGCGAAAGCACCCCATAGCGGTTCGAATCATAGATACCGCCCTGAGAAAGCGGCTGCCCCGGCTCGTGCAATTCATCGCCAGTGGATACAACGGCGACACGCAGCGGGCGATAGACGGAAAGCCGTTCATGCCCGGTGGCTGCGGCCAGGGCAATGTCCTGGGGCCGTAACCTTACGCCTTGCTCTAAAATCACTTGTCCCCGCCGCACATCGCCGCCTGCAGGCCGACAATTCTTCCCACGGGTTATGTCCACGGGAATACTCACAAACCCATCCGCAGCCAGACAATGTTCCTGCATGGCCACTGTATCCGCCCCTTGGGGAAGAGGCGCGCCAGTGAAGATGCGCACCGCTTCGCCCTCGCTCAGAGGCGTGTCGGGCGCGACACCCGCCGCTAGGCGTGCTTTCGACAGGCGCAGGCGTCCGCCATTACCTTCAGTAAGACTTGCGTGGGAAAAAGCGTAACCGTCCATCGCCGAATTTTCAAAAGGGGGAAGATTAATCGGCGACACCAAAGGCTGCGCCAACACCGCATCCAATGCCTCAAGCAACGGCACTTCGCTGACCGACGCCACGCAAGAGAACATCGTATCGATCTTGGACCATGCCTCTTCCAGCGAAAGCGATCCGACGCTGGACTCGCACGCGCCGCAAGGCTCGCGCATTATGTCCTCAGGCATGTTCCGCCTTCTTATCCGCCACCTGCCCAGCCTCACCGTCCGTCGAAGTTTCTTCGGACATGCCTTTCTTGAAGGCGCGGATTCCGCTGCCCAGATCCCCCATCAGTCCGGAAATCTTACCCTTGCCAAACAGAATGAGCACAATCGCTAAAACGATCAGCCAATGCCAAATTCCAAAAGTTCCCATCTTCAACTCCCCGTATTTTCTATTTTCGATACGCTCTCAATGGCGCTCGTTTTTTTACCTGTCATCATGATGGCAGATGACGGCTTACAAATTCACTTGCACATCATCCGACAATAACCTCGGTAATGCGCAGTTCGTGCGTCTTTGCGTACTGCATGGCGTCTTGAATCATGCCATAACACTTTTTCGTATCACGGCAATTGGCGCAGTCGCGCCCTTCATTCCAACCCGCAAAATAGAGATCGCAGATCACTTTACGAAAACTCCAAAAAAGTAAATCTTCGTCCTTGGCGCTCACATCAGCCTCCTGTGACCGGTGGGAAAAAGGCAACTTCATCACCCGCATTCAAACGCCACGCACCATTTACATGCTCATGATTTACCGCCACACGAATGACGCCGGTGTTAGAAAAAACCTCCTCATATGCCCCGCCTTGCCCTCGCAGCCAAGCCATCAGATCCGCCACGGTCTGAACGCTTTTGGGAGATAGGATTTCCTCATGAGCGCGCCCAAGCTTTTCTTTGCACCATGCAAAATAGAGGATGTTTAAATTCACCGTATTTTCCCCCACGGCCCGGAAAAGCGGTGGTGCCCAAAGGCACCACCGAAGTTTGCTTACAGGTCGTCACTGTACGGGACACACCAAAACGGCGCGCCTTACACAGCCAAACCCGGCCAATGGTGATGTCTTCGCAGGGATCCACAAATAACCGCAACGCCATGGGCGGATCATGACAAATGTATCACCTGACCGAGTTTGGTCGCCAGTTAACCAGCAAAACGCATGCCAGCCAGAACGCCATCAATGCATTGATTTTGCTTGTGTTTGTTAATGCGGCCTCATCGCAAGTCCACCTATTCGGACAGAGCCGATCGCCTGTGTTCGGAAGCCCGGACAACATGAGGATGACCTAATGTCTATTGCGCAGCACTTTAACCGCCGAGGGCGACCGTAGAGCCAAGGCGATCAAGCCCCAAAGGCCTTTCGCTCATCATGGTCAAAGACTTGCAGCCCCTTCCAATATGAAGCTTCGGGGGTGTTGCCCGCGTTACGCGAGCCCAGCCCCATCGACTTGGCAATTTCACTTCGATGTTTCGCGTAATTCGGCGCCACGATTGGATAATCTGGGGGGAGACCCCAGCGCCTTTTGTACTCGGCGGGGGTCAGTCCATAATAAGTTTTCAAATGCCGCTTGAGCATCTTAAGTTTTTTCCCGTCTTCCAGACAGACGATGTAATCCGGCATGACGGACCGCTCAATCGGAACAGCAGGATGAAGCTGCTCAGCATTTGTTTCTTGAGAAGGCGCCTGAACTAAGATGGCATAAATTTCTTCCATCAATCCCGGCAATTCATTGCGGGCGATGGCTTTGCGTCGAATGAACAAAGCGGCAAGTTGCGAGGCGACTTTAATAAAGTCGTCAATCTCTTGGGCATTCACCAGGGCATTCACCGTAGCGTTTTCAGTTTTGTTCATTGCCTAGTCCAACAATAAAATTCAGCCTATATCCCACATTAGGCGCAATGAGAAAAACGGGAGCCGGATGCCTAGATCCAGTACGGAACACGCTCATCCGAACTCCCGCTGAGTGTGTAAGAGAGGTGACGATGGGACCCCTCTTACTTGGGAAAAAAGAACTCGTCTTATGCATCGCAACAGCCAAGGACACGCAACAGGGTCCCACACGTTTACCGTCCTAACTACTCATCAAGCGAAGCTCTGCCTCTATCCGGGAGGAAAAGATAGTCAGGCGTCCGACCTGCAGACAAAATCCCGCTCAATGCACGCCCCCATTCACAAGCAAATCACATGCCACTTTGTCTGCGCTTCTTAAACCAGGAGAATAAGCCAAATATTCCTCGAGATGTTCACTAACCAAGACACGAAGCGGTGGAGATGTCCGGAACATCCAACAACTTTAGGACGCCCTAATGGACCGAAGTGAAAATCACGGTTTCGTTGATGGAAAGGAAATTTCCACCTGGTCCATCTGCTCATGCACCGCTTCGGGGGCATCATATTCTCCCGCCGTGAATTGATAGACGAGCGACGTCCGCAATTTTCGCGCTCCCGCGCGATGCAAGTCACCGATCTCGACGATAGCGGTGCGATTAGGCTTTAACGTTTTATCCGTCCAGCCTCCATCCGACGCATACTCCCAGCCAAATCGGGTCAACGCGCGCCAAACCGCAACGCCAACATCATCAAGCCCCTCAACCACCAACCAGACGGCCCGGCCACTGGTGCCCCCAGGCAAAGCATGCCCCGCCGAATGGGAAATGCTCACAACGGCAACATCGCCTTGCGGCCCTGTTGCCACGGATACACGCAAACGCCCTACCCTCGTCAAAAACTCGGCCCGGCTGGGCCCCGTAATATCGTGAACGTCGCCGCCCCGACTTTCGGTGTGGCAATCCAGGCACCCATAACCATCCTTAAGGGCCTCTGACCGAAGGAACGAGCGCACCGTCAACTCACCTGGGGCGTCATGACAACTCGCACAAACATTGGGAACATCCAACTTGGAAAAAGGGTGGTCGCTCCCGACGTGGCAATCGCGGCACTGCACACCCGCACCACCCGAAGGGGCGTGGCAAGCGAGACAGGCCTTATCCTCGCCTTTATGTTTCCACTCTGCGAGAAACGTGGATGTCGAAGCCGCCCGCGACATGGCTGAACGCCCAAAAGCGGCAGCAGCCTCTATATGGCAACCTTCGCACGATGACTGAACACCTTCACCCGCCAGAGCGCTATTCCAGATTAAACCGGACAATGCAGCGGCGAGCCAAGTCCCCCATTTCATGGGTAGACTTTGGCTGGCGTATTCATTTCGCACAGTCCGCGAGGAATAATGAATGGAAATTTTCCCGGAACGGCAGACGTATCTACCGGCGATTTCACAGGGCCGTCATGGTTAACCCAAGACGCAAAGCCTCCTTCAAGAAAATAAATTGGGTCATGGCCGAAAGTAACAAGACGATCATGCCATGCTTCCAAAATATCGGCGGAGGTATCACCATCGGCAATGACCAATACCGCCCCTCCGCGGCCATCACCGATATAACCGTCTGGCGACGGGCCAACATGCACCGCACCCGGCACCGTTCCCGACAGGTATGCGGCCCGATCCCGCAGATCAATCACATACACTTCGCCCGTATTTTTTTTCACCTGTTCAATCAGGAATCCAAACTCCGACAATGTAGCAACACCCCCGCCAGCAACCCCGATTCCCGCACTAAACATCATCACCATTACGGCAAGGGGCAGAGCGTATTTCATCACCGTTTATGCGCTTCCCATAGCGGCCTGCGCGGTAGCATCGGCCGGGCCTGCACTGCCAGACGGCAGTGCATCCGCGACCCTTTCCTCTTCCGGCCTCCAAATACCGCGCAAGGCGGAAATTCCCGCCTCATCGATCAGGCTTTTGTCCAATACCACGCCGCTAACCATGCACTCATTCGCCAAGTTGCGGACATGTTTTTCAGTCGTCGCGCCACCGGATATCCAGACCCCGCCATTCATGGCCTTAGCAGCCTGCCTCGCCGCAATCAGATCGAACCCTTTGCCAACTTCGCGCGCCTCAGACGATTCAAGCCAGACCAAATCAAACTTCAAGTACTTGGCGCGATCAAGCCAATCGTCCAACAACAATGCGCTATCACAAACACGACGCTCGTCAAGCGTGGCTGGATTGAGCTTGTACGTTTTGAAACCTGAAGTGTAATCATCGTTCCCAAAAGAATAACTGGCGGCAACTTTATAAACGTTCGTCTTGGCGATCCAGCACGCGTCAGGCGCAAAGGCGCGCAGACGATCGGTCTCGGTTAGCCCTGCATTACAGACAAAACAGACATCGTCCATTTTTTCAGCACACAGCTGAGATACAATCTGATCATCGCCCCTGGATACCATAACGACTGCCTTTGTGCCCTGCTGGCCGCATTGACGCAGAAGTCCCGCATCCACCTGGACCGTGGAGAAAACAAAACCGTCACTGGCCACAGAGGCAACGTCCTCTGCCTGCAATGATAAATCCCGCATATCCATATAAATGGTCGTCATGGCCGATCTCCTGTCATGTTTCTCATTTTTAGTCCCCCAGCAATTCATTCCAGAATGCCGCGTCTTCTTCTTCGTGTCCCACACGGCTGGCCGCCGCAGAACGCTCTCTTGCCAAGGCTTTAACAAGGGACTCGCCCAAGCTGGCAAAAGCTTTGGCGACTTCCCCCTCCGGCTTCTTGTCGATCAACGGCACGCCACCATCCGCACAGGCTTGACCGTCTGAGTCCAAAGGCAGACTTCCCAGATGCGTCACATGCTTCATCTTGGCCAGGGTCTTAGCCGCGCCGCCGGGAAACAACTCCATCCGCTCCCCACAGCAGGGGCAGAGATAGCCGTCCATATTTTCGATCAATCCGAACACGGGGATATTAAGCTCATGGAACATGGCGATGCCACGTTCAGCATCCGCAACCGCCAGTCGTTGCGGTGTCGTCACAACGATGGCGCCGGAAACATCGAGCTGTTCGAGGAGGGTCAGATGCACGTCTCCCGTTCCCGGAGGCATATCAACCAGCAAAACATCCAAGTCCGGCCATGCCACATCCACAAACAATTGCAAAAGCCCCTGGGCGACTAGGCTACCCTTCCACACAATAGGAGATTCAGCGGGCGTGGTGTTGGCAATGGACATGGAGTGAATGCCGTGGGTCATGAAAGGCACAACCTTGCCACCCTCAGCGGGCACAAGAAACTGATCCACCGTCCCCAGCATCAAGCCCAAGGACGGTCCATAGACATCCGCATCAACAACCCCGACTTTAAGGCCGCGATTGCGCAACGCTGCGGCCAAATTCACCGTAACCGTGGATTTTCCGACGCCGCCCTTTCCGCTCGCCACCAATACAATATCGCGCACGTTGGGAAGGGTAACACCCGCCGCTTCTTCGGTTTGTTGAGCCAAGCCCATCAGTTTTCCTCCTTCGCTTCGCTCGCCGAGTTGATCAATTGCGTCGCCAAATCGTCGAAGGCATCGCCCAAAATCAAACCGTCTTCGCTTACGCAAAGCTTTCCGGTATCCGCCCGCCGCGCCAACCCAGTTTCGAACGGCAACACCGCAAGCAACGGAACACCTATGGTTTGGGCCAAAATGCGCCCCCCTTCTGCGCCAAAAGGATGGCTCGCGCCATGGCACTTCGGACAGGCGACTTGGGCCATATTTTCAATCACGCCAAGACACGGAATGGCGAGATCGGCGAACATTTCCACACCGCGCATAACGTCTTGCACGGAAGTTTGTCCAGGTGCCGAAACCGTCACGACACCGGCCACCTCGACCCGATGGGCGATCGCCAGATGCACGTCGGAAGTTCCCGGCGGCATATCCACGAGCAACAAATCGAGTTCGCCCCAATCCACGTCAAAAAATAGCTGGGGGATGCCTTCGTCCACCAGGGAACCGCGCCACACCAAGGCTTGATCATTCGACATCAGGAATCCTAAGGACATCACCTTGATCCCCAACGCCTCCATCGGTGCGATTTTACTGCCGTCCTGGGTCGTTTCAGCGCGCCCCGAAAGGCCAAACAACACAGGTTGCGAAGGGCCGTATACATCGGCATCGAGAACACCGACACGCAATCCCCTGGCCGCCAGAGCGAGTGCCAGATTCGCCGTCACAGTGGACTTGCCGACCCCACCCTTACCGCTATGCACCAAGACGATGCGGTCAATCCCGGGTACGGGGCGGCGCGTCTTGGAAGCCTTCGGACGGGGTTTTACGACGGCTCGTTTCACGCCCTCCACCTCATTGGCGAGGCGGCCAAGCAATGGTGCAAGCTCCTCCAAATCATCAAGAGGAGCTTTATCCAAGTCGATCAAAACACGAACCACGCCATCGATAGACACGACGCCATACACATGACCTTCGGATACGACACTTTCGCCATTTTCGCCAACCGTGACGCGGTTCAACTGGGCGAGAACGGCATCCTCGATGAGATCATCGGTCCTCTTGACTTGATTCATTTTGTCTCCTTTGCGAGAGAACGTAATCGACAATCATCTCCGCTTCTTGCTCGTCAATGACTTCTGCCGCTCCATGTTTTTCCCGCATGGTTGTAACCATAGGGGAAATTTGGTGATCCTCGAACCTTGAAAGGTCAGGCAATACATGACAGGTCGAACAGCGCACCTCGAACATCTCCTTGGGTGTCTTCGGCTGTTCCCACCACCACCAACCAACGGCAACAAGCACCAGACAGGCCACTACTAAACTTTTACGCAATCATCCCCCCAACATGCTCATCCATTCACTGTCGAGTTCGCCCTCGATCTGACAGGACGAACACAAACCAGCCTGCGTTTCAGCATTCGGAACATACTGCACGCGGCACTGGGAACAGGTCACCGTATCCAGCCGGACCAGCTCCTTGCGTTCCCGCGCCGTTAAATCTTCAACTTTAAAGGCACGCGCCTTGACGGCCTCCTGCGGACAGATCACCGCGCACAGCGTGCAATTGGTACACAGCATGGAATCATAAGATATGGCCTTGCCCGTCGCATCATTTTCAACATGCAGCGCGCCAGTGGGGCAACGTTGGGCACATACCTCGCACACCGTGCAGGAAGGCTCGAAAGTGCGCGAATAAAAAGGTGGTCGCGCTTTTTCGTTCCAAGAAACTCGATCCGCTCGATCCGCAACGATCTGCTGATATTCAACGACGCGCGGGGCAAAAGGATCACGTTGAAAAATCGAAACCGGAGCATCCGGCTCTTTAACCTGAGGCGCCAACCATCCGGCCGCGCCGACGGCGGCCCGCACCCCGGCAAAGCGCAAAAAGCTGCGCCTGTCCATTTTCACCTGATCGTGCCGCTCAACCTTGACCGCGCCCTTGTCTCCTGCGAGGAAAATGCCTTCGTGAAACGCTGGGGCAGCGGCCCCGAGCCAACGTTCTGTCCTAACCTTAGCATCCGCAACGGCCTTGCGGGCGTCACCTCGCGTGCATTTTTCACAACCGTCCAGTCCACCGAAGGAAATACTCTCAGCCCCTTCCCCCGCCATGGCGGCAAGCATACGCGCATCTACGACGTGCAAACATGGAACCACCATGCCGCCGCCTTCGATCTCACGGCTTTCCGAACAGTGCATCCGAACATCGGTTTGCCCGGCAACCGCCGACACCACCGCTTCGGCTGAAAATCCAGATATGGAAAATACTCCGCCCGGACACGACGCCACACAGGCCCCACATACCGTGCATGCATCGGAAACAGCGACGTGATCTTCCGTCAGCTCCAGGGCCGAAACCGGGCATGCCTCGCGGCAGATTTCGCATTTGACGCTGCGGGCGCGCAAATTAACGCACAGTTCTTCACGACGTTTTAGCGCCGCGCCGCTCCACATCTGCACCGCATCTTGAAATGAGCCCATCATCTTCGTCCTTGTTCTTGTTTTTGGATCCTTCCTGGATGAAACCGGAACGATCATATTTCTTAATCTTGTTCTTCCTGTTCCTCAACGTGTCGGCCCAACCACTGGACGATGGCATTGGCCGCAACCAAATTGGTCGCCAGCGGCACATTGTTAAGGTCACACACCCGGTAAAACGGCGTGATATCCGCTTCCGAAAAGTCCGTATTAAACGGATCACGTAAGAATATCACCGCTCGGATCGCGTTCGAACACACCAATCCGGCCAGCTGGGTTTCTCCGCCTTTTGCGGCAGGAAAGACATGTGTAACCTCGATATCCAAAGCCTCCTCAATCGCCTCGCCCGTTTCCTTGGTGGAAAGCAGGCGATATTCATCAAAAATCACACGCCGCTTTTCGATCAATTTGATCAAGGCTTTGAGGTAGCGTTTGTGTGCTATCAGGATGACCGTTTGCGCGCCTGGCATAGAACCCTACAATTTTGCCGCCACGCCAACTCCGCCGTCTTTGGCGAAGGCAGGCGGCGTTTTTTGCACTACGTCGTCGTACATGAATACGTGCCTTTCCGCCAGGGCTCGGCACGTCTGTTCCAATCCGGCGTCTTTGGTTAGGGTATCGCGCATGGGTTCCAAAAGGCAAGGATTGCCACACCATTCTTTCATGGCTTGAACGAAAGCGGAAAACTGGTCGTGAGCGATGGTCCGTCCATGCCGTCCTTCAACAAAATTGCTGCCCTCAACCCGGTCCGTGCGCAGCGCCGGCACACAGAAAGCCGCCGCCAGATCCAACAGTGGGCTTTTGCATTGCTTTTGATAGGGCATCAGCAAAACGTCTGAACTCCGAAACAAGGTCGAAACGGCCCGTGGCGGAACATAACGATCAATGACCGTTACGCGCATTTTACTGGGGACTTTTGCAAATTGCTCGGACACCTCACGCGCAACCCCTTCGCCTGCGACCACCAAATGGGCCTGCTCCGGCCAGTCCGTTGCGCTCACCGCATCGAGCAACTGCGCCAAACCCTTACGGGAAGAACCATGGCCGAAGAAAAGCATCCTGAATTCACCGTCCATACGTACCGGTAAACCCAGCAGTTCATCACCACGCACTTCGGGGTGCGCCATCAGATTGGGGCTGCCCGGTACATGGCTAACGCGGCGCTCGGGCAACGCCATCAACTCTTCTAGGCCCCAAGCGATGTTCGTGTCGCGGGCAACGACACGGTCCACCGCATGATAAACCAACCGATACAGCGGCGTACTCAGCCAACGCAGACGATGCGGCAAGATATTGTGCGGCGTATAAACCACCTTGGAGCCCAGCACCTGGACCAGCTTGATAAACAGGTAAGCAAGAAGGGGACGGTCAATCCACTGGATATGAACGATATCCGGTCGCATACGAAGCATACGCAACGACAGACAAAACCACCCCCAAGTGCCGGGAAGATTGCACCGCTCCTTAGGCACGCCAATAGGAAAATCGGCAAGCTCGTCGCGACGCCCCATAATCAACGTCACGTCCTGGCCGAGCGCATGAAGCCCCAGAACCAGAGCATGAGCGTACTGGCACAGGAACCCCCTGCCCGAGCCTTCGATGACAACGACGCGTGGCATCGTGCCCACTCCCCCTTAAATTCCCGAAGCCTTGCGGAAGTCGGCGTTGTAATCCAACTTGACCGGCGGACGACGGTTGAGCGTGACGAGTTCTTGAAACTGATCGGAAGATGCGAGTTCCTTAATCTCATCCATCAACACCTCTTCAGCCAGGGCAAGAATAGATGCGTAAAACTGTTGCTGCGCCAAAATCCGCGCGCGATGGCACCAGCCAAGCCCCCAGGGGCCGATCTGGTCGACAACGAACGTCTCTCTCATATCGCGCCACTGATCTGCGCGCGCCTCATCACCCTTTTGCACGGCATCGGCTTCCGCCGAATAAAGTTTGGAGATAAATGTCAGCATAACGCCCATATGATCGGGGAACTCACCGCTCAGGCGATGCTGAAACTCCCAGCCCGCCTTTTTGTACGCTGCGGCAGCTTCATCGCAGGGGGGCTGAAACATCCGCCCCGTCTCAAACACGGAACGGTAAGGCGACACACACCCCGGCTGCACAAAAAGCCCGGTGTATTCCTCCGCAAGCGCACTGAGTACCTGCACCGGATCACCTTCGGCAATGTCACTGGAAAGAATAACGCCAGCCTCGGCAAGAGAGTCGGCAAGTTCGCCGCGAAGAAGTTCGAGAAGCGGTAAATCCACTTCTTCTTCAAATAAACGGCCCAACAACGAATACAGGCCGGATTTAACCTGCAACACTTCTCCCCGCGGGAATGCTTCCGCGGTGTAATCGTCTAAATCCGAATTTCCCATCAATTCTTTTTGTTTTATCACGTCTTGGTGCTCCTACTCGAAAAAGAGGTGGCGGGGGAAATCATCAGAAGGAAGATGAACCTCCCCCGCCGTAGTCATGCGAGAGGAAGAGTATTAGTGACCGCCGGGAAGCGGCAGATTACTCCAGTCGATATCCACCTCCGGGTGGTTTTTGCGATGCATATCCCCCGTATAGGTGTAACGCAGGGTTTCCTTGTAATCCGCCATGGCGACCTCACGGTCATACTGGGAGTCACCATATTTGTCATTGGCTTCGGCCTTGGTCACCGTAACAGTGGTGTCAAACCAACCCTGAGAGCCACCAATGGGGTCAACCGCCAAGCGGATGATCGGATTGGGGTGAACACCCTTGTCATCCCACCACACGTTATTGGTCACGTCGGGATCGCCACCCAGCGCCCACTCGGAATCGGGTTCCTTGTGCTTGAGCTGAGCCAAACGACCATAGGCACTGTGACCGCAAGCCGTAGAGATCGCCACCACGTCCGGATGGATACCTTCGGTGACATGCGCACGGGTCACGATGTAACCGAGCTTGGAGGTCACGCGCACCAAATCGCCGTCCGCAATTTCACGCTTGGCCGCCGTGTTCGGGCTGATCCACATCGGGTTTTTGTGATATAGCTCAGCCAAGTACTTCAACGAAGCGGTGCGGCTTTGCGTATGCACGTTGACCTTGTAAGTCACCAGCACCAGTTCATCAGCGCCCTTATCCCGAGAAGCCAGCCGCTTGTAGACCGGCATCGGGTTGAAGCCATACTTCTTATAGCTTTCCTTAAAGATTTCGATCTTACCCGAGGGCGTGCCGAAACCGGTATAGTTCACGCCATTAACCTGAACGCCAATGGTCTTGCCGTTTTTATGGATCGTGCCTTTTTCGTCAATCTCGGCACCTTCCATGTCGGCATCAGAAACTTTCCCCTTATAAAGATTGTACTCTGGCTCGACTTCATTACCGTTGCCGTCGACGATCTTGGCAGTCTCCTTATCGACCTTGCCATAGATCGGCCAAACGCCTTTTTTCTTCAGGAAGTCGTAACCGCCATCCTTCTGAAGTTTTGCGTTGGCGTCGAAGTGCGAACGCACCCAATCCTCAGGACTCTTGAAGTTGAAATACTTCTTGATGTCTAGAGCGCCGTCGGCGTCAACCTTATGGATAACATCCACCAAAGTCTGACGGAATTCTTGGGTGTTGCCCAAGGGCTTAACCACCGCCTGGCGGATCGACAGGCAAGGATACAGACCGCCCGGCATGGATTCCGGATCGTGGCGCTCAAGATACGTCACATCGGGAATGATCAGATCGGACAGTTCCGTCGTTTCCGACATATAAGGGCTGAATGACACTAGGAACGGAACCAGCTTCTCGTCTTTCAGGAAATCCGCCCATATACCCGAAGATGGATAGGTGTACACGGGGTTGTCATAGTACGTCATCCATACCGAGACCTTGGCCTCGCCATCCATGACCATATAAGGTGCATGGGTGGAAACGTGGTGTGATGCCAAAGGATAAAGCGGCGGAGCGGCAATAGCGCTCGGTGCCTTCGCCTTAGGCGGAACGGGCGAGGGCTGATCCCAACCCATGCCACGCGGCAGACAATAACCGCCCTTCTTTTCCACGTTACCGGTGATAATCGGCAGCAACATGATCGATGCTTCCTGATAGGAACCATAAACGTGCTTGCACGGCCCACGGTAAGAAAACACCGTCGCCGGCTTCACGCCAGCAAATTCCCGCGCAACGCGACGGATGTCGCTGGCCGCAATGCCCGACTCGCCTTCGGCGAATTCCGGTGTGTACGGCTTCAAGTGCTCGATCAGCCCCTCGGCAGTGACGTTGGTCCAGTCACGAATGAAATCGGCGTCATATAGACCTTCGTTCATAATGACATGAGCCATAGCAAGTGCCACCACGCCGTCCGTACCCGGATAGGGCGCGAACCATTCGTCGGCATAGCCCGAGGTATTAGACAAACGCACGTCGAACGAAACCAACTTGGCCTTGTTACCGACCACGCCGTCCACCAAACGTTGTGCGTTCGGGTTCATGAAGTACGCCGTTTCCAAAATATTGGAACCAAAATTCAAGATGTACTTCGTATTGGCCCAGTCGCAGGACTCGATGTCCGGTCCCCAAGTCGGCTCCATCCCCACTTTTTTCGAGGATTCGCAGACGTTGGTGTGATTGAGCAAGGCGCTGGAACCGAGCGCGCTCACGAAGCGTTTCACTGCTCCGCCGGAACGGTCGCGGCCATACTTGAATACGATTTCGTTCAGGATGGAGGGATCGCCTTCCTTCCTGGAACGGTCGATCACCGCACGCAGCTTTTCCGCCAACATGGCCGTCGCTTCATCGTAGGAAATACGCTTCCACTTGCCTTCACCGCGAGCGCCGGTACGCACCAACGGAGTCATGATGCGATCAGGATCGTAGATGTGCAGGAAACCGGAATTGCCCTTAGCGCACAACTTACCGCGCGTATTGGGGTGATCCATATTACCTTCGAGCTTCACCACACGGCCGTTCTCGACATGGGCGACACCACCATCTTCGATGTTACAGGCTAGGCAGGTATAGGGAACGGTTTCCAATTTCGCGCCGTCGACCGACGAGTAATCGGTGCCGCCCAAATCCTGCTCCATGGCGACCAGTCGACTGCTTTGCAGAGACGCGGCCACCGTGGCGGCAGTACCCCCAAGCTTCATGAAGCTGCGGCGGCTTACTTTAAATTGCTTATTCATCTGCTGACCTCCCCCTGGGCTTCAGTAGTAAATCTGGGTCAATTGCCCAGCATAGAGAAGAACTTCGCGGAACGTGTAGGCACCAACGGAACCTGCCACACCGGCGACGGTGACAAACAAAGGGTTGGTCGAGAGCGCAGGCAAGGTCAAAATAACCAGCGGAACCAGCGTTCCCACCACAAAGGTCAGCAGCCAGAACCGGACGCCAAACTCTGCATTAATGATCTGCCACGCCTGCAATTCTTCCTCGGTGCCGTACCAAAGGGTGATAACTTCACCTAAGAACAGCCAAAACGTGACCCCAACCGAAGCAAATAGAATAATTCGGGTGAGACGGGTCATATCATTGTTCATACCGCCCGTCGCCATGCCGAGCACCGACACAAGAGCCATGCCAGAGGTGACCGAAAGAACAACAAACAGAACCGGAATGGTCGGATTGCTCCACAATTCACGGGATTGATGAACCATAAGATCAAGCCCCGTGTAGAGCGGCATACTAAGGGCCAGCAATGACCCTAAAATGCCCGACCATTTCATCATCTGGTCATTGTCTTGCATCTTGCCCCAACCGAAACCGACGATACACACGCCGAACAGAGGCAGAAACAAAGAACCCCACGACAACGGCGAAGTCCAGTGGAAGTAAATGATCGGATACAAGAAACGTTCCGGCATTCCAAGATCGGAGATCAACAGCGGACCGCAAATGATCAACAGCAGCAACGAAACAACCAGTCCAGTTTTCTGCGAAGACTCGAACGGTTGCGCAACCTTACC
This sequence comes from Rhodospirillales bacterium, assembly GCA_024653965.1. Classification (GTDB taxonomy): domain Bacteria; phylum Pseudomonadota; class Alphaproteobacteria; order Rhodospirillales; family Magnetovibrionaceae; genus JANLGW01. The sequence continues at coordinate 26,039 of JANLGW010000072.1, forward strand.
AAACACCACAGGCGCAGCAGATACGACGAAAACCATACTCGCCGTGCCGATCAAGAAGAAGTACAGCGCCAACTGCCAAGGCCAAGGCGCAACGTTAAATGGCATATACTCAAACATGAGAAACTCCCTCCCTCAAAGGACACCAGCATAAAATTTGCTGCCATTGTTGTGACGGTAGAAAGCTTCTGCGTCACTCTTAGCTGCTGCCGAAGTTGGCGTAGCAAGCACCTGATCAACAATGGTGCGGTCCGGCTTAATGTAATAGACCTGAGGTTTCGTACCCTTGTCCGCCTTCAAAACGGTGACCGTCTGAGTGGCGACAAGGCGCGCGACTTCGCTGGTCGTATCGTTGATATCGCCAAAAATGCGGGCGCGGCCAAGACAGGTCTGTACGCACGCAGGCACTAGGCCTTTTTCAACGCGATGCTGACAGAACGTGCACTTGTCAACCACGCCGCCGATCTTCACGCGGCTGCGGTTGTTGGGCAGGACATGGCGAGCGTTGTAGGGGCACGCCGCGATGCAGGTGCGGCAAGAGATGCAACGCTCGTAGCGCTGCAGAACGAAACCGTCCTCATGCTTGTACGTCGCCTCGGTCGGGCAATTTCTGACGCACGGCGGATTGTCGCAATGATTGCACAACCGTGGCATAAAATGCTTTTTAACCTTGGGATATACCCCCGTATCACTCACCTTAACCGTAGTGCGCCATACGCCGAGCGGAACGTCGAATTCCGCCTTATCCGCGCAGACGCACGCCATGCAGCCAATGCAGCGGCGCAGGTCGATTACCATCGCCCAACGCTTTTTGCCAGGCACGCCGAACGATGGTTCTGCCTGTAATCCGACAGCCATGTAATGCCTCCCTCTTGTCAGTATCGGCCGCATTAACGCAAGCGGTCGAATTCCCCGTGATCCATACGCCCCAGACCCATTACGGGCGGAACATTCCCACTGGTAAGAGCAATTGCCGTGCCAGCAACGTTTGCATTTAAAGAGAAATAGCAGATTGAAAGACTCGGACTTTCACCCAGCTTGAACATCTACACGGTCCGTGACGCTTCGCATCCGCAACCGAATGCGTTCATGTTGAGCATTAGTGTTTCATAATACACTTTGAATTCCGTGCCGGTCATAACCGCCGTCACACCACGCCCAGCTTTTTGCATTGCACAAAAAATGAGTGTCCTGCAAAAACACCCGCAGCCAGGATGCTTGGAACATTTCCTCATCAGACCCGGAAATTTAATTGAAAAGAGGGTGCATGCCCTATCCTGTAGGCTCAGGCGCCACATATGGCGTAGAGATTCCCGAACAGCCCGCATACAGACCGTTCGGAAGTTCGGACAATGTCAGCCTTCTCTAATGTACCTATCCGTCGGCAGATCGTATTTGCGCATTTTCTCCCACAGGGTGGTGCGCGAAACGCCAAGCATATCAGCCGCCTTGGAAATATGTCCCTTGGTGCTGGCTAAGGCGTTGAGGATGTGACGCCGCTCAAAAGCATCGCGAGCCTCGGACAGAGAAGTCACCTGGCAACAGTTTTCCCCTTGATCACAATCCGCCGCCAAATCCGGAAACAAATCCGCATGAGTCAACCAACTGCCATCGGCCAAGACCACTGCCCGCTCGACGCGGTTGCGCAATTCGCGCACGTTACCCGGCCAGTCGTGGGCCCGGGCCTGCTCTTGGGCAATCGATGTAATTCCCCTTACCGCGCTGCCAAATGCCTGGGCATACTCACGTAAAAAACACTCCATCAGCGGCAGGATATCATCGCGACGCTGGCGCAAGGGCGGGACGTCAACGTGAATGACATTAACGCGGTAAAATAAATCTTCGCGGAAGCGGCCCTTGTGTACCCGATCTTCAAGATCGACATTGGTGGCGGAAATCACACGCGCGCGGAACGGCAACACTTCTTTCCCGCCCACCCGGGAAAATGTCCGTTCTTGCAAAAGGCGCAGCAATTTAGCCTGCATATCAAACGGCAGTTCCGCGATTTCATCGAAAAATAAAGTGCCATCTAGAGCGCGCTCGGCATAGCCTTCATGACGCGACTTGGCATCGGTAAAGGCGCCTCTCTCGTGACCAAAAATCTCAGATTCCAATAGGTTAAGCGGAATCGCCGCACAGTTTACCGCGATGAAGGGCTTCTCCGCGCGTGGCGAAACATCGTGCAGAAACCGGGCCGCGACTTCTTTGCCGACACCGCTCTCGCCAGTAAGCAATACGGTGCTATCCACCCCGGCGACGCGACGCAAAATGCGCTCGATATTGCACATGGCAAGCGAAGTGCCCAAAACACCATGGCCTTCACCCTGGCCACGATGCTGCAACAGCCCATCCATACGGGTCAAAAAATCATCCATATCAAACGGTTTGGTGATGTAGTCCCCGGCACCCGCCCGCACCAAACGAACGGCCTGATCGATATCTGCAAAACCGGTGACAAACATAACGGGCGTCGCGCCAAGAAGGGGCAGGGCTGCGGAGAACACCTCCTCGCCATTCATATCGGGAAGACGGATATCGCACACCATCAAGTCGGGAGAAAATTTTTCCAATCCAGCCAAGGCTTCCTTGCCGTTGTCCCACCAGACAACGTCATACCCTTCCAGCTCCAGACGATGCTGAAGGGACTCGCCCATGATCGGATCGTCCTCTACCAGGACGACCTTCCGCTGGATCACGGATTGCGTTTGCATGCCCATTTTACCTCCCGCCAACAGGAAAATAGGCGGTCACTCTAGTGCCTTTCAATTCATTTGTCCCAACTTCGATTCGTCCTTCTAGACGTTTAGTTAACATTCCGACCGTCCAAGCGCCGAGGCCAAGGCTCACTTCCGGCACTCCGGAAATAAAAGGGCTGATCAGTTGCTTCGCCACATCTTCGGGAATGCCGACCCCCTGATCCCGCACAACGATCACCAAACTGCCACCTTCGATGCGCGCCTCCAGGCCGACCTCTCCGCCTTCCGGTGTTGCTTCGCAAGCGTTCAGCAGCAAATTAAGGGCGATCTGCCGTACCGAGGTGCCATCCACCATTGTTTCTTGAGGCAGGGTATTTAACCACAACAATTTAAGATGCCGCCGCTTCACAATATGTTGAACGAGAAGTTGAATGTCTTCCATATCCCGAAAAGCAAGCTTAGCTGGATCGGCCCCGCCTTTGTAGGTCACCAGCGTCGCGCGGGTGACATTGGCAATGCCTTCAAGCCCCCGATCCAATAAATCGAGAGAACGCGCGCGTGTGGCTTCATCATTTCCGTGTTTGCGGATGGTATCGATAACGTTACGCATTCCGCCTAAGGGATTGTTGACTTCATGCGCCATCGAAGAAGCGAGCTTGCCGATAAGCGCCAGCTTTTCTTCTTCAGCAAGACGGGTCGCCAATTCTTCACGTTCCCGAATGGCATCTTTCATGGCGTCAAAGCGCTTGAACAAAAGACCAAACTCCGTGCGCGGATCCATCAACTCGCTGACGGGGAACGGATCGTCGTGTCCATGACGGACGGATTCGACAAAATGGCTAAGCAAGCCAATCGGCCTCACCATCCAGCGCACGGCAACATAGCCGATCAACACGAACGTCAGGGTCAACAAAAATGCGCCCGACAACAGTGTAAACAACACTTCCCTACGCTCGGCCAACAGATGGGAAATATCCAATTCAGCAAATAGATCGCCCACCTGTTGCTCAGCCTCCATCAATGGCCGCCACACCAGAGCTACGCCTTTTTCCTCGTTAATGTGAATACGGTCGGGAAACATAAGGTGGCCTTCGACAAAAGGTTCGCGCAATTCCCATGGCAACTCGCTCCGCACAGGAAATAAGGTTGGATTTGACGATGCCAACACCTCATCCCCAGGTAATGAGACCACCGTAAAAACCGCCTTCACGGCTGCATAATGTTGCCGCGCACGATCTAAGGTATCAAATACTTCCCATGAATCTTTGCGGATGACATGGGGCATCAATGTCGTGGAAACACCATCCAGATAGGCCTCGGTCAATTGCGCAAGAGCCTTCTCTTGCGCCGCCGCCATACGATCCAAAATCAGATACGACACAATACTGGACAGCAAACTCATCAGCACCGCCACCATCAGCGGCGCTTTGATGATCATCGGCCAAGTCGCGGGAGAAAGACTAAACCTCATCAAAGGATGTCCTTCACCGCGTTGAACTTTCTGGCGATCGCATCGTAATTTGATGGATCTCCTGGTACGAACCCGTCCAGATGCAACGTCTGCAAAATACGCTGCCCCAACGGATCTTCATGCATTTTGAAGAGCGCTTCCGCCATTTTGACAACGGATTTGTCATTGCGGTTATCCACGTTGCACGCGATGGGGGGAAAACCTAAGGGTTCAGACCTCCGGATCACCCGCGTACCCGTAACCAATTCCGGCTCAGATTCTGCCACCACGTCCCACACGTAGCCATCCACGCTGCCGCTTTGCGCTAGGCCGGATGAAACAGCCCGAATGACGTTGCGGTGACTGTAGGTAAAGATCGTTTCGGAAAAGAAACTGCGCGGGTTGCGTTTATGTTCCGCCAAAAGATGCATCGTAACCAAATATCCGGAATTGCTGTTGGGATCCGAAAAGGCATGAACGCCGCCCGACAACTCATCCAAACTCTGCGCGGGATTATCCTTGTTGACGATCAGGTAAGATTCATAAAGAGGCACGCCCTTATAAAGCGGCATCGCCAACACCGATAAACGCTCCCGGTAACGCACGTAAGGGAACCCGCAAATCCACGCTGCCTGAACGCCTCCGGACAGCAGCATGGAGGTGATCTCTTGATAGGTACGGCGTTTAACCGGAGAAACCGGCTGATCCAGCTTACGGGTAAAGTACTCCGTTATCTCCGACATAATCTCCAGATCGGAATCCAAAAACACCGGCGTCAGGCCAAACATAAACGGTTCTCGCGCTAAGGCATTCCCCGCGCCTAAGAGCGAACACGCGCCAAACGCCGCCGCACCCACCAGCACCTCTCTGCGCCGAAACGCGGATTTTGGATATAAGCCCTGTACCTTAGTCATTTAACCTCTCCCCCGTCCACGCGACCCCCGTCACGCTTCGTATTTTTAGCGCCCAACTTCCTGACAGTTCGTATCACATTGAACTAAACCACCATCATCCCCAGAGGACCGTTCAACCTGAATGGTCACATGGGCGATGTTGAATTTCCCATTCAACCCTTCCGACACATTAAAAAGAAAATCTGGACTTGGAGACTGTGGCACAACCAGATGAGCCGTCAATGCCGTCCTTGTGGTGCTCAACGGCCAGATATGCAGATCATGTACACTTTGAACCTCGGGCAAATTGCAAAGCCACGCCTGCACCTCGTGGATGTCGATTTCGGGCGGCACCCGATCCATGCCTAAATCAAAGGCATCTTTGAACAATTTGAACGCCGTCCAGCCAATCACCAAGCTGATGGCAAGCGCCGCCAAAGGATCGAGCCAGAGCCAGCCCGTCGCCATGATCGCCAGCGCCGAGGCAACCACCCCCGCCGAAACGGCCGTATCCGATACCATATGCAAAAATGCGCCACGAATATTCAGGTCATGGTGGCTGCCCCCGATGAACAGCAACGCCGAACCGCCATTGACGACAATGCCAGCCAGCGCGATCCACAACACCGCCTGGGCGGGCACATCCTTGGCAGAGGATAAATTCTGCGATGCCTCCCAGGCCAGCGCCCCAACAGCGACCAAAACAAGAAGAGCATTAGCCATCGCAGCCAAAATAGACGCCCGCCCCAAGCCATACGTATAGCGTAAAGAGGCTGGCAAGCGCCCCAATGACAATGCCACCCAGGCGATGATCAGGCCCAAGACATCCATGGTATTGTGCGCGGCGTCCGCCAGCAGCGCCAGCGATCCCGTCCAATATCCGCCGATCAGCTCAACCACGACGAAGCCGACGTTCAACACAAGCGCCCATAAAAATGGGCGATGCATCGCCGCGGACTGTTCGTGGTGCGGGTGATCAGACATTGCTTTCGCCTCAACTCTTCTCTTGTCGGGCGCGAAGGATATTCCCTTCCAGCTTTACTGCAGACGCCACCGTATTAAAAATGGTTCCGTAACGGCGAATGTTCTCATGCAGCAATTCAAGGCGATGGTCCGACTCATCGGTATCAACGCGAATCTCATAAACAATTCCCGTCATTTTCGGTGGCGCATCCTGGCGCGCCCCGCGCAACAGAATTTCTACGCCACGAAGATCAAAATTGAGAATGGGTATCACCCTTTCAATACCTTTGATCATACAGGCTGCCAGCGCGGCGAGCAGCAACTCCACCGGATTGAAGGCATCCGACCTACCGTTCAGGTCCGTGTCGGCGACCATCTCGGCATCCTTGCACGACATCAAGGTCCCGTGCGCATCAATTCTTTCGGCGTATACGCTGTAGTCGAACATCAAACCAACCTCCTATTCCGCAACGCCCCACTTTTCCAAAGTCTATTATACTGTGCGGGGCATTAGCAGGATTGGCTCAAGAAATGAGGAATATTAAATGGTACCCTACAATTTAAACGTCTCGTCAAACGGTTCTGCGCCTTCCACCACGGGCAGGGATAGTTCATTGCCCCAATGACCCCAACCGCCGTTGTACAAACGAACGTCCTGATAGCCTAGGGCTTTAAGCTGCATATAAGCGAGGCTCATGCGAAAACCATCATGGCAATAAACGATGACGGTTTTATCCTTGGGGATGGAAGCGTACATGGCCGCCACCTCTTCAAGGCTCTTCCACAACTGAGTTTCGCCGTGCGTGCCATCTAGGCTAACAATATTAACCGAACCCGGAATATGCCCGCCCCGTACGGCATGAACGACTTCTTTGCCCGTGTAGTGAGTCTGCGGGCGGGCATCCAATAACACGACCGAAGGGTCGCGCCGCGACACAACACGATCATAAACGTCCGTCCATTCAACGAACTTGGAGGTATCCACTTCACGCAAGGTCACGCCGCCCTTAGGTCGCTCCACAGCTTCGGTCGCCAGCTCATTAAACGCACCCCACGCCACGGTACCACCGTCGAGCATCTTCACGCGGTTCATATCAAACCCGTACAGGTCGAGCAGAAAATAAACACGCGACGCCAAAGCCGTGCGGGAGTCGTCATAAAGCACGATGATGGAATCGTCGTTCACGCCCCAACTCCGCAGGGTTTCCTGAAAGGCATCCTTGCTGGGAAAAAACATGATCGACTGACCATCATTATCGCCCAAGTCCTTAAAGCGCTGCACCTGCACCGCGCCGGGAATGTGCCCAACTGTCATATAACGATGGGGATGATAACGGACCTCTAGGATCACCAAGTTGGGCTCATCGATATGTTCCTCCAACCATTCTGCGCTGACGAGAAAATCCGCACCCTCGGCTTTGGCCGGTACAGCATGCGCAAACGCTGCAATCGCCACGGCCAATACCATGGCCTTTAGCGCCACAGCGCGCAGTCCAAATTTCTTCATTTTATTCCCCCTCGTTTCTGGTGTCTTGATTATGCCGTTCACGGTTGAGTGCCGGATACTAAAAAAACCGGCTGCTCGTCGACCGGCTTTGTGGCGAGTTCTTCATCCGTTAGCCGCGCGTAGATTTCGATCAGATTTCCATCCGGATCCTTGATCCACAACTCGTGCAAGGGCGTTCCCCGCCATGTGGTGCGCGGCGGTTTGTGAATTTCGGCCCCGTACTCCAGTGCGCGATGATACGCCTCGACGACCGCTTCTTTGTCCTTCATCGCTACTCCCAGATGGAACAAGGTGTCATGATGCAATTCCATGCCATCGTTTACCAAGATGACAAAGTTAAGATGCAAATCGGCGCGGATGAACGTCACGAAGCGGTGCGTAATATCTTTGGGTTCACAGTCCAGCAACCACGCGTAAAAACGCGCGCTCCGCGCCAGATCGTTGACCCGGATGGAACTGTGGAACTCATGTGCTGGAACGCTTCTGGGGCGACCCTGCAACGCAGCCAGAACCTCGATGCGGCCCTTCAGCATATCCCGAACTTTACGGAAGCGTTCAAGAATATCGGCTTCACTTTCGCCCACAACGGATTTGGCCGGGTCCTGCAGTGGCCAGGCGATGCGGCGGACCTTCCCTAAAAACACCGGGCAAACTTCATCGGCGCACAACGTCACCACCGTATCGACATCGTGCGTGTCCAGATCATCCACCCGTTTTGAGGCATGCCCCGAAATGTCGATGCCGATTTCCTGCAATACCGTCACCGCATGAGGATTGATGCTTGTCGGGTTGGAACCGGCGCTTCGCACCCGCACCTTATCGCCAAACGCCTGGCGGGCCAGTCCTTCGGCCATTTGGCTGCGCGCCGAGTTGGCGACGCAAAGAAACAATACGTCTTTCAAAATAGCCCTCATTTATTATTGTGCCGCGCCTGAGAAGGGGCGGCTTGATACCATGCGCGGGTGCGGTTCACGATCATGACCACCGACAACATCACCGGCACTTCGACCAGCACACCGACAACGGTGGCAAGCGCGGCACCACTATCAAAGCCGAACAGGCTGATGGCGGCGGCAACGGCCAATTCAAAGAAATTGCTGGCACCGATTAGGGCCGACGGGGCGGCGACATTGTGACTTTCTCCCACCCAACGATTGAGCAGATAAGCCAGGCCGGAGTTGAAATACACCTGGATCAAAATCGGCACCGCGAGAAAAGCAATGATCATCGGCTGATCAAGAATTTGCCCACCCTGAAATCCAAACAACAGCACAAGGGTCAGCAAAAGCGCTGAGATGGAGATCGGGTCCAATGTTTTCAAAACGCTTTGAAGCCGCACCACACCGCCGGACGAGAGCAGCACACGACGGATAACTTGCGCGATCCCCACCGGAACGGCGATATACAAAGCCACAGAGAGAAACAGCGTATCCCACGGCACCGTGATGGCCGACAGCCCCAGCAACAACCCGACGATGGGCGCAAAAGCGAACACCATGATCACATCGTTCAACGCCACTTGGCTAAGCGTGAAGTGCGGCTCACCATCGCAGAGGTTGCTCCACACAAACACCATGGCCGTACAGGGTGCCGCGGCCAAAATAATAAGCCCCGCGATATAAGAATCGATCTGCCCGGCGGGAAGATACGGCGCAAACAGATAACCGATGAACAGCCAGCCCAGCGCCGCCATGGAAAAGGGCTTCACCGCCCAATTGACGAACAGCGTCACGCCGATACCGCGCCAATGTTCGCGCACTCGCGACAACGCGCCAAAGTCGATTTTGAGCAGCATCGGCACAATCATCAACCAAATGAGTGCCGCCACAGGTAAATTGACCTTAGCGACTTCCATCGCCCCAATGGCCTGAAACGGCGTGGGGAATAAATAACCCAGCCCAATTCCGACGACGATGCACAAAGCGACCCAAAGCGTCAGATAACGCCCGAACACACCCAACGCCGCCGTCTTTTTTTCGGGAATCATCACATCTCGCCTTATCGTCAATTAAGCGGATTTTTTACAACACGGCGAAACGGGCTTGACCGTGCGAATGCAAAGCTCCGGGCGTCCGCCACAGCAGTCATCAACCAAAAATTCCAGCAGATCGTTGAGATTGCCGAAATCTGCCGCATAAACGATCTGCCGCCCGCTTTTGCGACTGGTCACCAAACCGGCCTGACGCAGGTCCTTCAAATGAAAGGACAGCGTGGATGGCCCAACACCCAAACTTTCCGCCAGATCGCCCGCCGCCATGCCGCCTTTGGAAATCAGGGTACGGAAAATTTGCAGCCGCATTTCGTTGGCGAGCCCCGCAAGGATTTGCGTCGCCTGTTGAATGTTCACCGTCATCGTTATTCCTCTCGCCGTAAAACGAAGTGCCGCGTCAGGCGCGAAAATGAAATTGACAATCCTCATTATTTCGACATTTATTGAAATGTCAAAATAAAACCGGTGCTGCCAACCTGCCAGGAACCCCGCCGTCATGAAAAACATCATCTTCGCCGCACTGTTCGTCTGTGGATTTTTCGCAACTCCGGCGTTTGCCGCCAGCCTTGAAGTTCAGACCGTAACCGACGGCGTTTACGCCATCGTCGGCCCCCATGAACAACGCAATGCGACAAACCTCGCCAACAATGCCACCCTCGGGTTTGTCGTTACGGACGAAGGCGTATTGCTGGTCGATCCCGGCGGCAGTTACAAAGGTGCGGCAGCAGTCGAAGCCGCCATCCGTTCCGTAACCGACCAACCGGTCAAAATCGTCATCAATACCGGCGGGCAGGATCACCGCTGGCTGGGCAACGGCTACTTCAAGGAACGAGGGGCTCACATCATCTCTTCGGCGGCGGCTTTTGAGGATCAAAAAACCCGCACCAACGATCACTTTTTCCTTTTGACCCAGCTCATGGGCAAAGAGGCCTTGGAAGGCACGCAGCCCGTCCATGCCGATCAAACCTTTGAATCCGCCCTGGACCTAACCTTCGGCGGACGCCGCTTCGAAATCCGCCATGCCGGACCCGCACATACCTTGGGCGATGCCTATGTATGGATGCCCGATGCGCGTGTTGTATTTACGGGCGACATCGTCTTCACCGGGCGCATGCTCGGCATCGGGCCTGCGCGCAACACACAACGCTGGATCAGTGTGTTTGAAGCCGTGGCGGCCCTGGACCCAAAATACGTTATCCCCGGTCATGGGCACGTCACTACACTGGCCCAGGCGAAGGCTGAAACCTACGACTATCTGGTGTTTTTACGCACCGAAATCAGCAAAATCTTGGAAGCCGGAGGACCGATCGAAGAAGCCATCAAAATCGATCAATCCGCTTTCCGTCACTTGGCCGTGTTTGACGAAATCAGCAAACGCAATGCCCAAAACGTCTACATGCAAATGGAGTTTGAATAACTCATCCCGGCGTCACACAAGTTTCATCAACATTGAATACATAAACTTTATAACTGACGGAATGACGGGAGAATAACGTGGATATAGACCGACCCCAACTTAGCAGTTGCATCAAAATAAGATTTCCATAAGATTATCTTGCTTACAGGAGTAGCCCTGGTCGCACGTACACTTAAAAAATTGGCGTGCAGCCTTCAAAATACCAGGGCTTTTGGTATCTGCGACTGGTCCTTGAACCGTCGTTATGTATGAACCGATAGACTCCTGGAGGCGCTTCATGACCAACATGTCCAACTTGGACCTAGGCTTAAATCCAAAGAGAGTGATTGACGCTCGACATACGGACGGGCCGATAACCCTGGTCAAACTTAACCATGAAATCAAAACCGCCTCGTTAGAAGCGGTGCTGTCCGTTCTCACAACGGAACCTGACGCGGAAGCAAATCTTCGCTCGTTCTGCAAATCAACGGGCAATCAGTACCTCGAATGCGATCACCACGATGGGTACGATATTCACTGGATCAAAAAAACCCGAGACAAAATTGGGTGCGAGACATGCAACAATGTGCGAACCGTTTTAGGTGGCGTACTCGCAGCGGGTGTCTTGGCATATACAGCCCCGCTCGTCATCGCAGGTGGTGAAGCCACGATCATGACGATTCTGTTCATTCTTTCGCTCTGCTCATTGCCACCCGTTGCATATGACAACTTCAGACTGGCTCTGCGAGTTGGCAAACAATTGGCGCGCTCGCCCGATGATCGCTTTTAAACAAATGAAGCGTAACGCTTCAGATCACCCTGTCACATTGTCCAAACTTGCTGGAACTTGAAGTTGGGTGCTTACCCTGTGCTTATCGATCATGACCGCAGGCAGAATGCCTACTCCTTCCTTTCGGCAATCAGCCCCGCGGCTTCGATCATGTTTGATCTCAAACAATGAATCCTGAGCCTAAGCAGCGCTGATATCCCCTTCGCAGTTCGTCCTTGACCAACGTCAACCCGCAAAACTCCATTTCCGGATAAGCTGATTTCAAAATAAAGCGATGGGTATCAAGAAAGGAAAGCTCGTGAAGTTGATCAAGTGGAACGAGACGATGAGGCTTGGTGTGCCCGAAGTCGATTTCGAACACGAGGAGTTGATTGGCGTCATCAATGCGTTAGGCGATCTGCTGCAAGCGGGCAACTCGCCCGACACAATCCAATTGCTGCTGGGCAAGATTCACGCCCAGATCGAAGGCCACTTCGCGCTCGAAGAAAAAATCATGCGCGACCGTGGCTTCGTAGGCTATGAAGCGCACAAAGAAGATCATGACCGTCTGCTGGAACAGATCCGCGACATCATGACCGAAGCCAAGACGCTGGACGAGCCAACGCTACGCGATAACTTAGCAGAGCGGCTAAACGCCTGGTTCTCGGATCACTTCAGCACCCTGGACCGTAGTTTTCACAACCACAGTTAAACCAGCTATTTCACAAAAAAACCGCTGCCGTCTTCGTTAAAGCCGACCACCAAATTCTGCGCGCCCGTTAACTCAACGGCCTGGCTGAGTTTGTGGGTGAAATCACTTATTGGGCCTGCATCGTTCATACGCACCATCAAGGTGTGCGCGCCCACAGGCACGCGAAATTTTTCATAAAAACTCGATGAACCATCATTGTGCAAGCCCGCAGCGGCGGCCTCGCCCGCAAACACCACACGACCATCCAACGTCAACTCGATCGTGATCGGCCAACGCTCGCGCGCGCACTCCAGCTTCGCACGCATATTGGGGGCCAGCTTTGCCAGCTCTTCGCGCGTGCGGGTGTGACACTCTTCGACCCGTTTACCGGGATGGCTGAGGCTCAACTTGATCTGCGCCGTGTCCGGTTCGCTATAACGATAGCCGGGCCATGCGGAATACAGCCCCAAAATCGAGGCAAAAGCTGCATAAAAAACAGCCTGCGCCACCCAATGTTTTGACGATGCCGTCGCCAAATGTTCAGCGCGGGCATAATAACCAGCCTTGCTTTCGCGTCGTTTGGTGATGCGATCTGCGTGTTCGCGTTCCAGGCGGCGCTGCTCTTTATATTCGGGTGGCGTATAGAAAATATTTTTCAATCCGAAGTTCCACAACACCGCGAAAAACACTGGCCCAAAAAACAGTACCGGCGCCAGATAGAACCACAGCATGTTATCGGGCGAGATGTTAAAGAGGCTAAACATCCTTGGCCTCCTCTGTATTCAATGCCTTCAGATCGTCTTGAAAGCTCACTGCGGCGGCTTGCAGTTCTTCGGCTTCGATATGTGATGCCCAAAAGGTGCGCACCCGCTCGCGCGGCACGCGTTTGCGCAAATACGGATCACGCCGTCCATCCAGGCGGTCTTGCATCCACGCCACGCCGTAACGGAATCGGCAGCCGCATTCCGGACACCCGGCGATCATCACGCCACCCGCACCCTGGTCTACCATGTAATCGATGAACGATGGCGGCAGCATGGAAACGCACGGCAGTCGCACCGCCGCCGCACCCTGCAACGTCAAATCCTGAACCTTCGGGCCGTGCTCGCAGCCCACCACAACCACGCCACCCGGCGCTTTGGCCATCGCTTCGTCCACCAAGGTACGCATGCGCTTGATGTCCAAATGCGGCAGATCAATCCCAGTGACCAATTCCTCCACGCTGCGAAAGGGGCTGGCGACCGGACACGCGCCAACACAAATGCCACAGCGCGTACAGTTCGCCGCGTTCACTTCGGCTTGTTGGCTATAGGGCAGGCCATCGGTACGTGGCATCATGGTGATGGCGCCGTAGGGACAATCCGCATAACAGCGCCCGCAGCCATTGCAATGATCCAACGCCACCACCGGCGCCGCAGGGAGCTTCACCGGCGGCAGCCACGGCAGTACCGCCAAAAACAGCGATCCACCAATCGCCAGCGCCCACAGCGCCAAACCGCCCCAGGCATCGAATACCGGATAAAACAGCATGAAAAACCAATCGAGGTTCAGTTCCTGCGAGATCATGCTTAAGTCTGCCGGGCCATGGCTGATGGCGGGCTTAATCAGCGACAACACCACCAGCATCGCCGACAGACCGATGGCAACACCGCGCGGCGGGTTGATCTTGGGCTGACTGACGCGGATCACGTGAATCCACATCGCAAACAGCAAAAACAACGGCACAAAGATATGAATGAACACCAGCAGCGTGAAGAACCGGTCGGTCATTGACCCTTGGGAGAGAAAATTGTTCGCCACCGGTTCACCGAAAATACCCAGCGCATCAAACCATTCCATGGAACCCAGCGCCACATACTGCGCCAGTTCATCCCACACTAGCCAATAGCCCGACAGACCCGATGCATACAGCAGCCAGATCACCGGAACGCCCGTAAACCACGCATACCAACGCACCCCGCGATAGCGGTCGAACGACCACTCGCGGATCAAATGCAGCGCCATCATCAACACCATGCCGTCGGATGAATAGCGATGCAGGCTGCGCATCACACCTGCGAAGTACCACTGGTCGTTGCTCATGTATTCGACCGAACGGTAAGCGCCGTTCACCGAAGTTTCAAAAAAGATATAAATGATGATGCCCGTGGCCGCCGCGATCCAAAAAAAGTAGAACGCGACCGTGCCCAACTGGCGCATCGGATTCCACTCCGGCCCGAAAAATCGGTCAAAGAATTTTTCGCTACGCAAGAACGCGATCTGCAGGGGGGAACGCAAACGATTTAGCACGACGACCCTTTCGTCAGTTTTTTTACATCATGTTTTTATGGGTAATGCCGGTTTCTTCGCCGTCCGGCGATTTTTCCACCACCAATTTCCGATGAACGTCATCATCGCCAAGATAATGGTTCCACCAACGGCCAGACGAAAGAAAATCGCATATTCAAACCGGTATTGGTCCGTTGCCGGATCGTAAATGGTACAGAACAGTCGCACCTTGTTGAGCAAGTCATCCAGGCTTGCAAACGGAGTGGTGGTACCAAACACCAGATTCTTCAAAGGCTCGACAAAATGCGGAGTCTGAAACGTCTCGCCATAGATATGGCGGTATACTTTACCATCGCCGTCTAAGATGGTGGTCTGGGTCAAATGATCGAAGCCCTTAGGGCTTTCAAAAAATTGGAACCCGATATCTTCGCTGAGCGAGAGGATGGAAGGCAAATCGCCACTGAGAAACCGCCAATGATCACTGACCGTCACACCGTACTTGCGCGCAAAACTTTGCATGCGCACGGGGTTGTCGTCCGCAGCATCAAAACCGATGGTGATGATATTATACGCATCGTCGCCCAAGGCGTCGCGGGCGATGGCATCCACGCCTTCGAGCGTCGACGTAATGACCGGGCAAACGTCCGCGCAACTGGAATAAATCATCGAAATGACCAGGGGCTTGCCTCGATAATCTGACAGACGCACCCGCTGACCACGCGTGTCGCGAAAGATATAGTCGCCGACTTGCCGACCGAGGACGGCCTGACTAATCGCCAGCGCCTTTGCCTCATCAATGGGGGATCGGCCTGTTGGATCGGTGTTGGATAGGGTTGGGGCGGCAGTTTGGGAATGCGCAGTGGCGGCCGCGAATGAAAACACCGCACCCGCCACGCAGGAAACCCAAACTCTGTTTAGCCTTACCAAATTCATCGTTTTTCCCCTGGCCCACATCATCGCCGAAGGAATGGAGGGGCCCGAAGAGATGGAGGGGAAAGAGGCGGATACCTTTCGTGGGCTTGCCGGTATCCGCCCCCCCGTGGGCACCCTTGGGAGGGGGTGCATGCGCTTAATCAGTTCCCGTATCTATTCCAGATCAGCTCAGTCCCCAGACGTCGGACAAATATTTCCAGTTGACGAAGTAATAGAGCACAAAGGCGGTCAGAAACACCAAGGCCAGCACAAACGTGCCGGGCACCGCCATGGTTCCCGCAGAGCCGTAAGTGGTCGCAGCGCCGCCGATATTCGGCACTTCGGCCGCAGCAGCCTTGGGCTGTTTGGCTTTACCAAAGAACACCGTGCCAACCATGTTGAGGATGAAAATCGCCCCGCCAACACCGCCAATCAAAGCGGCAATGCCGTTCAGCCCCATCATCATATAAGCGGCGGCCGGGAACTCATGCACCATCGCCGCATCGGCAAAGGATATATCCCAATGGCGGCGCGGAACACCCAACGTACCGGCCCCCATCATGAACACCGATGCCAGCCCCATGCCCAGCCCGAACAGATAGGGCTGCCATTTGGCGAGACCGGGGAACATCAGTTCTTTCTGCCACAGCGTCGGCACCAGCCAGTAGCTCATGGCCATGAACGCCAACGTCGTACCCACCACCACGGTGCCATGGAAATGACCCGGGGTGTACATGGTGTTATGGGTGATGATGTTGAGCTGTTCCGTGCCCATCATAACGCCGGTGATGCCGCCCAAGAAGCCGAACAAGACGAGCGACAGCGCAAACCCGGAAAACACCGGATTGCCCCATGGCGCCTTG
The DNA here is from genome assembly GCA_024653965.1 of Rhodospirillales bacterium. Taxonomy (GTDB): domain Bacteria; phylum Pseudomonadota; class Alphaproteobacteria; order Rhodospirillales; family Magnetovibrionaceae; genus JANLGW01. The sequence goes on from JANLGW010000072.1 coordinate 42,434, forward strand.
CGCAGCCATTCAAACAGTCCTTTATTGAAGCCTCGCTTGCGTTGTGCGGCTTCGACCGCGCCAGGAACCGTCAAGCCGTGGATCATCGAACCCAAAACCGCCAGATACATGGCATACGAGGTGTTGAAGATTTTCCATTCCGAACTTAGGCCTGGGTCCACCAACAAATGGTGAGCCGACGCCAGTTGCAAGAACAGAATGTAAAACAAAAACGCCGTACGGCTGACTTTTTCCGACAGTGGGCTCGCATTGAACAAGATCGCCGCAATGGCGTACCAGCACGCGATTTGCGCTGCAACGTTGACCTGCTGGGACGAGTGCCCCATGGCCCACCACACAACACGATACATCAGGCCATCGATCGAACCGATGAAACCCATCGACCAAAACAGCGTCGGCACCAAAATCACCGCCCCAGACAGGATGGTAAACACGGCAATGATCGCCGCCGTCATGGCACCGAACGTCACCAGCGGCATCGACCCTTCATAGGTATTATCGCGTTTGGCGATATAGAGGGTGGCGAAAAACACCACGCACCCCAACAACGCGCCCACCGCAAATAAGATGATGCCGAGGTAAAAATCAGGTGCCGCCATCATCGGAACGTAGGACGTAAACATCACGCTGGAATCCCCACGCAGCACCGCCACGTTGGTCATAATCGCGCCGACCAGCATAAGGATATATTGCGCCCAAGCGATCTTAGGAAGCGCCAAGCGACTCTTCAACAAAATCGACGAGGTGAAATAAAGTAGCGCCATTTCGAAATAAATGCACCAGACCAACAACACGTCGAACCCATGCGCGGTTAATGCTAGATAAAAGTCATCCGCGCCCAAAAGATGCACAGCAGGCCAGCGTGTGAGCGCCACCGCAAGGCCGAATAGCCCGCCAACCAACAGGAATACAACCGCCGTAACGGCGTTCCACTTGATCAGCTTGTCGGCGTTGAGGTCGATTGCGAACCCGGTGTCCGGGCAAGTCCTAAACTGAGCCATGACAACCTCCCTCACTTTTCAATCACGTGAATTTTGCCGACCATCGTATGATGGCCAATGCCGCAAAATTCGTTACAGACAACGCTGAACTCACCACTGCTGGTGGGCGTAACGGTCAGAATCATTTCGTAGCCCGGAATGATCTGGAGATTGATGTTTTCCGGCTGCAGAGAGAACCCATGCTGCCAATCAACCGACGACAGGTGCAGGCGATAGGACTGCCCTTTCTCCAACTCCAGCACCGGCCACCATTCCCACATCCGGCCCAACATATAGACATCGCTGCCCGCCGGAGGACGCACAACGGGAATGCCCGTCTCACCTTGTTCGCGAACGGTATACTTCGCGGCAAACGCCTCGGTGCGTTCGGCGAAAACTTCCGGCCTAATTTTATAAGCTTCATTGGACAGGTTTTGGTTACCCGTCATATGCCAGTAGGGCATCATAAAAAACATAACCAACGCCCACACCAGCGCGAGCGTGACCCAGAGGACTTCCGATTTTTCAATTGGCTCGTTCCACCACACCCGTTCCTTCGGAGGAAATATCGACATCGCTCAGCCCTCCCTTAAGGCGCTACGGGGATGGCGACAATTTCCATGATCCCCCAGATGATATAAATAACCGTCGGCATACCGACGCCAATAATCAGCAATAGAAACGGCGAGTCCAACAACTGCTGCATGAGCGGGACTGGCCCCTCTCCTTGCGTGCTTTTATGATCTGACATGTAAAACTCCCTCCCAAATCTCAATCGTTTTAAGGACGATGTACGCGAGGACGCCGCGCACGATAACGACCAGCCCACGGTTGGGCATTGGAATCCATACCCGAGTATTAAAGTCAGTCTTCCCGCCCGAGCGCCTTGACGACGGTCAAATCGACAAAAATCGAAACTTGAACAAACTCAGGGCAAATTGACGGACGTCAATGCACGATCATGTGGAAATGGCCATGCTGTGGGCGCATATTTGGGGAGATTCATTCATGCTGTCCGAAAGACCACCCCGCTCGGTCTGCAATGATGAACTCGCAGAGCGGATTCCCGACAACATCCTGCGAGAACCCATCGACTATCTTTTTGCAGATCATTGTCGACAGGCGACGCTGTGCAACGAACTCCATCATTTCGTGGCGCACTTTTTTAATGCCCCGCCCGATCCGGACCGGGCGGCGGCGATATTGTCGTGTCTGGAAGTTGATGTGAACCTGCATATCGCAGACGAAGAATTGGATTTATTTCCACGATTACGCATGCGGGCGAGAGCGGAAGATCGTTTCTCCGAATTGCTGCGTCTATTGGATAAGGAACATGATCGCGATCGCACACTTGTCGAGGAAGTTTGTGTGGACTTAACACGCCTCGTTCAAGGCCAATCCCTCGAAGATCCGGATCGATTTTGCCGCTCCGCCAGTGCATTGGCGGCCAGCCACATCAGTCACTTGGAATGGGAAAATGCCGTCCTATTGCCGCTGGCGCGCCTTCGTCTAACGAATGAAGACCTAAACGCCATGGGTAAAACCATGGCCGCAAGAAGATCAATACCGTATCCCGGCGATTAAAAACGGTTCAACCGCAGCCCATAGATTTGTGTTTGATGTAATCGCGCAACGCATCGATATTTTGAATAACCACGTCGTGTCCAGAGTTGCTCACCCCAGCAGCCTTTAACTTCGCTAGGGCGCGCGAAAAAGTTTCCGGCTGCATACCGAGACGGGCGGCAATTAAAGATTTATCGTGCGGCAAAGTAAGACAAACCTCCCCCTGAACGGCATCGCACAAACTCAGCAAAAAATCCGCCAACCTTTCGGTCGAAGACAATGCCGAAAGCTGATGCACCAAGGTGATGCTTTTACGCAGATGGCGTGACATGGAACTCAGCATATTGAAGGTGAAGCTCATATTATCGTGCAATTCTCGCAACATGGCTTCTGCGCTGACCACCAGCAAACGCGTATCCGTGATGGTCATGGAGCTAACGGGGTAAACGCGATTGTCGAAGATGGCTGCTTCAGCAAAACTTTCACCCGGAGACACCACCGAGATCACCACTTCATGGCCGTCTTCACACAAACGATAAAGCTTAATCCAGCCTTCCATAACCACAAAAAACCGCTGCGCGGGCTCGCCTTCCATGAATAGGGTAGTTTGGTCTGGATAATGGCGGATGGAACTGGTGGCCAACAGCTTGCGCAGATCGTCAGGGATGAACCCGGTAAACAAAGGAACCTTGCCCAAGCGACGGATGTCGCCGGGCGTAATGCCGGTGCGCAAGGTAAAGGCCTCTTGTTCGCGCCCCCCCATAAAACCCCTCACTTATAGCGGTTAAAGCGTTACTCATTGCACTTTGAATATATAGGATAAATTACCGAGTGGCGAGGTAAGATCTTTTCAAAAATATTTACCAACCTGGACTTGTCTAAATAAAGCAGACAGCGCCGTAGCCGTTAGGGGCGCTGGTCGCCACCGTCAAGCTCAGCTTGATTGCCCAGGCTTGCGGGAACTTGAAGTTGTCTGCTTACCCTGTGCTTACCCGCACATAAAAACGGCTTAGCATTTTACTGCTAAGCCGTTGATAGTATTGGTTGCGGGCAGAGGATTTACGTGCGCGCGGCTTCGCCGTGCTCCGTGGACCTTCGGCCTTGTTTTACAAGGCCTTGAGCTGAACAAGCTCAACAATCTCCCACAAAGTCAAGCAAGCATCAGCGCCTGCTCAATTGCGATAATTTGACGTTCAATTGATATGGGGGTTTCGTTGAGGATATCGAGGCCTCGATCTTCGAATACATCCGTATCCGGGTGAGCGTCTTTCCACTTTGAAATGACACCATCGCGTTTGTGAATCAGGTCAATAATTTGTGGACGGAACAAACGTAACATGTTCGTTATCCAGATATTGACGGGCCAAGATGGAGGCGCGATGTCCATTTCAAATTGTTTCAACATCGCCACCGTATCGGCGGCGTCGAACCAATTTTCCGCCGTGACCCATCGGTTCGTCGTGAATAGTCCGATTGGCAAGCCCGCGCTGTCCATGGAAATGGCAATCAAATGACAGATGGTATCTTCACGTTCATCCATATAATCCATATGGGATTGATCGATCGGCTGGGCCATTGCGGCCACATCGCCACGCAAAAACGTGTGGAAATGACCGTGTTCGCCGCCTCGATGAGCATGATAGTAATGCTGGCTAAAACTCGACGGATCGAAGACATCCCCCGGTGGATAATGTTCCAGTTCGGTGAAGACTCCATTGCCCTTCAGAACTTCGCCAACAATGTTGTCCGAGCTTTTTTGCAAAACCCGATGACACTCCAAAACCCAGCGTCCCGCATCCAACATATTTTCAAGTTCTTCACACGGAAGTTGACGAAAATCGTCTGCGGTTTCGCTTTCCATATACAATCCCCCCAGAAATAAACTTGGAAAAACTTGAAAAAATTTTGATAAGTATACTGTGAAGTTACACGCCCAAAAAGAGCCAGCACGAACCCACATAGGGGTCCGTGCTGGTTTGTTCAAAAGAGCCTAGCGCGCTGCGCAAGGATTTTTAGCCGCGCAAGGGTTCTTGGCTGCACACGGGTTTTTCGCTGCGCAGGGATTTTTAGCCGCGCAGGGGTTTTCATCCACTTCAGGAACAAAAGTCTTTTGCAGCTCTGCCGTATAAGCCGTTAACGCAGCTAGAGTGCGCGAATCCCACGGCAATGGATCAGCGGCCATCGGCACGACCATGCAGAACTGGATCATTTCATCCAGCGCAATGGATGTAATCCCCCCCCTATCGACAGCCATCGACACTTCATGCGGATAAGGTTTGGCAAAAGACGCCTCAAATGCACCATGATCATTATGGCAGGAGATGCATGACATACCGTTTGTGCTCAGTTTGTCGTCCGCAAATAAGGCCTCACCTTCGGCAACCAATGCCGAATGTTCTCCCGCCGCCAATTTAGTGCCTTTGGGACGGGTCACCAGCTTGGCATCGACTTTAGCGCCCGCACAAGGATTGGCGCCGCACGGATTGCAGGGGTTTTTAGCTGCGCAGGGATTTTTGGCCGCACACGGGTTCTTGGCCGCACAGGGATTGCAGGGATTTTTCATCGCAGCCAATTGAAAAACATCAATCATCGAACGACTTTGAGCGGCTGGGTTCACCCCCCCGATACCGGGGCTTCCTGCCAAGGCAGGGGTGGCGGCCGCGAGGATCAAACCCGCGCCAATGATCTTGGGGAAAGCCGTCCTAGGCTTGAATTTTCTGTCTAATGGTTTCACAGCGCTAACTCCAGCTACATAGAGATTATTTCAAACAGACACAGGGGCGCTAAACGGCTCCGTCGACTATATCAAAATCGAACAGACCGTTCGCAACAAGCTTTCTGGGCTCTATTTGGCTGCGCAGGGATTTTTAGCCGCGCACGGGTTCTTGGCCGCACAGGGATTTTTGGCTGCACACGGGTTCTTGGCCGCACAGGGGTTTTTAGCCGCGCACGGATTTGACGCCGCGCAAGGATTCTTTGTGCATGGAGCACAGGGATTGCATGGATTTTTCACACAGTCTGCACTTGCAACCAAAATACCCGTTTCCGCTGCCTGTGCCTGCGGCAAAACCGTCACGGCGCTCACTCCCGCCAAAAGAGCAAGGCTCAGCGCTGCAGGCTTAAATGACATCTTCAACATTTTTATTCCTCCCGGTAAGTTACAGAAATTGGGCAATCCATAAAATATGGATTGGTTTCACACTCCGTATTCGCCATCACTCTGACTTTGGTTACACAACCACGTAAAAAGTTTTTAAATAACGGGTTTACGGAGTTGTAACGATCAAGGTGTAATTCGGCGTCGTATTTAATGGGCATGAATAGAAATACTCACCCGCCTTCAGCGTTACCGCATAGTCTTGTTTTGTGCCTTGCATCAGCCCGCCGCCGGAAACGCTGGTTTTGGTTATTTTGTGAAGTGGATTGCCCAAGTCATAATCTTTTTCACGCAACCAAAAACCCAATTCATAGGAGACGTTTTTGTTGCTCACCCTAAAAATATAGTCCCCCGGCGCCACGGTAATCACACGGGCCTGCTTTAAGCGCTCTTCCTCGGTTCGGGCATTGATCGCATCGCAATCGGCCTTTTGTGTCGATGTAAACCCATGGTCCATCTCGACCTCTAGGAACTGACACGGCGTTTGCGTTAATTCAATAATTTGAGGCGATTGCGCCAAAACGACCGCCGGGAAAAGAGGCCAGACTGCCGCCATATAAATGAAATACCGATAGCCAATAACTTTTTTCATGACCTGCTCCATTTCATTTAGTCCCTTTTCCCATATGGCTACAGCCCAAGCCTTTTGCGAATCAAAAGGCCAAGTCCATTGCCGGGAAGGGCACAAACAATCCACAGCCATCCATGCAGGCTGCCTGAAGCCACCCCGCTGAAAAACGCCCCAATATTGCACCCATAGGCGAGACGGGCTCCATAACCCATCAATAATCCTCCCGCGATTGCGGCAATCACGGCGTTCACTTTTATAAAACCGCCTTTGCCATACGATCCGGCCAAGGCCGAAGCCGCCAAGGCCCCGATCAAGATGCCTATATCCATGACCGACGTTTCGTCCAACAAAATTGACTTGTTAAGCGCCTCGAATTGAAAACCGCCCGCCCAAAAAGAACTGCTCAAAGGATCCCAGCCCATCAAGACCGCCCCTTTTGCGGCCCATAAGGAAAAAGCCCAGGTGATTGACCACCCATGCCCCGTGGTCAACAAGGTTGCCCAATTGAGTAGCGCCAACATGCATGCGGCGAGCACCAACGGCCACGGCCCACGCAAAATTCTTTGTAAAGACAACCCGTCGCCCCACAACGCCCCAGGACGAATTTTCCACCCCCCCAATCGAAGTCCGACGTAAATCAGCCCCAACACGCCGAGTTGAACGATGACCGATACGCCCCAGCCCCATTGCCGCCCTAACGAGATCGTCCCGAATGACGGCAGGGTTTGCCACCAGCCTAGATCAACACTTCCCCAAAATGCCCCGACACAGAAAAAAAGCAAGACTAAGACCATTCGCGGATTCCCACCGCCCACCGTATACAGCGTGCCGGATGCACACCCCCCGGCAACTTGCATGCCGATACCGAAAATAAACGCACCAAATGCAACGGAGACACCCACGGGAGCGAGCGATCCCGTTACGCCACGATCAAAGACCGTGCCCTGGGCCAGAACTGGCGCAAACAGAACGATGGCGATGCCCAGCATAAGCAGCTGGGCGACAATACCCGTCATGTCCCGCTCCACCAAAAACTTCCGATAGGCGCCGGAAAAACCATATGAACCGTAGAGCAGCGTCATCCCCATGCCCAAACCGAGAACGAATAAAATGGCCAATTTCCCATCTTGGTCCAACACGTACATAAACAAGCCCAGAGCCATCCCCAGGGCTGCTGTCAACACCACGTATTGAGGTGCATTCTTGTCCTCTGTGCCCTGTGCTCGAAGCGCGCTCATGGGAGCCCTCTTATTGAACCGCATCGGCAACAATATTTTCAAAAATGCCATCAAGCTCAGAGGCCATCGCATCCAAATCGGCAACGCCGTAGGGGGAGAATATTTTGCTGGGCAACCGGTAACTCAACTGTGTACCGTCTTTTTGCTCCGTGACATAAAGCCGCAGTGGCGCTTCGATTCCGGCAGCAATGCTCGCTTCCAACATCCGTACGGCAAACCGAGGATGATAAATCATGACCACACGATTACCCGCGATTTCCACACCAATTTGACGCGCCCCGCAATCGGCGCAGGCTTCGGCGACGACGCCCATCTTGTGGGCCGCAATCGCTGATTTAAGGCGCGGCATGAAATCATCAATCGCTAATTCGGAATGGAAAACCTTGGTACCTTCGATGGGCGAGACATCATCCGCCAGCGAAGGAGAGGCCCATAACAGAACCAGAAAACAAACGCGCATGAACCGTAAAAACATTTTATTGTCCTCCTCTAAGATTTTGAATCTCATGCCTGCGCGACGCCTTCATTCGCTAGGCTCTCCCCGAGACGCAAGCCCCAGGCATAAATGGTGAGCGCCGGATTCACACGGCTGGAGCGCGGCAAAATGCTCCCATCGGCCACGTAAAGCCCTTGAAACCCGTGGACCCCACCATTGGCATCGACCACGGACGTTTGGGGATCCGATCCCGTCACTAAACTGCCCAATGCATGCGCCGTTCCCGCTAGGCCCATCGGCTTGGAAACACTCAGCAATCCGCAACGCCACAGGCTACGCTTAAAAGCCTTGAGCAATGATCGGTGCTCCACCATGGAAGCGGGCGTGCGAGACACACTGTAATCAAGGATAGGGTGCCGCCCTGATGAGCCTCTCGACACCACACGGTTGCTCGTACTCGAACCATCTTCCGTGGTGATGAAAAATCCATACGCCCGCCTGCCCATGGCATCGGCGATGAAACGTGGAACGACAGCAGGCAATTGCGTGGACAATATCTCGCCATCCAACCAGCCAAGACACTGTACGGTGCTATGGGGAAATTCCTCATTGAAGATAATCGCAGTCTTGCGCAACGTATCGCCATTCATGGAAGGAGAAAATGCCAACAACGCACTGTTTAAGTGGAGTTTAAAGTTGGCGCCGACCAACGGCGCGGATCGCCACATCTGGTCAAGCCCAGACTCCGCCAAATAATCTTGCAAAATGCGTGGAGAACTCATCGCGCCTGCGGCCAAAATCACCTGGGGGGCATGATAGCTGCTGCCATCAGCACAACGCACCCCGATGATTTTCATAGGCGATTGCTCAGCAGCAAGCAGGGCGACCACTTCTTTTTGCGAGTGCAGCGCGAATTCTTCTTTATTGAGTATGGGCGTCAACATGCTCCATTCAGCGTCTGCCTTATAACCGCCAGGAGAGGCAAAGCCGTCAAAGTGTTTAGCCTCGTTCGGGTACTGAAGAATATCCTGCTTTAGGCCCAAGGGCAGCGCCTGAGGTTGCCAGTTGGGGTCTTGTTGAACGATGCGGTCGATAAGCCGTTGCAAATGCGGCTCGTTGGCAAAGAAGTCAACACCCAACAAGGCCTCGGCCTGCTCGTAATAAGGTGCCATATCCGCATAGGTGATCGGCCAGCCCAGACACTGAAACGCAAGACTGGGTTCAAATTCATGCGGCGCGAAACGCAACAGCGCAGCGCCATACCATTTGGTCTTACCGCCGACGTTGTAGAACTCATCCGGCACAAAACGGTTATGTCGATTGTCCTCCCACGTTTCTCGATTTTTGAACTCACCGCGCCCAAAGACACGCTGTACATCCAGCGTGCTGCCATCTCGCGGCAACTGCCCACCCTTTTCTAGCATCAACACACGCTTTCCAGCATTGACCAGGGCGTAGGCCACGGCCGAACCGCCTGCACCGGAACCGATGATAATCGCGTCATATAATTGCATGGTCATGTTTCAATCATCCAATTCGGCATTTTTCAAAGGGGGGGGCGGCATATATCCGCAATGAATGCACCGCCTATCATCGGCGTGATCAAGTTTGGCGCACATGCGTAATGTACTGAATTTCATCAAACGACAGATTTCGACGGCGCTCAGCATGCCGATCAATGGTGCACTGAAATAGATCCAGATGTACGTCCATTCGCCGCCAAAGGCGGAGGATGCAAAGCTGCGCGCCGGATTCATACTCATTCCCGACAGCGGCGCTTCGAAGATGATGAAGAGCGCCACCAACACACCCGCAGCGAGACCGGTCATGTGCTCCATCGCAGACCGATTCAAAAAGAACAGCACCGCAAGCATCAATGTCATCGAAATGAAAAGCTCGGCAATAAAGGCCAACCAATATCGACCTACCATCGGCATGGTCACTAAATAGTTTACCGGAGGCTGTGCAAAGCTATCGCCGAACATGCCCCACACCAACAACACCCCGAGCGTGCCCCCGATAAACTGAGCTATGACATAAAACAACGCATCCCAAGTGGCCACTTTGCCCAGCCTATAAAAGGTGAGCGTAACCGCAGGGTTCAGGTGCGCGCCGGACTGCTTCCCCCACGGAGAGTAAATAATGCCGATGGCCGTGAGCCCCATGGCGATGCCGATGATGGCGCGGCGCAAATCGGCATCGCCGATCAGGTCGCGCATAGGGAAAATGCCGGATTCCATCACCACCACGCTCACGCCTGCCGCAACCATGAAAACGCCCAACCCCCAAGCTTCCATCAGGTATTCCGGCCAGTGATCCCGCAAGGATTGGAACGGCCCCATATTCACCCCCCTGTGGCAAAACCCGGATAGAGCGTCATGCCGCCATCGATGAACAAGCTTATGCCGTTAATGTAATCGGCATCATCCGATGCAAGCCAGACAACGGCCCGTCCGATGTCATCCGGTTCGCCAATGCGCTTGTAGGGAATGAGCCTCATGAGATCGTCATAGGCTTGCGGCGTTTCCCATGCTGACTGATTAATGGGCGTGCGAATAGCGCCGGGACAGACACTGTTAACGCGAATGCGATAAGGGGCAACTTCCTGAGCGATACTCTTGGTCATCAGCATCACGCCGCCTTTAGATGCTGCGTAATTGACGTGACCCGCCCAGGGAATGACCTCGTGCACCGAACTCATGCTGATGATTTTACCAGCGGCGCAGGAAATTTCGGACACCACACCGCGCCGTTTAAATTCGCGTATGGCTTCGCGCGCGCAGAGAAATTGTCCGGTCAGATTGACGTTGATCACTGTGTTCCATTGTTCAAGCGTCATTTCGTCGATGGGCGCGTCTTTTTGCAGCCCCGCGTTATTGACCAGAATATCGACCGTGCCAAAATCAGCGATCATCTGGCTGAACATGGCCTGCACTTCATCTTCTTTTGAAACATCTGCCTTAATGGCGATGGCGTGTCCGCCCTTGGCCTTAATTTCATCGACCACCTCGTGCGCGGCAGCATCCCCATAAACATAATTCACAACAACGTCGGCGCCTTCCTGAGCCAGAAACATGGCGACACTTTTCCCTATCCCGGAATTCGCACCGGTCACCAGCGCCTTTTGACCACGCAGTAGATTCCGATGCGGCGGATGCGGCATCACAACATTGGGCAATTCATCGTGTTCGTTCATCGCAAATTCCTCACAGTATTGGGTCAATGGCGCTTGTGCGGTTGCAACAGTTTTGCCACCAAACCGCTCCATCCGGTTTGGTGCGAAGCACCCACCCCAAGACCGGTATCTCCGTGAAAATATTCATGGAATAAAATATAATCTTGAAAGTTCGGATCATCTTGGAACTTGGCTTGTGCGCCAAATACCGGTCGTTTCCCCGACTCATCACGCCTGAACAGTCGCGTCAGGCGCAATGCGAGCTCGTCGGCAACGGCATGAACCGTGAGTAATTTTCCCGAGCCGGTGGGACACTCAATCTTAAAATCATCGCCATAAAATTCGGCAAAGCGACGTAGCGAAGTAACCAGCAGATAGTTTACCGGAAACCAGATCGGGCCGCGCCAGTTGGAGTTACCGCCAAACATGCCGGACTCTGATTCTGCCGGTTGGTAACTGACACTCATCGGATTAGCGATACAGCTAAAAACGTATGGTGTTTCTTTATGAATGCGCGAGAGCGACCGTATTCCGTAATCGGAAAGAAATTCGGTCTCGTCCAACATGCGTTGGAGAATGGCCTTTGTACGATGGCCGCGCAGAAGTGAGAGCAGGCGACGATTGCCCCGCCCCGGCTCCTGCCAATGAGAAACCAATGCAGCCAGTTCCGGGCGGTTTTTCATAAACCATTCAAGCCGCCTTTTGAAATCCGGCAGTTGATCGAGCAATTCAGGTTCCAAAATCTCCACGGCATAAAGCGGGATCAGTCCCACCATGGAGCGTACTTTGAGCGGCATCATTCCGCCATCCGGAGTGCGCAAAACGTCGTAGAAAAATTGATCCTCTTCGTCCCATAAACCTACGCCCTGATCGCCGATGTTGTTCATCGCTTGGGCAATATAAAGAAAGTGCTCGAAGAATTTCGTTGCGATGTCCTCGTAAGTGCGATTGTGCAATGCCAGTTCCAACGCGATGCGCATTAAATTAAGCGAATACATCGCCATCCAACTGGTGCCGTCGGCCTGATTGATATATCCCCCCGTCGGCAATGGAGCGCTACGGTCGAACACGCCAATATTATCCAGTCCGAGGAAGCCCCCCTGAAACACATTATGCCCATCGGCATCTTTACGATTGACCCACCACGTAAAGTTCAGCAGCAATTTATGCAGCTCGCGCTCTAAAAACTCCAAGTCGCCGACGCCGTTGTTGGCATCGCACTCGGCCTTGTACACCTCCCATACTGCCCAGGCATGCACAGGTGGATTCACGTCACCAAAAGCCCATTCATAAGCCGGGATCTGCCCATTGGGATGCATATACCAAACGCGCGTCATTAGCAGGAGTTGGTTTTTGGCAAATACAGGATCAATATCCGCCAGCGTGACACAGTGAAAAGCGAGATCCCATGCGGCATACCAGGGGTATTCCCATTTGTCCGGAATCGAAATGATATCGGCATTGTTTAGATGCTGCCATTCACTGTTGCGCCCATTAAGTCGCCCCTCCGGCGGCGCTGGCATATTGGGATCACCCTTCTGCCATGATGGAATATCGAAGTAATAAAACTGTTTGCTCCAGATCATTCCGGCAAAAGCCTGCCGCTGAATCAGACGTGCATCCTTATCCTCAATATCGCCCTGTAGCGCGGCATAAAAATGATCGGCCTCGGCCCGGCGCGCATTAAAGACAGCCTCAAAATCCTTGAACGGGCGCTTATTTATTGCGCGCGTGAGACGCAGACGGACCTCCGCCTTTCCATGGGCCGGTATGATCAAGGCGAAGTGCCCCGCCCCCTTGGTTCCGCTTTGCTGGGGATTAACGGCATGGTGATTGCCGTGGACTATATGTTCGTGAAAGGCATCTTTAAAATGGCCGGTCACATCTGAGCCGTACAGGCGCTTGGCATTGGTCTCGTTTTCGCAAAACAGCAATTCCGGCGCGTCATCAAAATAACAGTGATAGGTTCCCAGCTTTGGATGCTGCAACACGATGCAGCCCTGTTCGGTGACCGACATCACGGGCTTTTCGCTTGCTCCGTCCCAAGACCATTCATTCCTGAACCATAGCTGCGGCACGATGTGTAGCGGCGCACCCTCAGGGCCGCGATTGTGCGCGGTAACCCGCATGAGTATATCGTGGGGATCGGCCTTGGCGTATTCTACAAAAACATCGAAGTAGCGATCTTCGTTAAAAAGTCCGGTGTCAATCAGCTCAAATTCCGGCATATCTTTGCCGCGACGGCGATTTTCTTCTACCAGCCATGCGTAGGGATACGCCTGCTGGGGATATTTGTAGAGCATTTTCATGTAGGAATGTGTCGGGGTCGCATCTAAATAATAATACAGTTCCTTGACGTCTTCACCGTGATTGCCCTCGCTGTTGGTCAGGCCGAACAGACGTTCCTTCAAGATGGGATCTTGTTCGTTCCACAACGCCAACCCCAAACACAAGTGTTGGAATTTATCGCTCATTCCAGCAATCCCGTCCTCGCCCCAACGATAGGCGCGACTGCGGGCGTGATCGTGGCTAAAGTATTCCCAGGCTTCACCGTGCGGGCTGTAATCTTCGCGTACCGTTCCCCATTGGCGTTCGCTTAAGTAAGGCCCCCATCTTGACCACTCCGGCTCATCTTTATCCCGCGCCATAAGGCGCTTTTTCTCCTCGTTTACGGGAACATTTTTTGTGCGTGCCGTCGATGAGATGGCCATATCAAGTCCTCTTTTCATTCCGTGTCATCCGCAAAACGATTGCGCGCGCCCTTTTGCAAATCCAACCATGCGCGGAGCACTTCCGAAACGCTCCAAGCCTGCGCGAAGCAACCCCGTGGCGCAAACGGTGGTTCTGCATCGAATATTTCGCTGATATTACCAAGGCATGCTTCGCACAGATGTAACGCTAGCGGCTCAAGAAAGGACCGCGCCATGTCCGCATCCCCATAGACGCGGTAGTGCGCATCTACAAACGGCCCGATCAACCAAGCCCATACGGTTCCTTGATGATAGGCCGCATCGCGTTGCAAGGGATTGCCATGATAGTAAGGAACGTAAGCGTCCTCGTCGCGCGCCAAACTACGCAAGCCATGGGAAGTTAATAATTCACGCGCGCAAACATCCACCACCGCTTTTTGTTGCATCGTTTGCAATGGGCTATTGGGCAATGCCACGGCCAACACTTGGTTCGGACGCAGACGCGAATCGCGGTTCCGCCCATCGGGGCCGGGGGTTCCTTCCCGCCCATCAATTACATCGTACAGATAACCTTGTTCATGGTTCCAAAAACGCTGGAAACTTGAACGCACTTGCGCCGCCGCTTCCCGATATTCGCCAGCCAACTTTTTCTTGCCAAGCCGCTTGCTGAAATCTTCCATAATAACCAGCGCATTGTACCAAAGGGCATTTACCTCAACAGGTTTTCCAATACGTGGTGTGACCACCCAGTCGCCGATCTTGGCGTCCATCCATGTGAGTTGCGCGCCGTCTTCACCGGCAAAAAGCAGGCCATCCTCAGCATCGACCTTAATGCCGTATCGTGTGCCTTTGCGGTGCCAGGCGATGATGTCGCTGAGTGTTGCATACAGTTCCTTGACCAGCGCCGTATCGCCACTTCGCTTGGCATATTGATCTACCGCATGGACGTACCACAACGTCGCATCGACCGTATTGTATTCAGGCTCTTCGTTATGATCGGGGAAACGATTGGGTAACATGCCTTCGCTGGCATACGCGGCGAACGTACGCAGGATGCTGGCAGCAACGTCAAACCGCTTTAGCGCAAGCGTCA
>JANLGW010000073.1 GCA_024653965.1 Rhodospirillales bacterium
TCTTCGCCGTCGCGCCGGATGCCCGCCTGAATTTGGCTTTTCAGGCGCGCCACCGGCTCGTCATCGAAACGCGGCTGGGTCAACGCGAGGCGCAGCATGTCAAATGCCATGTCTTCGGTTTCGGTCAACGTTTCGAGATTGCCGCCGAACTCATCAAGCCCGGCACTAAAGCGCAGATGAATGGTGTTGTCGGTCAAGCGCTGCTGAAAAGCTTGGCTATCCAACTCGCCCGCACCTTCATCCATGGTGCTGGCCGCCAAATTGGCCAGCCCGGCTTTGCCCGGCGGATCCAATTCCGTGCCGCCCGCAAAGGCGAATTGCATGGACAGCAAGGGATTGGCGTGGTCTTCGACCAGCCATGCTTCAATGCCGCCTGGGCTGACGACACGCGTAACGTCCACCGCATGAGCATTAAACGGCAATCCCAATAACAGTGCCGCAAAAAAGAGCTTGGCGAATTTCATGAGCCGCTTCCTTCATCCGGCAACAGCTTGGTCGTGATGCTGCGCGGCTCGGCCAACACCTGAGCCAGGGCGTCGAGCACGTCTTGTTCACGGACTTGGCGGATATGTTCGGGCCAGTCTTCCACCGTAGCGATGGAATGTCCTGCAGTACGCGCCGCGCCGATGGTATAAGCCCCCGCTTTCATTTCATCGCGCGCAAATACGGCGCTTGAGACCAAGCGTTTTTTAATGCGATCCAATTCGCCGTCTTCAAAACCTTCATCCAACAGGCGCTGCGCCTCGGCCCGCACGGCGGCAACCAAAACATCCAAATCCACGCCAGGACGGGGGCTGGCATGAAACATAAAAGTTCCATCGCCGCGCGCGCCGGAATCAAAATGCGTACCCACGCTAACGGCCAACGGCTGCTCGATCACCAATTTGCGATACAGCCTTGAGGTCGCGCCGTCGCCTAAGGCCTCACTCAGGACTTCCAGCGCGACGATGCGTTTAACGTCGCCGTTGGTATAAGACGGCTGCAACAGCGTTTGGCTCCAGCTGGGCTGAGGCACACGGGCATCTTTAAGCACCGTTTCACCGCCTTCAATGGGGCCATCTACAAGCAGCGAAGGCTGCGGCGCGAGTTTTACCGGCGCAATGGCCCCGTAATACTTCTGCGCCAATTGCTTGACGTCTTCGACGTTCACGTCGCCCGCCACCACCAAGATGGCGTTGTTCGGCGCGTAATGTTCTTTGTAAAAAGCCAATACGTCTTCACGGGTCAGCTTCGCCAATTCTTCGCGCCAGCCGATGATGGGGCGGGCATAGGGATGGTCTTTGGGAAACAATTTCTGTTGCGCTTCAACGCGTAGCCGCGCGCCAGGATTGTTTTCGATGCGCTGATTGCGTTCTTCCAACACCACGTCGCGTTCGGTAACGACGTCAGCCGCATCCATCGCCAAATTGGACATGCGATCCGCTTCCAACTCCATCACCATTTCCAGTCGGTCGGCGGCGACGGTTTGGTGATAGCCGGTATAGTCATAGGTGGTGAACGCATTTTCCTGACCGCCGTGTTGGGCGAGGATACGCGAAAACGCGCCATCGGGGTTTTTCGCCGTACCTTTGAACATCAGATGTTCCAATAAATGCGCCATGCCCGACTTGCCCTTAGGCTCATCGGCAGAACCAACTTTGTACCACACCATATGCAGCACCACCGGCGCACGATGATTGGGCAACACCACGACTTCCATACCATTGTCGAGCGTGAACGTGACCGGATTGAAGACACCGGCCTGAACCTGTAGCGGTGCGCAAAGCAGCAAAAAAAGCGCCAAAATAGCGGGGGAAATTTTCATCATGATCAACCGTTCTACGCAGGAATTTTGGCAAAAAAAAGGAAACAAAAAAGGGTCGGCGTCAACCGACCCTCTTTAATCAAAAGAAGCTCAAAATCAATTGAACCAGCCTTTAATGACGCTGCCAAGCCCTTTGTCTTGTTTCTCTTCGATCATCGGCGTCTCGCCTTCGGTGATGGGCTTGCCCAATGCTTGGTTTTCTTGAATACGCTTGGTCTCGTTTAAGGGGTCAACCACCGTGCCCTTGAGGCCAGCTTCATCACCATACATCAGACTTTCCAAAAACCGGACGTCTTCTTTGGCGTAAGCGGAGGTTTCACGTTCCACGATGTCGCGAATTCCCGGTTCGGCGCGCTCGGCTCCGGCCATGGACAACAGCACCGTCGTACCGGGCGTCGATGCCTGAATCGGCTGCGTCGGGGTCGCGGTCGAACCCAAAAGAACCCGGCGGGCGTCATCCCGCGTGCTAACGGCCCCGGCCTCTTCGGTTTTGCCATCGGAAGGTGGCCGCAAACCGTAATCGGGCGGCATGGTCAACGGCGCACGGGTGTACACCTCAAATTCGTCGGGCGCGGCTTTGGTTTGCGTCAGCGCTTTGCGCGCGCCGTCACAACCCGCAAGCATCGTCATGGCGGCAAGGGTCAATACAAGTGCTGTTGATAACTTCATGGGCGGATTGAACCTCATCATTTTGTTCATTTTAAGGCTTTTCGCCCCCACTAAACAAGGATTCTAAGATCAAGGTCGCCGCGCCGACGGTAATCGCACAATCGGCGACATTAAACGCGGGCCAATGATACCCTAAAACGTGAAAATCCAGAAAATCCACAACCGCGCCAAAGCGTACCCGGTCAATCACATTGCCCAACGCCCCGCCGATGATCGCGGCCAAGCTCAGGGCCGCCAACCGGGTTTCGGCCTTTTTCAGCCAGAAGAACAAAAACGCTGAAATTACAAGGGCTAAGCCAGTCAATATCCAGGCACCCCAGGCGCTTGAGCCGCCGAACATGCCAAAGCTGATACCCTGGTTCCGCACCAGCACTAGGTTAAAAAACGGCAACACCTCGATCATACGCGGTGTTTCACCAAACAGATCCAACACGACCCATTTGCTGATCTGGTCCAAAATCAAAATGAACAAGATCACGCCGAAGCCTTGGCGCAAAAACGCCCCTTGCGGAGCCTTCGTCACGGGAGAAACCGGCGAATCGCTCATGCGCTGCGGTTTCCGCTATGGCTGGCCAAGTGATCCACGGCATCGGCACACCGACCGCACACGGTGGCATGGGCCGGGTTGGCGCCCACGTCTTGCGTCACCTTCCAGCAGCGTTCACACTTTTCGCCCAAAGCCAGCGCCGAAACGACGCCGACCCCGGCCACATCGGCCAAGGTAAACGCGCCCTCAGGCGCTTCGCCTTCAATCAGTTCCGCCGCCGAGGTGATGGAAATTTCCGCCAGATCGACGCCCTGCATCGCCGCAATGTATTCGGCGGCGGCATAAACTTGGGGTGCGGCCTGCAAACTTGAACCGATGCGTTTTTCCGCACGTTCGATTTCCAGCGCCCCCGTCACCACGCGGCGCAAATCGCGCACCTTGGCCCACTTGTCGGCCAGGGCGCCGTCTTGCCATTCGTCCGGCACATCGGGGAACAGGCCTAAGTGCACGCTATCGGCATCCGGATAACGGGCCAGCCACGCTTCTTCGGCGGTGAAACAGATGAACGGCGCCAACCACGCGGTCAGGTGATTGAAGATTTCATCCAACACCGTGCGACAAGCGCGGCGCAAGGTCGAATCTTGGCGTTCGCAATAAAGCGTGTCTTTGCGGATATCGAAATAAAACGCGCTCAATTCGACGGTGCAGAAATTATTGAGCTCGGCAAACAGCGGGTGGAATTGAAAGTCCGCGCAGGCCTTCTTCACTTTTTTGTCCATCGCCCACAGACGGTGCAGAACCCAGCGTTCCAATTGTGGCATCTGCGCGAACGGCAGGCGTTCGCTGTCGCTGAAGCCATCCAGAGCGCCCAGCAGATAGCGCAAGGTATTGCGCAAACGGCGATAAACGTCGGCTTGGCTTTTGATGATGTCGGGGCCGATGCGCAGATCGTCGGAATAATCCGAACCCACCACCCACAGGCGCAGAATGTCCGCGCCGAACTCG
>JANLGW010000104.1 GCA_024653965.1 Rhodospirillales bacterium
GTCGAACCCCGATATTTTCGCCGTAGGCGAATGTGTCGAACACCGTGGCATGACGTATGGGTTGGTCGCGCCTTTGTATGAAATGGGCAAGGTTCTGGCCGCTCACCTGACCGGGAGCGCGGACGCGGCCTACCAAGGCTCGGTCACCTCGACCAAATTGAAGGTAACGGGCGTGGACGTGTTTTCTGCGGGTGATTTTTCCGGCGGGGAGGGCAGCGAGGACATCGTGTTTCGCGATGCGGCGCGCGGCGTCTACAAACGTATCGTTTTGCGTGACAACCAAATCGAGGGCGCGGTTCTATATGGTGATGCTGCCGATGGCGCTTGGTATTTCCAGATGATGAAGGATGGAAAAGACATCGGCCCGCTGCGCGATACGCTGATTTTTGGCCAGGCCTATAGTGGAGGCACTCACGCGGACCCTAGTCAGGCCGTTGCCGCCCTCGCTGATAACGCGGAAATTTGCGGCTGCAACGGCGTATGCAAAGGCGATATCGTTAACGCCATCACTGAACACGGCCTCACTACCCTAGATCAGGTTAAGGCG
This sequence comes from Rhodospirillales bacterium, assembly GCA_024653965.1. Lineage (GTDB taxonomy): Bacteria > Pseudomonadota > Alphaproteobacteria > Rhodospirillales > Magnetovibrionaceae > JANLGW01. Next base: position 548 of record JANLGW010000104.1, read on the forward strand.
CACACCAAGGCTTCGGCTTCGTGTGGCGGTTGCTCGGGTCTGGTCGAACAGCTTCTGGCTGTGACCCTGGGGGACGGTTATCAGGTGCAAACTGTCAAACCCATGTGCGGCTGCACCCATTTGGGGCACGACGATGTGCGTCGACTGATCGTCGCTAAAGAAATGAAGTCCATTCCCGAGGTGATGCAAAAATTAGAATGGACCACGCCCAATGGCTGTTCCAGTTGCCGTCCGGCGTTGAACTATTACCTGCTGTGTGCATGGCCCGATGAATATGTCGATGACAATCAGTCGCGCTTCATCAACGAACGTATTCACGCGAACATTCAAAAGGATGGCACCTTTTCGGTGGTGCCGCGCATGTTCGGCGGCATGACGAACGCGAACGAGCTGCGCGCCATTGCCGATGTGGTGGATAAATTTAAAATTCCCGCCGTTAAAATCACGGGTGGTCAGCGCATCGACTTGTTCGGCATCACCAAGGAACAGTTGCCCGCCGTCTGGGCCGACTTGAATGCTGCAGGTATGGTGTCCGGTCACGCCTACGGAAAATCGTTGCGCACGGTCAAAACCTGTGCGGGCTCGACGTGGTGCCGCTTTGGTACCCAAAACGCCATCGATATGGGTATTAAATTGGAAAAAATGACCTGGGGCTCGTGGACACCGCACAAGTTTAAGATGGCGGTGTCGGGCTGCCCGCGCAATTGCGCAGAGGCGACCATTAAGGATTTCGGCGTAGTTGCCGTCGACAGCGGATATGAGCTGAGCGTGGGTGGCAATGGTGGCATCGTCGTGCGTGTTACCGATTTCCTCACTAAGGTCGATAGCGAAGAGCAGGTGCTGGAGTTCGCGGGTGCATACATGCAGCTCTACCGCGAGGAAGCGCGTTACCTGGAACGCACGGCACCGTGGGTCGAACGCGTCGGTCTTGATCACATCAAAGCAAGACTGCTGGAAGATGAAGTCGGGCGTAAGGCCCTTTATGCGCGCTTCCTCGCTTCACAAGACGCCTTGCAGGAAGACCCGTGGGCGGATCGTGCCCGCGGCGTCAAAGACAGCCATGAATTCACGCCGTTGAAAATCGTCGCGTAAGGAGGATGAACATGTGGATGGAAATCGGAACCATGAACGATATTCCGAAGTTGGGTGCGCGTGTGGTCAAAAGCAATGATGGAGACATTGCGGTGTTTCGCACCGCTGATGATGAAATCTTCGCGCTCTACGACCGCTGCCCGCACAATGGCGGCGCGCTCAGTCAAGGCATCGTGCATGGAAAGGCTGTAGCCTGCCCGCTGCACAACTGGAACATTGATCTCGTCACGGGCGAGGTGCGTGGGCCAGATAACGGCTGTTCGCGCACCATTCCGGTTTCCATGAACGGCGAGATGATTCGACTGCAAATTCCAGAGGTGAAGGCGACGGGCACGAATGGCTGAAGCCGTCCGCACCACTTGTCCTTATTGCGGCGTCGGCTGCGGCCTTCTTGTCATGCCGAACGGCGATGGCGGATACGTGGTCAAGGGCGATCCGGATCACCCGGCCAATTTCGGCCGCCTGTGTTCCAAGGGTTCGGCCTTAAGCGAAACGTTGTCCGATGAGGGACGCTTGCTTCATCCCGTCGTCGACGGGGAGCAAGCCGATTGGAACATGGCCTTGGATCGTGTGGCGGATACGTTCAAAACCGCGATTGTCGAACACGGTCCCGACGCTGTAGCGTTCTACGTATCCGGTCAGTTGATGACCGAGGCCTACTACGTCGCCAACAAATTGATGAAGGGTTTCATCGGTTCGGCAAACATTGACACCAATTCGCGCCTGTGCATGGCGTCTTCGGTCGCCGGTCATAAACGCGCGTTTGGGTCCGATACCGTGCCAGGTAATTATGAAGACTTTGATTTAGCTGATCTCGTGGTGCTGGTGGGGTCGAACCTAGCATGGTGCCATCCGGTTTTGTACCAACGCTTGTCTGCTGCGAAGAAGGAGCACGGCACCAAGGTTGTTGTGATCGACCCGCGTAAGACCGCGACGTGCGACCTAGCTGACCTGCATCTTGCGCTTAAGCCGGGTAGCGACGTAATGTTGTTCAATGCATTGCTGTTGCACTTGGCAGAAGTGCGCCGCATGGATTTGGACTTCGTGAACGCGCACACGGATGGCCTGGATGAAGCCTTGCGCCTAGCGCGAGAAGACGCGCCGAACCTAGCCGTCGTGGCGGAGGCCTGTGGCATGTCCCGTATGGACTTGGCGAAGTTCTTCGAGTTGTTCAGTGCGACGAACAAGACCGTGACGGTCTATAGCCAGGGCGTGAACCAGTCATCCCGTGGGACGGACAAGGTTAACGCCATCTTGAACTGCCACTTGCTCACGGGGCGGATCGGGAAGCCCGGTTGCGGCCCGTTTTCCGTGACCGGCCAGCCCAATGCCATGGGCGGGCGTGAGGTCGGCGGCTTAGCCAATACCTTGGCTGCGCATATGGACTTTGATGACGTGTCCATCGATCGCATCGGGCGGTTCTGGGGTGCACCGAATATTGCCACCACACCGGGCTTGAAAGCAGTTGATATGTTCGAGGCGGTGAGGGATGGGCAGATTAAGGCCATCTGGATCATGGCCACTAACCCTGCCGTTAGTATGCCCAATGCAGGCCGCGTGCATGAGGCCTTGAAGGCGTGTCCCTTTGTGGTCGTATCCGACTGCGTCGGGGAGACCGATACCGCTCGATATGCCGACGTCTTGCTGCCGTCAACCACCTGGGGCGAACGCGACGGTACAGTCACCAATTCAGAGCGTTGCATTTCCCGTCAGCGCCCGTTCAAGGCGGTGCCGGGGGCGGCGCGTGAGGATTGGTCCATCATCTGTGATGTTGCCGGACGCCTGGGCTTTGGCGAAGCCTTTGCGTTTGACTGCCCGGCGGAAATTTTCGCCGAGCACGCGGCGCTCAGCGCCTTTGAAAATGACGGCGTGCGAGATTTTGATTTAAGCGGTCTTGCGGATATGGATGTCGCCGCATACGACGCCTTGCAACCCATACAGTGGCCAGTACAGGGCGGGGGTGGACGCGAGCGGCTTTTTGCCGATGGGGAGTTTTTTACACCGCAAGGCAAGGCCAATTTCGTGGCCATGCGCCATAGCCCCCCGGCGATGGAAACGGGCGGAACGTATCCGTTTGTACTCAACACCGGGCGGGTGCGAGACCAATGGCACACCATGACCCGCACCGGGCTGAGTCCACGCCTTTCTGCGCACACAGAAGAACCCTTTCTGGGGGTTCATCCCGGTGATGCGAAGGCCTTGAATATGAAGGATGGGGACATTGCCAAGGTGTCGAGCCTGCACGGCGAAGCCTGCTTGCGTGTGCTTATTGATCCAGGACAACGTCCCGGTGAAGTATTTGCCCCCATTCACTGGAGTCGCATGAACACTGCTAACAGCGGGGTTGGCGGCATCTGCAATACGGTCACGGACCCGGTGTCCGGTCAGCCGGAAATGAAGTTCACGCCGGTGCATATTGAGCGTTTGGCGGTGACTTGGCATGCGCTGGTCGTTTCCCGCGATGACGTCACGCTTGACGGTGCCATGTATTGGGCGCGCGTACAGGGGAGAGCTCACCAGCGCGTGATTGCGGCGGGGAAGGGTAATGGTGAGACGGCGCTGAATGCGCTTAAGGCCAAACTGGGTGAGGGCGAATGGATCGAATACGCCGATCCGGCCCGGGGTCGGGTTCACGCGGCGGTCGTCAAGAACGGTCAACTCGTGGCCGCAGCCTTCTTCAGCCCACAAAATGTTTTTCCCGACCGCTTTTGGTTGGACGGTTTGTTCGACGCGAACGATTTTTCGTCGGGTGCTCGTCAGGCCATCTTGGCTGGGCGTGCGCCGGGTACGCAGGCTGAAATGGGCAGGGTTATCTGTTCGTGTATGGGGGTAGGGGTTAATGCCATCGTGCGCGTGCTCGAAGATGGCCATGCAATTGACGTGGAAAGCCTGGGAGTCGTATTGGGAGCTGGGATCAGTTGTGGGTCTTGCCGCCCTGAGCTTCAGTCTCTTGTTGGTGATATTATACGCGTTAGAAATGCGCCAAAGGTTCGTAGCGCTTAATGGGCAGTAAAGACGTTTGCGCCTCTTATGCCCTCGATGCTTGCTTGATCTCCCGGAGGGACAGGCGTTATTTACGGGTAAGCTTGGGGTAAGCAGCCAACTTCAAGTTCCCGCAAGCCTGGGCAACCAAGTTGGGCTTAACGAAAGTGACCGGTGCCTGACGGGCGCGGTGCCAGCCCTTTTTTCAGACAAGTTCATTGCGTCCCATCGCGTGGTGTATGAACGCCAGCCGCCGAGGATATATGATGGACCATCTTGTACGTTATGTCCGGGGACACTATCTAAATTAAGGCAACGGGAGTGGGAAATCAACGGAAGCAGGAAACAACGCGTTAATTGCAATGATTATTTCAACCTCTTTCGCATGGTGGAAAAGTATACCATTTACGTTGACCGAGATATGGGGGCGACGTACCGTTTAATCCATATCCGCACCGAATGGGTGTCTGGAGTGAGGCTTTTCTTACTTTTACAGGCTCTCTGACAGAGTGAAAAATGGCAGAGTAAAAAATGTCTGGAGCCATGGGGGCGCCGAGCTCGGTGTTTAAGTGCCTAGTTTGCGTTGAATAACTTGATTTGTGGCCGTATGGCCCGCAAGGGAAAAAGAGGGGTTTTTAGGCCGATATTGAGCAATAACAATACGGGCCGACGCCTCAAGTTTAATGGTGGCGTTTAAAATTGGGAGGTAATCAGATGAGTAAGAAGGTTTTAAAAGACCAGCCGGTATCTCGCCGTTCGTTCTTGACTAAAGGGGCGGCAGGCGTGGTGGCTGGTGGCGCAGCTGCAGCGAGCATGTTGTCGGCACCTGCCGTTTTGGCGCAAAGCCCGATGGTCGTGAAGATGCAGACATCCTGGCCATCTTCCGATATCTGGATGATGTTTGCCAAGCAATATGTCGACCGCGTTGAAGCAATGTCGGGCGGTCGCCTCAAGATTGATCTGTTGCCCGCCGGTGCTGTTGTCGGCGCCTTCCAAGTGCTTGATGGCGTCAATGACGGCGTGATTGATATCGCGCACTCCGTGCCGGTCTACTGGTACGGCAAAAGCAAGGCGGCCTCGCTGTTTGGCACCGGCCCGGTGTTCGGCGGTTCGGCGACCACCATGTTGGGCTGGTTCTACGCTGGTGGCGGCGAAGAGTTCTATCGCGAACTGACCCAGGATATCATGGGCTTGAACGTAGTTGGCCTGCTGGGCTTCCCCATGCCTGCACAGCCGTTCGGCTGGTTTAAGGGCCAAGTCAATACGGTTAAGGATATCCAGGGCTTTAAATATCGTACCGTTGGCCTTGCTGCCGATTTGCTGCAGTCGATGGGTATGAGTGTCGCTCAGTTGCCGGGCGGTGAAATCGTTCCGGCGATGGAACGCGGCGTGATTGACGCGTTCGAATTCAACAATCCATCATCCGACATGCGCTTTGGTGCGCAGGACGTCGCTAAAAACTATTATCTGTCGTCCTATCACCAAGCATCGGAAAGCTTTGAGTTCCTGTTCAATAAAGATTTCCTCGGTGATTTGGCGCCGGATCTTCGGGCCATCTTGCGTCACGCCGTTGAGGCTGCTTCGACTGCGAACACTTCGTTTGCCTTGGACAACTATTCTGCCGACCTGCAGAAGCTCAAAGACGGCGGTGTCGCAATCCACCGTACATCCAAGGAAATTTTGGCTGCTCAGCTCGAAGCATGGGATAAATTGATCCCCACGCTTGAGGCCGACGCGTTCATGAAACGCGTTCTTGACAGCCAGCGTGCGTGGGTCGAGCGTGTAACCTATTACGAGTTGATGAACTCGCCGGATTACGTGCTTGCCTATGATCACTACTTCCCGGGTAAGCTGAAGCTTTAATACTACCCGGCTAAGCGCACAACAGAACTGATCGCTCCGCATATATGCCTGATGGGCGTTGTGCGGGGCGGCTGTTCCGGGAATGGAATATCGGATGATCAGGTTCATTGAAATTGCAGACAAGTTGTCGGCGTGGTTCGGCAAAGCCTTTGGCTGGCTTGTCATCATGATGACGCTCGGCATGAGCTACGAAGTTATGGTGCGGTACATTTTCAGTTCGCCAACGACCTGGTCGCTCGATGTTTCTTACATCATGTATGGAACGCTATTTATGATGGGCGGCGCCTATACGCTGTCGCGCGGTGGCCATGTGCGGGGCGATTTCATATATCGTTTGTGGCGTCCCAAAACCCAGGCTCTTGTGGACTTGGTACTCTATATTCTTTTCTTTTTTCCAGGCATTACGGCGCTGGTGCTGTCGGGGTATAAATATTCCTCGCGGTCGTGGGGGTATGGCGAGGTTAGCGTCAACAGCCCGGCCGGCGTGCCGATTTTTCAGTTCAAGACGGTGATCGTTGTTGCCGGAATTTTATTATTCATTCAGGGTATAGCTCAGATCATGCGGTGCATTATGTGTATGCGCGAAGGATATTGGCGTGAACCTGAGGAAGATGTGCGCGAAACTGAAGAATTACTGATCAAACAGCACACGGCTGGTGATCAATAACCTTTAGGCGGATGTCTGATTTTAGATCCCAAACGGAGCTGTAACCGTGATTGACGCCCATGTCGCCCTGATGATGCTTGGCATCTTCATTACCCTTGTATTCTTTGGTTTTCCCGTAGCCTTTACGTTGATGGCGTTGGGGATCGGCTTTGGTTATTACGCTTATTTTAATGCAGATCGGATGTGGCGTTCTTTTGATCGCCTCGGCGAAGATGTCGATACTTGGACATCGCTCACCACATGGCTGGAGGGGGCGTTCAATAACAGAATTTTTGATCTGTTCATCAACCAGACCTATACAGTGATGGCGAATGAAGTGCTGACCGCGATCCCTCTGTTTTTGTTTATGGGATATATTGTTGAACGCGCCAATATTGTTAATCGTTTATTTTCGACGTTAAACATAGCGGCAAAGAACGTCCCTGGATCGCTCGGCGTCGCCGCGTTGGTGACTTGTGCGTTGTTTGCGACCGCTACCGGGATTGTCGGGGCTGTGGTGACGCTGATGGGCTTGCTTGCGCTCCCCGCCATGCTCAATGCGCGTTATGATCGGAGTTTTGCAGCAGGCATCATTTGTGCGGGTGGAACGCTGGGCATCCTTATCCCGCCTTCGATTATGTTGATCGTTTATGCCGCGGCGTCGGGGGTGTCGATTGTGCGGCTGTACGCCGGGGCCATGCTGCCTGGGGTGACGCTGGTTGGATTGTATCTGCTTTATGTGGTGGGGCGCGCAATTTTCCAACCCAAGAGCGCCCCTCGTCCGACGTCGGCGGAAATTCCCGATGTAGCGTTGCCGAAAGTCGTCTGGATGCTGATGACATCATTCTTTCCGTTGGCGTTTCTCATTTTGGCCGTGCTTGGTTCAATCCTGTTCGGATTGGCCACCCCGACGGAAGCTGCATCGATTGGCGCACTTGGCGGCATGCTTTTGGCATTTGCCTACAGGGCGATGACGTTCGGACGTCTGCGTGAGTCGGTCTATTTGACGGTTCGCACCACGGCAATGGTGTGTTGGCTGTTCGTTGGGTCATACACGTTTTCGTCGGTGTTTTCCTACCTCGGCGGGGAACAGGTGATTTCAGAATTTGTCAGGGGGCTTGATCTGACGCCGTTGCAATTTTTGCTTTTGGCGCAGTTGATTATCTTTCTCCTGGGCTGGCCGCTGGAATGGTCGGAAATCATCATTATCTTCGTGCCGATCTTTCTGCCCCTGCTGCCGCTATTTGGCATCGATCCCTTATTCTTCGGCATCTTGGTCGCGTTGAATTTGCAAACGTCGTTCATGACGCCGCCGATGGCAATGTCGGCCTATTATCTAAAGGGGGTTGCGCCCCCATCGGTGATGCTTACCGACATCTTCAAGGGCGTGATGCCGTTTTTGTTCATGGTGATCGTTACCATGGTCTTGATGTATAACTTCCCACAAATCGTCTTCCATCTGCCTGATCTGTTTTATGGCGCACGGTGATCGCGATATGAAGGTGAATCCATTACTTTCGCTGGATGTTGTTGAGTTACGGGATCGTCTGGCCAGCGGCGCGGTGCGAGCAGTGGAGTATGCTCAGGCGTGTCTGGAGCGTATTGCGCAAATTGAGCCCGAAGTGCAGGCCTGGGCGTGGCTGGATAGCGATTATGTTTTTGAGCAGGCGCGCGCCCTGGATGCGCAGCGGCAGTCCGGGGCGGTCATCGGGCCGTTGCATGGGTTGCCTGTTGGATTAAAAGACATCATCGATACCGCCAAGGTGCAGACCGAAAACGGCACGGTGGTTGATGCGGGCCGGGTACCCGAAGCCGATGCTGCGATTGTTGAAAAGCTCAAGGCTGTTGGTGCGATTATTATGGGCAAGACGGTTACGACTGAATTGGCCTTTATGCATCCTTCCAAAACCCGCAACCCGCATAATTTTGCGTATTCTCCGGGCGGATCATCTGCCGGGTCGGCAGCCGCTGTGGCGGCAGGGATGGTGCCGTTTGCCGTCGGCACGCAGACTGGCGGCTCGGTCATCCGTCCTGCGGCATATTGCGGAACCGTGGGGTTTAAGCCCAGCTTCGGCGCTATTTCGCGTACCGGGATTTTGAAACAGTCGCCCAGTCTCGATACCGTGGGTGTATTCGCCCGTACGGTGGAAGGGGCGGCGATGCTGGCAGAGGTACTTTTCGGGTACGACGCGCAAGACCCGGCGACTGAGCCCGCCCCACCCCCCCGCCTGTTGTCGATCGCCAGCGCCACCCCGCCGGTCACGCCGATGTTTGCGTTTGTTCGTCCGCCTGAATTTGAAGAGGTGGCAGATGAGCAGACCGTCCAGGCCTTTCAGGAACTCACCCAATTGCTGGGCGAGCAGTGCTTTGAGGCGCCGTTACCTACCGTATTCAATGATGCTGCAGACATTCGGGCGCGCATCAATTTTGCTGAAATGGCGAAATGCTATTATGCTTATGAACGGCGCGGTCGCGATCAGATGTCGTTTGAATTGACGACGGCGCTGGACAAGGGAAAAGCTATCCTCGCGCGCGATTATCTTGCCGCCTTGGATTGGCGGGGGGTGTTCAACGCCGCCTTAGACGAAATCTTTAAGCGTTGTGACGCCATCTTGACCCCTGCCGCCCCGGGGGCTTCGCCCGAAGGTTTTGAGACTACGGGTAGTTCGATTTTTAACGGGCTTTGGACATTGTGTGGCACTCCGGCACTTACCGTGCCATTGTTCCAGGCTGAAAATGGGTTGCCGATGGGCGTTCAATTGGTTGGGCGGCAAGGAGATGACGCGCGGTTGCTGCGTACGGCACGCTGGTTGTCAGATCACGTATCAAGCCACCAAGCAGGAGGAGTGAGCACATGACGAATCTCACGATTGACCGTATTATTAGCCTAGTCGCGTTTGCCATGCTGTTTGCTTTTCTTGCAATTTTGTTTGGCTATGTGACCCGCTGGGATCTGGGTATTTTGGTGTTCTTCACCATCGGTCTTGCCGGGTGGGATTTTTGGCAAACGTCCGGGCGCCGGAAAAATAACTAGGTTTACCCAAAATTTGCCGGCCAGTATCCATCGTTATCGAGATGGTATTTCATCTAAAATTTTGATGAGTGCTGCGTGGTCTAAGTCGCCAAACCCAGCCTCGATCGCGCGGTCGTATTGTGCCATTACCAGTGCGGTGGTGGGTAGTTCAAGCCCGTGTTCGCGGGCAAGCTTTAGGGCTTGATAAAGATCCTTGCGCTGGGTCACGCATTTTCCGCCAGGCGTGAAATCACCGCTGATCATGCGCTGGCCATGCACTTCTAATATCCTTGAAGCGGCAAACCCACCGCTGAGCGCCTCTCGGACTTTAGCCGGATCAACACCAGCGCGTTCGGCCAGTTTTAGCGCTTCGCCCACTGCGCTGATGGTAAGGCCGACGATGATCTGATTAGCAGCTTTAGCCACTTGACCCGCGCCGACATCGCCGACCAGCACGGCGTTTTGGCCCATGACGCTGAGTAGCGGGCGGATGCGCCGAAAGGCTTCATCCGTTCCGCCCGCCATGAAGACCAAGGTGCCGTTGGCGGCACCGATGGTGCCGCCGGAAACCGGTGCATCCATATAATCTGCACCCTTGGCGCGGATGCGTGTGGCGAAGTCACGGGTGGCGGTGGCTTCAGTGGTTCCCATGTCGACCACGAGGCTTCCGGCATGGATGCCTTCGATTACACCATCTGCGCCGAACAAGACCGTTTCGACGGCTGCCGTGTCGGATAACATTAAGATTAAGATGTCTGCACCGCGCGCAACTTCCGCCGGAGTTTCGGCAGGAATCATGCCTTGGTCGGAAAGTTCATCCATCACCTGGCGAGATCGGTTGTGAATGAGCACGTTGGCGCCAGCGGCTTTTAAATTGAGCGCCATGGGCTTGCCCATCAAGCCTAATCCGATGAAGCCGAGGGACTGACCGTTGAGTGCATCGGGGGAGGTTATGGGCATGAAAATCGTTTTGTTTGTTGGCGGGGCGGTTCAAGCGATGTTCTCACTATAGCGCGCTTCTTATTTGCAGCAGACAAAAATGAAATCATATTTTATAATACGGAAGCTGTGACAATATTGTGATTAAATACATAAACTTAACGTTTTATTGTAGTCGAGAAGTTCAGCATGACCAAGGAACCAAAACGTAAAGCGCGGATACGCCCGGTGGGTGTTGGCGAAACTCAAAAGATCGTCAAAAAATCCCGTGAAAACACGGGTCAGGTGCAATCGCTGTGTCGTGCGCTTTCGATTCTTAATGTTATCGCCGATGCTGATCGTGGCATGACCATGACCGAAATCTCCCAACGTGCAAGCTTGCCGCTTTCAACCACGCATCGCTTGCTTACCACGCTGCAGCATGAACGTTTTGTGCGTTTTGATAACGAACAGTCCTTATGGATGATGGGGGTGCAGGCGTTCACCATCGGCAATGCATTTGTGCGTTCGCGTGATATCATCGCCACCTCACGACCGTTTATGACGGCGCTGATGGAAAAAAGCGGCGAGACCGTCAATCTGGCGGTCGCCGACCAGGGCGAATGCATTTACCTGACTCAGGTGGAATGCCGCCAGATGATGCGCGTGCAGGCGAAGCCCGGCGCGCGGGTGCCGATGCATTCCTCGGCGGTGGGTAAGGCCTTGCTGTCTGCTCTGCCGGAAGCGAAGGCGCGTAAATTTCTCGATATGCGAGAACTGGAACGCGGCACGGATAAGACCGTGGTCGACTTGAAGGCGTTATGTAAAGAGATCGAGGCAGTGCGTTTTACCGGTTATGCTTTGGATGATGAAGAACATTGTGTTGGGCTTCGGTGTGTGGCGTCGGTCATTTATGACGAGTTCGGCGAGCCTATGGCTGCCGTGTCTTTGTCTGGTCCATTGGCGCGGATCGGCGACGAGAGGTTCCCTATTTTGGGCGCCATGGTAAAAGAAACCGCAGGCGCCATCACCACCGCCATGGGTGGGATTTTTCCGTCGCCAAGAAACGGCATCTGTAAGTAATTCGAGTTACGCGCGGGTCGAAAGGAAGTGGGCGATTCCTGCTTCGGCGCAGGCGATGTCTTGCTCGGGCGCACCACCCGACAACCCCACCGCGCCAACCAACTGACCTTCTACCGCCACGTTTACGCCACCGCCCACGGTGGAAAAACGCCCCGCGGCTGCAGTATGGATGCCGAACAACAATTGCCCCGGCACGTTGCGTTCATTGTAAAATTGCGTGGTGCGATGTGAAATCGCCGCCGTGTGCGCCTTGTCCTGGGCCAAGGTGGTGGACAGGGGTTTGCCCCCGTCCATGCGTTTGAACGCAATCAAAAAGCCGCTTTCGTCGGTGACGGCGATGCACATGGCCAGCCCCAACTCCCGGGCTTTGTTTTCTGCGCCCTCAATAATGCATTGAGCGTCGTCGAAAGAGAGGCGTAGAACGCTGAGCATGGAGGTTCTCCTTAAGAGATGGGCGGGGAGGGACGAGATTGGATTGTCATAGCGTTTTGGGTGGGCAATAACAACGAAATACTCCTCCAATTGCCCCGATTTTGGATCATGAAATACCTATCAATACGTTGTAATTAAATATAAAAATTACCATCATTCCGAATGATGGAAAACATTATCATTTGCGTTGTTTCCATCCTTTTACGGCGCTAAGTCTAGGTCCATCGATGCCTTGCTGTTCGGGGCAAGCAGTCGCCCCGGGCTGGACAATCGGGCAACCAAAACGCCCGGAATTGGAGATGCCCATGCCCCGCTTCGCTGCCAATCTCAGTATGCTGTTCAATGAGGTGGCGTTTCTCGAGCGTTTTGAAGCCGCCGCCGGGGCGGGGTTCAAGGGTGTGGAATGCCAGTTCCCCTACGATTTTGAGGCCTCTGAGATAAAAGCGCGCCTGCAGCATTGGGGCCTCACCCAGGTGCTGCACAACTTGCCCGTAGGGAACTGGGCGGCGGGTGAGCGGGGCATTGCCTGTCATCCGGACCGGGTGGAAGAATTTAAAATTGGCGTTGATCAAGCGATCGCTTACGCCACTGAATTGGGGTGTTCTCAAGTCAACTGTCTGGCGGGTATCGCGCCAAAGGGCGTGGGGGCAGATCGGGTACGGGCGACTTTCGTTGAAAATCTGAAATTCGCTGCCGACAAATTGAAGGATGCAGGTATTCGGCTTTTGATCGAAGCAATCAACACCCGCGACATCCCGGGGTTCTATTTGTGTGGCACAGAGCAAGCGCTCGACGTCATCCGCGAGACGGGATCAGACAACATCCGCGTACAGTATGACGTCTATCACATGCAAATCATGGAGGGCGATGTGGCTCATGGTTTGGAAAAAAACATAACAATGATTCAGCACATTCAAGTGGCTGATAATCCGGGTCGTGGTGAACCAGGCACGGGTGAGATTGATTTTCTATATTTGTTTAAATTGCTGGACCAGATCGGTTATGCGGGCTGGATCGGTTGTGAATACAAGCCCGTTACCACCACGATGGAAGGCCTGGGCTGGGCAGAGCAGTATTTAAAGGCCTAGACCTAATACACGGCATTAAAGGAGGACGCGTTATGGCGAAAATCGGTTTCATCGGACTGGGCATTATGGGCCACCCTATGGCGGGCCATCTGCAGGGGGGCGGGCATGATCTGTTCGTGTTAAAACGCTCCAAGCCCACTCCGGCGGATATTTTAGACGGTGGCGCAGTTGAATGTGCGTCATCCAAGGCCGTTGCCGAGCAGGCCGATATTGTGATTTTGATGCTTCCTGATACACCCGACGTTGAGGCTGTGCTGTTCGGCGTAGATGGTGTTGCTGCGGGATTGATCGCGGGCAAGTTGGTGATCGATATGAGCTCCATTTCGCCCACCGCCACAAAAACCTTCGCCGCCAAGATCAATGCCTTGGGCTGTCAGTACCTGGATGCGCCAGTGTCGGGCGGGCAGGTCGGGGCGAAGAATGCCACGCTCACCATTATGGTCGGCGGTCCGCAAGCCGCATTTGATCAAGCTAAACCGCTGTTTGAGATGATGGGTAAAAAGATTACGCTCGTCGGTACCGACAACGGCGTGGGGCAGACCTGCAAGGTCGCCAACCAGATCATCGTCGCGTTGAATATCGAGGCGGTCAGCGAGGCGCTGTTGTTTGCTTCCAAGGCGGGCGCGGATCCGGCCAAGGTCCGCGAGGCGCTGATGGGCGGTTTTGCATCGTCAAAAATATTGGAAGTGCATGGCGAACGCATGATTAAACGCACCTTCGATCCGGGTTTTCGAATTGAGTTGCACCAAAAGGATTTGAATCTGGCGTTGCAGTCGGCGCGCGAACTTGGTGTGTCATTGCCCAATACGGCCACCGCACAGGAATTATTCAACGCCTGCACGGCGGCGGGCGGAAAGGGTTGGGATCATTCCGCTATGGTGCGTGCATTGGAGAAATTGGCCAACCACGACGTTGCTTGAAAGTTGACCGCTCAGGCGGCCTCCCCGGGACTCTCCTTCTTTTCGGTGTTAGCATCGATAGGGGAGAGTCCCCTCTCATGTAAGGAATTGATCGGACATGGCCATACTTGCGTCACCTGAATTGCTCGACGCACTGTTCAAGGCAGCCGTCGATGCCGCGTTGCCCAACGTGTGTGTGCCTCGACACTTACCCGCCAAGCCTAAGGGTCGCACCATTGTCGTCGGCGCAGGAAAAGCCGCTGCCGCCATGGCGCGCGCGGTTGAACAATCCTGGGGCGGCGATGTTGAAGGCGTGGTGGTGACACGTTACGGCCATGGCGTGCCGACACAATCCATCGAAGTTTTGCAAGCCGGGCACCCGGTGCCCGATCAGGCAGGTGTCAATGCATCCAAACGCATTCTTGAAACCGTGCAAGGCCTTACCCAGGACGATTTGGTGCTGTGCCTAATTTCCGGCGGTGGTTCGGCATTGCTCACGTTGCCCGCCGGAGGCGTCACCCTTGAAGACAAAGCTACGTTCACGAACCAATTGCTGCGTTCGGGCGCGACCATTACGGAAATGAACTGTGTGCGCAAACATCTGTCGGCGATTAAGGGCGGGCGTCTCGCCATGGCATGCCATCCGGCGCGCGTGGTATCGCTGATCATTTCCGATGTGCCGGGGGATGATCTGTCATCCATCGCGTCGGGGATTACGACGCCTGACCCGTCCACCTATGCCGATGCGCTGGCGGTGATCGAGAAGTATGCCATTGACGCACCTCGGGCGATTTTGGATGTGTTGCACGCTGCATCGGATGAAACGCCGAAACCCGGCGATGCGCGTTTTGCTCATGTGCAAAATGTGTTGATTGCTACCCCGCAGATGTCGTTGGAGGCGGCGGCTGCTGTGGCGGTAAAGGCGGGTTATGCGCCGATGATTTTGTCGGACCGCATCGAAGGCGAGTCCCGCGATGTCGCCCAGGCTCAGGCCGCCCTTGCGCGTCAGGTGGCGGCGCATGGGCAAGCCCTGAAGGCTCCGGCGGTGTTGCTTTCGGGTGGTGAAACGACGGTTACGCTTAAGGGCAAGAGCGGGCGTGGCGGGCCGAATGCGGAATTTCTGCTGGCTTTGGCGGTGG
>JANLGW010000108.1 GCA_024653965.1 Rhodospirillales bacterium
AAATGGATGCGCCGACCCGCAAAATCTTGACCCTGTCGGGGCAAGGGTTCATAACCTCGCCTTATCGTTTTAACCATTCGGTCCACACGGCCTCCGGTCCACACGGAAGGAACTTAAGTTATGGCGCGTATTTTTTCGGGCGTTCAGCCCACCGGCAATCTTCACCTGGGCAATTATCTGGGCGCGGTGCGCAACTGGGTCAAACTGCAACAGGAATACGAGTGCCTGTTTTGCGTGGTGGACATGCACGCCATTACGATGTGGCAAGATCCGCATGAGCTGACTCAAAGCACGCGCGAGGTGGCCGCCGCCATGATGGCCGCGGGCATTGATGCCAAAAAGCACATCATCTTCAATCAATCGCAAGTGCCGGGTCATGCCGAACTGGCGTGGATTTTTAACTGCGTGGCGCGGCTGGGCTGGCTCAACCGCATGACCCAGTTTAAAGACAAGGCGGGCAAAAATTCGGAAAATGCCTCGGTGGGTTTGTATGCGTACCCCAATCTGATGGCCGCCGATATCTTGCTGTATAAAGCGACCCACGTGCCGGTGGGCGAAGATCAAAAGCAGCACTTGGAGCTGGCGCGCGACATCGCGGCTAAGTTCAACAACGATTTCGGCGTGGAAGGTTTTTTCCCCCAGCCCGAACCCTTGATCTTGGGCACCGCGACGCGGGTGATGAGCCTGAAGGACGGGATGAAGAAGATGTCGAAGTCCGACCCGTCGGAACTGTCGCGCATCAACATGACCGATGATGCCGACACTATCGCCAAAAAAATCCGCAAGGCCAAGACCGACACCGATCCATTGCCGCAAACGCCTGCGGGTCTGGAAGGCCGCGCCGAAGCGAAAAATCTGCTCGGCATCTATGCGGCGCTAAGCGATACGTCGCTGGAAGACGCTTGCGCCAAGTTTGCAGGCGAAGGCTTCGGCACCTTCAAACAGCATTTGGCCGATCTGGCGGTGGCCAAACTTGGCCCCATCCAAAGCGAGATGCGCCGTTTAGTGGCCGATCCGGCCAGCGTCGATCAAGTCTTGCGCAGCGGGGCGGAGCGCGCCCGCGCCTTGGCCGAGCCGATCATCGCCGAAGTGAAGGAAATTGTTGGGTTTTTGAAACCGTAAGTTAAGGCTTAAGCCACCAGCGGTTTGATTTTGT
>JANLGW010000114.1 GCA_024653965.1 Rhodospirillales bacterium
CGCAAGGTCAGCGCATGGGCGAGCAGTGCATCTTTTGCCCCCACCACCACACGATTTTTTTCGGCGTCGATGCTCAGCACATAAAGCGAATCCGGCACCGCCAGACCCAGCCCACGGCGCTGGCCCACCGTGTATTTGGCGATGCCATCGTGTTGGCCCAATACGCGGCCCTGTTCATCGACGATGTCGCCTGAGTTCAGCGAGCCGGGGCGCAGTCGTTCCAGCACGTCCAGATACTTGCCTTCGGGCACGAAGCAGATGTCTTGGCTGTCGGGTTTGGCAGCGATGTCTAACCCCAACCGCGCCGCCTCGGCCCGCACTTCATCCTTGCTGGCCGCGCCCAGCGGAAACCACAGCATATCCAGCGCCGCCTTGGGCGTAGAAAAGAGGAAATAGCTTTGATCACGGCTATGATCCTGGCCGCGATGCAGTTGGGCCCCGTGCCTGCCATCCACACGGCGCACGTAGTGGCCGGTGACCAGGGCATCCGCGCCCAGATCGTGCGCCCGCTGCAACAGGTCGGAAAACTTGATGGTATCGTTGCAATGCACACACGGGATCGGCGTTTCGCCGCGCAGGTAGGTATCGGCAAACACTTCCATCACCTGTTCACGAAAGCGTTGCTCAAAATCCAGCACGTAATGGGCAATGCCGATGCGATCCGCCACACGCCGCGCGTCATGAATGTCGCGCCCGGCGCAGCAGGTGCCGGGTCGATCAATGGCGAGACCGTGATCGTAAAGCTGCAACGTCACGCCCACCACATCATAACCCGCTTCTTTGAGCAGCGCGGCGGTGACGGAGGAATCCACGCCGCCCGACATGGCCACCACCACGCGGGTCTGCGCGGGCGGCTTGGAAAATGCGCTATCTGGCAAATCTAAGTTCATGGTTTTGTGGCGGTTAAATCGGGCACGCTTTCCAGCAGCGCCAGGGTATGGGACATAAATTCCCGGCGATAGATCACCGCCACCACCCACACCGTCACAAGGGCGAACAGCGCCGGATGCAAAAACCAGCTGAGCGCCGCCAGCCCAAAATAATAGGCGCGAATGCCGCGGTTGAAGTTCAACACCCCGCCCGATACCACCCGCGCCGTGGCGAGAGCGAATTCCCGGGCGGGAGCGGTCTCGGCTTCGGTATGCGGCGGCGCAGCGCCGATCAGCACCACGGCATAGTTGAACTGGCGCAGCGACCAGGCAAACTTGAAAAACGCATAAATGAAAATCAACACCATCAGCAGGATTTTCAGTTCCCACTGCACCCGCGTGCCGCCTTCGATAAACGGCAACGTGCTGGCCAACGCCTGAACTTTATCCAGCGAGCCCAAAATGGCCAGCAGCCCGGCCAGGATCAGCAGCGTGGTGGAAGAAAACAGCCCTACGCTGCGCATGATCGACGCCATGATCGTGCTGTCGGTGACGCGGTTTTCCCGCGCCAGCATGCGCAGCATCCACGTTTCGCGGTGGCGGCGCATAACCGTGATCAGCGTGCGGTCGTTGATCTTAAGACGGTCGGCGTAATAGGTATAACCGAACCACGCCAGCGCGAACCACGCCGCCGCCGCCCAATCGATCCAGTTGATTTCATTGATGCCGCTCATTAAGACACCGAAGCTAAAAGTTGAAGATACGCGCCATACCATGCGCCAAATTGATCGTTACGGCAATTTTAAGGCGTAAGGCCTAATCGCGTTCTTCCAGCCACGCCATTTGAATGGCTTCGAGGATTTTTTCGTTCGATTTTTGCGGATCGTCGTCAAACCCGGGCAGCGCCTGCACCCATTTCCACAAATCGGTGAAACGCACGTGCATAATGTCCACGTCCGGGTGGGCTTCTTCCAACTCGATGGCGATGTCGTGAACGTCGATCCAGCGCATTGCGGTTACCTCTCAAACAAAAAGGGAGGCCCAGGTGTGCCCCGCGCCCACTAGGGTCGGATCGCTTTAGGTGGAATCGCTTTAGCAATTCCACCTAAAGCGTGAATCCGCCCCCTATTAATATGTGAGAGGGCGATTCACGAATTAGGTTGAAGCATGAATGCTTCAACCTAATCCGATCGCACTCTAAATTGGTGTTGAGCACGTTTATTCAAGCAGCATGTTGCGCGTGCCGCCGGGAACGGAGACGACCAGCCCGTCGAGTTCTTCGGTCATTTTGATCTGACAGCCCAAACGCGAGGTGTGGGTAAGGCCGAAGGCCAAGTCCAGCATGTCTTCTTCTTCCTCGGACGCATCCTTGAGCTTATCGAACCACTCCTGGGCCACCACCACGTGACAGGTGGAACACGCCAGCGAACCTTCGCAAGCGCCCTCTAAGTCCACGCCGTGTTTGTGCGCGATTTCCAGGACCGAAAGGCCCACCGGAGCGTCAACCTCTTTGCGGTTGCCATGGGCATCGACAAAAGTCATTTTCGGCATGCACTCAATCTCCTCGATAAACGGCCTTCAATGTCCTGTGGTTTACCCCGACTCGAAGCAGGGGACAAGATTATTTAACCTTAATGCCGCTTTGCAGCTTATCCACGGAAACGCCGGTCAGGGCCTCGCGGATGCCCTTATCCATGCGCTTTTCGGCAAAGCTGCGGGTGGCCGCGTCCAAATCTTCGGCGGCGCGGTTGATGGCATCGCGATCCTTGCCCCGGCAGGCGTGCAGCACTTGATCCATGACCGCGCCGATGGTTTCGCGTTCTTCGACGCTGAGCAACCGACAATCGGCCTGCAAGGCTGCCGTCACCGCGTTCATGGCGCGCTCGGCCTCGACCCGCGCTTCGACCAGCAGGCGCTGCTCCATGTCGTCTTTGGCATGAGCCATGGAATCGTAAAGCATGGTGGACATTTCGTCTTCGCTCAGACCGTAAGACGGCTTGACCTCGACGTGCTGCTGAATACCGCTGGTATCTTCCGCCGCCGACACCGTCAGCAGACCATCGGCATCGACCTGAAACGTCACCCGTACATGCGCCGCGCCCGCCGCCATGGGCGGAATGCCGGTTAAGTTAAAGCGCGCCAGGGAACGGTTCTGATCCACCAGTTCGCGTTCGCCCTGCACCACATGAATGGCCATGGCGGTCTGCCCATCTTTGAAAGTGGTGAATTCTTGGGCCTTGGCCACGGGGATCGGGGTATTGCGCTGGATCACTTTTTCCACCAACCCGCCCATGGTTTCCAGACCCAGCGACAGCGGCGTAACGTCCAACAGCAAGGTGTCGGAACCCGCCGTCAGCGCCTCGGCCTGCAACGCAGCCCCCACCGCCACCACCTGATCGGGGTCGATGTCGGCGAGCGGCTCGGCGGCGAAATAATTGGCCACCGCGGCACGCACGGCAGGCACCCGGGTCGACCCGCCCACCAGCACCACGCCATGAATGTCTTCGGGGTCAAAACCCGCTTCGGTCAACACCGCGTGACAGATTTTCATGGTGCGTTCCACCAGCGGCGCAATCAGTCCGTTAAATTCATCGCGGCTTAACGTGTGTTTGGTTTGTTTGTCGTGGGTGGTCAGCATCCATTCGCCGCGCTCTTCGACGGTAAGGCATTCCTTGGCGATGCGCGCGGTCATCAGCGCCACCTTAACCTCGGCCGAACTCAAACCCGCCTCGCCCAGGCCTTGCTGGCGTTCTTTCAAAAAATGATCGGCGATGGCGTGGTCGAAATCGTCGCCGCCCAGCGCCGCGTCGCCGCCGGTGGCCAGCACTTGAAACACGCCTTTTTGCATGCGCAGCAGCGACACATCAAACGTGCCGCCCCCTAAATCGAACACCGCGTACAGGCCCTCCGCGCCCTTATCCAAACCATAGGCCAACGCTGCGGCGGTGGGTTCATTGACTAGGCGCAACACCTCCAGCCCCGCCAGACGCGCGGCATCCTTGGTGGCGGCGCGCTGAGCGTCGTCGAAATAGGCGGGTACGGTGATGACGGCCTTTTGCACCTTCGCACCCAAGTGTTCTTCGGCGCGATCGCGTAGCGCGCGCAAAATGTCAGCGGAAATTTCGATCGGCGTCAGCTTATGCCCGCCGATGTTCAAGCGCACCAGATGGCTTTGCCCTTCCACATACGGTTCGATGTCGAACGGCAACTGCCCGCCCAAAGTTTTGACGTCTTCCGCGCCCCGCCCCATCAGGCGTTTGATCGAACTGACAACTGAGTCTGGGCGGCTGAGCAATAAGCGCTTGGCCAGTTCACCGACGATGGCCGAACCATCCGGGGCGTAAGCGACCACGCTAGGCACCAGCGCCCGGCCATCTGCATCCGTCAATACCTCGACCTTATTTTTGGAACTGACCGCGACCACCGAATTGGTGGTGCCCAGATCGATGCCGATGGCCAGTTCGGTCTCGCCTTGATGAGGGACAGGCGTTTCGCCGGGCTCGAAAATTTGCAGCAGTTGCGCCATGGGGCGAAAGTATCCTTGTTTTCTTTAGTTCATCAGACGCGCGCGCACCTGACGCACTTCGCCCATCATTTTGTGCAGGTATTTCAACCGCGTCGTCAATTGGCACGCACCTTCGATGTCACCGCCTTTAAACGCCAGCGAAAGCCCACCGACCACGTCTTCGATCTCGGCCTTGGTTTCCCGCGCCAGGGTATTGACATCGGCCAGACTGCCAGCCGCCGCCAGTCGTTCGCGCATTTCCATCGCTTCGATCAGAATGGTTTGGTTCGTCACCAGATTGCAGCCTTCAGGCAATACGTTCACGCCCTTCAGGTGGACCAGATAATCGGCCCGCTTGAGCGGATCTTTGAGCGTTTCATAACCATCGTTCAAGGCCGTCGCCTGTTGTTGGCTGAGCGCGCGTTCTTTAGGTGCCTTGGTGGCGAAACGGTCGGGATGCAACTGGCGTTGCAAATCGAAGTACAAACGATCCAAGGCCGGCACGTCCACATCGAACGTCATGCCGATGCCAAAACGCGCAAAATGATCCACCGGGGCCGGAGCCTGCACGGCTTTGCAGGTCGGACAAAACAACGCCCCAGCCCTCACCGGCCCCTTGCAGGACCAGCACGGCTTCATCAAAACGGCGGTATTGTCGAACATCAATCGTTTCTCA
>JANLGW010000123.1 GCA_024653965.1 Rhodospirillales bacterium
ACATCGGCGATCAGCTCGGCATGGCCCAGCGCCTGCCATAATTCTTCGGCTAAATGCGGCAGCATGGGGTTGAGCAGCTTGGCCACGGTTTCAAACGATTCACGCCGCACCCAATTGGCGGCAGGATCCTTGGCCTTAAAACCTTCGAGTGCGTTGGTCAGTTCGCGAATGCGCGCCACGGCCTTATTGAAGTGAAAGCCGTTCAAATCTTGGGTGACGGCATGGATGGTTTTGTGGGTCTGCGCCCGCAGGCTTAGGCTCTCACCCTCAATTGTGGCGGGTTTGTCTGCGCCCGGAGCACTCAAAAACTCAACATTTTCCGCCACCATTCGCCATACCCGGCCCACATAACGCCAGGCACCCTCGATGCCGGAATCGGTCCAATCCAAATCACGGTCGGGCGGGCTGTCGGACAGCATGAACAGGCGCGCGGTATCGGCGCCATATGCGCCGATGATGCGTTCGGGATCGACCACGTTCTTTTTCGATTTAGACATTTTTTCCGAACGGCCGCGCACCACGTCGTCGCGGCCTTCGGCCTCTTCGGGGGTTAACCACTTACCGTCATTGGATTTATAGGTTTCCAAGCAGATCATGCCCTGGGTCATCAGGCCGGCGAACGGCTCTTTAAGGCTTAGGTATCCGCAATCTTTGAGCGCGCGGGTGAAAAAACGCGAATAAAGCAGGTGCAGCACCGCGTGTTCGATGCCGCCGATATACTGATCAACCGGCAGCCAATAGTCGGCCTTGGCGCGATCAAAGGCTTGGTCTGATTTTGGGTCGGTAAAACGGGCGAAATACCAAGACGATTCAAAGAAGGTATCAAACGTGTCGGTTTCACGCACCGAGCGGATGCCGCATTGCGGGCATTGCACGTGTTTCCAGGTGGGGTGCGCCGCCAGCGGGTTGCCGCTGCCACTTAAGTTCACGTCGTCGGGCAGGGTGACGGGCAGATGTTTTTCGGGTACCGGCACCGGGCCGCAATTGTCACAATGGATGATGGGAATGGGGCAGCCCCAATAGCGTTGGCGCGAAATGCCCCAATCGCGCAGGCGGTACTGCACCGTGCCTTCGCCGATGCCCAGTTCTTTGAGCTTGGCAATGGCGGCGGATTTGGCTTGCGCGACATCTAAGCCGTTCAAGAAGTCGGAATTGACCGCCACGCCGTCGTCCACCATGGCTTCAAGGACATTGGCGGCGAAATTTTTAAGCCAGGCCGCTTCGTCCGGCGTGCCGTGCACCGCCTTGGGCGCGACCACGGGAATGACGGGCAGGTTATACTTGCGGGCGAAATCCATGTCGCGCTGGTCGTGCGCGGGGCAGGCGAAAATCGCCCCGGTGCCGTATTCCATCAACACAAAATTGGCGACATAAACGGGCAGCTCAACACCCTTGATAAAGGGGTGTTTGACCTTCAGCCCGGTGTCGATGCCCTCTTTTTCGGCGCTCTCAATCGTCGCCTCGGAGGTGCCGAGCGCGTTGCACTTTTGCACAAACGCCGCCAGTTCAGGCTGGCTGGCCGCCAGTTCCGCGGTGAGCGAGTGGTTGGCGGCGATGGCTAAGAACGACGCGCCGAATAATGTGTCGGGGCGGGTAGTATAGATTTCCAGGGCGTCGCTGCGATTTTTAAGCGAAAACTGCACGCGCGCGCCCTCGGAGCGCCCGATCCAGTTTTCCTGCATGAGGCGGACTTTTTCCGGCCAACGATCCAAGGTTTTCAATTCATTGAGCAAATCGTCGCCGTATTGGGTGATTTTCAAAAACCACTGCGACAGTTTTTTCTTTTCCACTGCCACGCCGGAACGCCAGCCTTTGCCGTCAATGACCTGTTCGTTGGCCAACACGGTATGTTCGACCGGATCCCAGTTGACCCAGCTTTCCTTGCGGTAGGCCAGGCCGTTTTTCAGGAAATCTAAGAACATTTTTTGTTCGTGGCGGTAATAATCGGGGTGGCAGGTGGCGATTTCGCGGTCCCAATCGTACGACAGGCCCATGGTTTTGAGCTGCGCGCGCATGGTGTCGATGTTGTGATAGGTCCATTTGGCTGGGTGGGTGTTGTTTTGGATGGCGGCGTTTTCCGCTGGTAAACCAAAGGCATCCCAGCCCATCGGGTGCAACACGTTGAAACCCTGGGCGCGTTTGTAGCGCGCCACCACGTCGCCGAGCGTGTAATTGCGCACGTGGCCCATATGAATGCGCCCGGAAGGATAGGGAAACATTTCCAGCACATAATACTTAGGTCGGGCTGAATTTTCGGTGACCGCAAAGGTGCCGCGTTCGGCCCAGATTTTTTGCCATTTGGCTTCGGTGGTCTTGAAATTGTAGTGCGACATGGGTGGCGTCGGGTCCTCAAATTACCGAGGTCGCGCATCAAAACCCAAGGGTGATGAGGGTTAGTGCGCGCGCCCCAAGGGATAAAACGATCATTGGTTCAGCATGCGGGTTTCGTTGCGCAGCTGGCGCGCGCGGGTGAGGATCGAATCTTCGATTTTGCGCGAAGCTTCAGTTTCGACGGCGCTGTCACGCCATTGCCCGGCACCGTCAAGCATTTGCCGGAACACCGAAACTTGGATGCCGTCGGCGCGCAACGCCTTGCCCAACACATAAACGTTGAGCTTGAAACGTTCGTTGGGCGTATCGGGCGGCGCGTACCAATCGGTTAAGATCACGCCGCCGAACGGGTCGGCACTGGTGACGGGCATGAACGAAATGGTGTCGAGCGTGGCGCGCCATAAATAAGAATTGACGCCGATGCCGCCGCTGCCCGTATCGGCACCCGCCGCATCTTTGCCGCCGCCAAGGCTTAGGCCGTCGCTACCCAATATGGTTTCGCGCGGGTCGGATTCGTACTTGCGGCCAATTTCACCGGTGGCACGTTTGCGGGGCAAGTTTACTTTGCCGCTTGAACAGGCGCCTAAGGCGACGGCCGATACCAGAAGCGCCGTAAAACCGCTACGGAGTTGAAAAAAACGCATGAGCACACCGAATCCCGTATCCAACATTAGTGTTGAGACCGCAGACTACGATCTTGCGCGCTATAATACTGTTCCGCGCCGATGGGGCAATGCGTTTCGTAAAAAACATTTAGAATTTTGCGGCATCATTTTGCGGCATTGATCGGTGCCATGAAACAAAACCGGGGCAGATGGTGGGGCGCTGGGCAACATCACAACGAACGGGCCACAACGAATGGCCGTGTTGTAAAAATGTCACGGTGTGGAAAATATGCGTCGCATTAATGCATCACGCGCTTGACCTCTAAGGGTTCGGGGGGCAGTCTGCAGCTATCCAAATGACTTGGGGTTAAATCGTCTGCCGTTTAAGCATGAACCGGACAATCGGTTGAAGAAAGCAAAACGGTGGTAAAACAAACTTTAGGAGAGACCATGAAAAAGATCCTTCTCGGTACCACCGCCGTTGTTGCGTTGGCCACCCTGTCCACCGAAGCTTTCGCCGCCGACAAAATTAAACTCGGCCTGGGCGGCTTCATGCGCCACTATGTTGGCGTTTCCAACCATGACGAAGTTGCAGTGGCTGCCAACGGCGGCGCCAACCGCGGCGTGAAGCTGCAGCAGTGGGATTACTCTGAAATTCACTTTAAGGGTGACACCACTCTCGACAACGGCCTGAACGTTGCCGTTAAAGTCGAAACCGGCGCCACCAAGACCGGTGGTCGTGCTCAGGGCGTCGTCGACGTTTCTCAGCTGACCATCTCCAGCGACGCCATGGGCGCGTTGACCGTGGGTTCCACGCCGCACGCTGGTGACGACTTCCTGGTTCGCGTTCCGCAAGTGAACGGTTTCGACTGGGGTGATACCGACAAATTCGGTGCCGTCGCTGTTGATGCCGCCACCGATTCGGCTGCTTTCGCTACCTCCTCGGTTGACATCACCGACATGGGTGCCAAGGGCGGCAAGCTGAAGTACGTCACGCCGACGTTCTCCGGCTTCACCGGTTATGCGTCTTACGCTGCGGCTGAAGTCAACGGTTCGAACATCACCATCGGTGTTGCTGGCCGTAACGGTGCGCACGATGCTTCCACGATGGGCGTGGCTTACGAAGGCGAGCTGAGCGGCGTTGCCGTGTCCGCAGACGTGACCCACTTCCGTAACAACGGCACGAGCAATGTGACTCACGGTGGCTTGAACGTCGGTATGGCCGGCTTCACCGTTGGTGGCGGTTACTCCGACTTCAGCGATGACGCCACGACCACCGGTGTCGCGGCTGGGGTTACCCAGAACAACACTCTTGACGGCAACGCTTGGGAATTGGGCGTCGGTTACGAAACCGGCCCGTACTCCTTGGCCGTTGGTTACATGAGCGCCGAGAGTGATGGCACGTTTGCCGCTTTGCAACAGAACGAAGACACCAAATGGAACGTGGGCGTAGCCTATGACCTGGGTGCCGGCGTTAAGTTGACGGCTGACTACTTCCACTCTAATGCGAACCCGGAAGATACCGTTGCTGCTCCGACGACCATTGCCGAAGGTATGGAAACCACCGTCAGCGGCGTGTTGGCGGGTATCGAAGTCGGCTTCTAATCTGAAGTTGATTAAGAGACTACGGAAAGGGCGGCTTCGGCCGCCCTTTTCTATTTTATTGTAGGCCTATTTAATCGTGCCATCCGTCAATGGCCGCAAACCCCCAGGATGATGTGAGGCGCAACCGCCGCAGGTTTGCCGACGTAATCCCGCCCAGCGCCACCACGGGCACATCGCTTAATCGCGCAAGGGTCGCGAATCGGCGGATTCCAAGGCTTTTTGCGCCCGGATGGCTGGCTGTGGCGAACACCGGCGATAACATGACTAGGTGCGCGCCGGCATGGTGCGCGCGCTTAAGGCTCATGGCGTCATGGGCGGCGGCGGTGATGATCAATCCGGGCGGCAGCGCTTTTGGGTTCAAGCAGGGTGGCCCCTGCCGCGCTTGGGCTTGTGAAAGATGCACGCCGTCGCAGCGGTAATGCAGCGCTAGGCGAACGTCGTTTGCCACCAACACCTTGAGATTCAAGCGATGCGCCAGGGGTGTGGTGCGTTTGACCAAAAGCTCAAGCTGCTCCGCATCCCGGTGGCGCAGAACCACCGCCGCTTTTTTAGGCAGTCGCCGTAAAAGTGGGGCGGGATCGGGCAGGCGCTCGTCGTCGCTGAACAAAAAAAAGCGTGGCAAAGGCGACAACAGGTTTGTTTTCGGCGCAATGCGGCACCAATGAAGCCTTGAAGCCAGCGTTGTTAAGGTGTTCATGTTCAACCGGATCGGTTAGGTTATGGGCATTGTCATCCTAACCGGAGCCGCCATGAATTCCCACCCGTCTTCATCCTCGCCTTCATCATCCGTTGTGAAAAATCTGCAAACCGTTCAAGCAGAAATGGCCGCCGCCTGCGCTCAGGCTGGGCGGAAAAACGATGCGGTGACGCTGGTGGCGGTATCCAAAACCCACGATGCCGAGCAGGTCCGCCCGGCGCTGTTGGCGGGGCAGCGGGTGTTTGGTGAAAACCGGGTGCAGGAAGCCGAAGGCAAATGGCCCGCGTTGCGCGCCGAATTTCCCGATGTAAAACTGCACCTGATCGGCCCGTTACAGACCAATAAAATCAAACCGGCGCTAAAAACCTTCGATGTAATCGAATCCGTGGATCGCGAAAAGTTGGCGCGTGCGCTGGCCAAGGAAATGGCCGCCGAAAACCGCCATTTGCCGGTGTTTATTCAGGTCAATACCGGTTTGGAGCCGCAAAAAGCAGGCATCGCACCGCAAGACGTCGCCGCGTTTGTGACGCTGTGCAAAGGGGAACTGGGGCTGGAGGTCTTAGGCCTCATGTGCATTCCGCCGGTCGATGAAGAACCGGCGCTGCATTTTGCCCTGCTGGCGAAATTGGCGGCAGAAAACGGGTTGAAGTTTTTAAGCATGGGCATGAGCAGCGATTTTGCCACCGCCATCGCGCTGGGCGCGACCCATGTGCGGGTCGGCACGGCGATTTTTGGCTCCCGTCCGCCTGTGGACTCGAATTAATCCGTTATATTCAGCGCGGCGTCTTTATTGCATATGCGCAACAAATCCAGCAAATCGGTAAGATTTAAGGCGATACAGCCTTCCGTGGCGCTGTAATCGGGTTTGGCCACGTGCATAAAAATGGCGCTGCCGCGTCCCGGCTCAACCGGATCGGTATTGTAATGAATTTCCACCACCACGTCGTAAAGGCCGTCGTTACGCCACAGTTTTTCGTGGCGGCCAGGGTGGGGCAAAACAATCAAATGATTGTAATCGGCATGGACGGGATCGTCGCACCAGCCCCAGTTGGGCTCGAGCGGCAGAACGGCGAGCTTCGTTTCGGGGGTTTTTAGGCGATCGGGGCGGTAAAAAACCCGCCCCAATTGCCAGATTCCGGCGGGCGTCGCGCCGTCGCCCTCCACCTTGTCAATACGCACACCGCCCCGGCCCAGGGCGCAGCGCCACTTTTGACCTTGAGCTCTAATCCAACCGGTAGCATCGACGTTGATTTGCATGAAAACGGTATATCAGCCCGGGGCCATAAAGTCGGGGAAAAAATGTCGTGTCGTTGTCATTGGGAGGGAGAGGGGGGATGTGCCTTAAACGATGCGGTTGGTGCGTTCTTGGTTATCGCCGCCCAGGCGCTGGTTGTTTTCGTATTGGCTGGTGGCTTGTTTGAGCGTCTGCTGGGTCCATAGGTTTTCCGACCAGCCCACGTCCGTTGCTTTGGCGCCGATGCCTTGATGGATGCCGTCTGCGGCGGTGGCGAAGGATTGATATTGTTTGAGGCTGAGGCCTTCGGCGGGCGTAAAAAGCGGTTCGCTGGCACCCGCGTCCGCCGTTTGCACGGACTGCAGGGGCGAAGTTTCGCCCTCGCCCTCGCCGCTAAACAGCGCCATGGCGTGGCCCATAAGGCTTTTGCCGGTAAGCATTTCGAGAAACGATCCCGCCGCGCCCGCCGCCAAACCGATGGGGCCGCCGAACAAAAAGCCGCCCGCCATAGAAGACAGCGCATTGGCGCCGTCGCCTGTAATTTCCCGATAAATACCGTTGACGCCGGGGATGTGTTGCAGCGGATTGACCGTATCGAGCGCCATTTCGAACAAACTGCTCGGCGCGTCGGTCGGTTGCGCAGGTTTATTTTGTTCGTCGCTTTTGCGCGTGACTTGGTTTGCGGCGTCAAGCGCTGCAATGCGCGACGCCATCAGGGCTTGTGCAGGATTTTGGGCGGTATATTGCGATATTTCCATCAGCTCTAATCCACGGCTTTCATGCAACGGCGGTTTATGGCCAAAAATGCCCCGAAAAACGGACATGCCAGGCCGTTGAAGGTCTTGCAAACGCAATGCCAAACTCAATAATATTGAAAATCAATGGGTTATAAGTCGTTGCCAAACTGCAACAGCATGAAAAGGCGGCAAATTCCGTCGCCCAAAGGCAAAAATTGCCTAAAACACCTAAAACAGGTGCCCGCCTTTGGCCTTTTTGGTTTGCAGGTATTGTTCGTTGTGGCGGTTGGCGGGAAAGGCGTGCGGCACCCGCTCGACCACGGTAACGCCGTGTGATTGCAAATCATTGACCTTGTCGGGGTTGTTGGTCAGCAGCCGGATGTGGTGGAGGCCTAAGTCTTTGAGCATTTCGGCGGCGGGCAGATAGACCCGCTCATCGGCGTCGAAGCCCAGCTGTTCGTTGGCGTCGAGGGTATCCGCCCCCCGGTCCTGTAGGGTATAGGCGCGCAATTTATTGACCAGGCCGATGCCGCGCCCTTCTTGCGCCAAATACAGCAACACGCCGGACCCGGCTTGCGCGATGGCTTTGATCGCACCGCGCAATTGGTCGCCGCAGTCGCAGCGCAGGGAGCCTAGTAGATCGCCGGTAAAACATTCGCTGTGCAAACGCACCAGCGTAGGCGCATCGGGCGAAGGTTCGCCGATGACGATGGCCAGATGTTCCAGGCCGCCGTCCAGTGGGCGATAGGCGATGATGCGGGCGTTTTGCGCGTCTTCCAACGGCACGCGCGCTTCGGACACGCGTTTTAAGGTGCGCGCGGCGGTGCGTTCGTACTGAAAAACGTCGCCTGCGTCGACCAAGATTAAATTGCGCCGCGCCGCCCACGCCGCCAGATCACGCGCATCCGGGTCGTTGATTTCAGCCACCAGTGCGGCGGGCAGCAGGCGGGCGATTTTGGTCAGGCCCACTGCGGCGGCTTCCGGCCCGAAGGCGGGTGCGGGGCGCACCTGGGTGGTGCGGGCGTCGTCGTCGGTGTCTTCGTCGGTGTTTGCGCTTAAGGGATCGGCCAGACGCAGCACCTTTTCGGCGCCTAAACCACCCGCGCAATCCAGCGCCAGCACGCCGTTTTCGTCTCCGATGGGGCCGATGGCATTAATGGTTAAACCCAACACCTCGGCGCGGCGGCGCGTGATGGCTAAAACGGGCTGGTTTCGCGCCAATCCCCGCAGATCCAGCAGCGTTTGTTCGGTAGCACCTTCGGCTGCCATGACCAAGGCGCGCGCTCCGTTTGCCGCCGCCACCGAGACAATGCGCCCGCGCCGCAATTCAAATACCGCGCGGTCGACGCTCAGCAGTGAAGCCGATTCGCGGGTGGCGGGCATGATGGGCAGGCCCTTGCTGGGTGGGAATTGACGGTGTGGCATGGCGCCCTGATTTTGCTGCGTGCGGGGTGGTAATGTCGCTTATACTGATGATCGATCTATTGGTGGTCGATCATCGCCGTAAGCGATAATACAGGCATTCGGGGGACAATACCTCTCCCAAATGTTCAAGGAAAGCGGTTTTCAGGTAACGGGTTATTGCCGACGGCCGCGCCAATGCCAATATAAGGGGCTAGGCCAATATAAGAGGTTAATAACCGGCTGAAGAAAGCGCATGGAGATGACGGACGGCAAACGCGTATTGATCATCGACGACGACCCCGCCTTTCGGCAGATGTTGAACGAACAACTGACCGAACTGGGCGGTTATCAGTGCGAAGTTGCGCCGGATGGCGCCACGGGCCTGAAAATGGCCCTAGATCAGCACGTCGATGTGGTGCTGTTGGATACCGATCTGCCCGATTTTGGCGGGCTGGCGGTGTGTCGGCAATTGCGCGCGCAGGGTATGATGGCGCCCATCATCATGGTGAGCGCGAACGACAGCGAAAAATCGATCATTTCGAGTCTTGATGCTGGTGCAACCGATTGTGTCGTCAAACCGTTCAAAATCGGCGTATTGTTGGCGCGTATGCGCGCCCATATCCGCCAATTCGCCCATTCCGACGATGCGGTGCTGGTGATTGGCCCGTTTGCCTTTCGCCCCGGTGCCAAAACCCTGATGTTCGAAGAAGATAGCGGCGTTTCACACCATAAAGTCCAGGGGCAGGGCGTGCCCAGGGTAACTTTAGGGCGCGACGCGCCCAGGCCGGTGCGTCTGACGGATAAAGAAGTGCAAATTTTGAAATACCTTTATTTGCACGCCCAAGACAGCGCCAAAAACGGTTCCGTACATAACGTGGTTGGGCGCGAGGAATTGCTGGGTGAGGTGTGGGGGTACAATGCCGCCGTCACCACCCATACCCTGGAAACACACGTTTACCGATTGCGCCAGAAAATGGAGCGTGACCCCGGCCATGCGGAAATCTTAGTCACCGAACCGGGCGGTTATCGTCTCAATCTTTAAGGATAGGCCGTGAGGGATAAAAAAACGGCCGGCCATGGGGGGATGGCCGGCCGTTCCGATACGCCATCGAGGGGGGGAGGGTGGCGTTCGGTGGGTGCGACTGCTGCCGCACCACTGCTCCAGATATGGGTACGATCCGCACCAATGTCCAGGCATACGGGTATAATAGTAGAGAGATGGGACAAAATTAAGGCAGTGAAATGCGGCGCTGCGCATCGACGAACCGGCCCAAAGACGGTCCAAAGACGATCTAAAAACGGGGTGGCGGGAAATTATTTATCCCGATTATTCATCATCGGATTTTCGACCACGAACAGGTCGCCTGCGAGTTGATCGCCAAACCTTGGCCCCAGCAGCGAGACCGTGGTGGTTACGCCCTGGGCGTCGATGACCGACCATTTTTTGAGCTGCATCGGGTTGGCTTCAAACACCATCGTCAATGAACCTTCCGAAGGGTCTTCGCTACGCTGCAACGTGAGGCGCAGCGCGCCCGCGTCATCTTCAAAATTCGTGACCATCAAATCGTCGCCGAAAAAATTGACGTTGGCGCCGATGAACATGGAGGCCGGGACCTGGGAAAACGGCAAGGTGCTGATTTGATCCAACGATTCGTCTTTATACATGACCCAGGTGCCGTCCGAGATGATCAAGATCGGCACCGGATCGTCGTAATCGATGCGCATGCGCCCAGGCCGGGCCATAAGAAATTCGCCTTGCGCAAATTGGCCCGTATCGGTCACCTGCATAAACCGCGACGACAGCGTGGCAATGGCGTTGAGATATTTTTCAATGCGCTGCACTTGGGCTTTTTCGGCGGCGCTGAGGCCGATGATGTCTTTCGCTTGCGCCGTTTTGGGCAGCAGCACCGCCGCCGCCGCGATGGCCGCCGCGATTAAAACCAAACTGCCGATGATGCTTTTTAAGGGGAAGGGCCGATTGGGAATCCCGGCGATCTCCGGCTTCGCCTTGGTAGGCTGGGAATTAAGATGCTTTGCTGACATCGCTGATCAAGACCTCGCGGCGACCGACGCGGTTGGCTTTGCTGACCACGCCTTCGGCTTCCATGCGTTCAATAATGCGCGCGGCGCGATTGTATCCGATCTGCAGGTGACGCTGCACGAAGCTGGTGGACGCTTTGCCTTCCCGCGCGACCATGGCCACCGCCTCGTCGTACAGTTCGTCTTCGCGTGAACCGCCGCCCGCGACGGCCATGTCGCCGAAGCTGGGTTCGTCTTCTTCGGTCACGGCCTCGATATAATCGGGCGCGCCCTGGTCTTTTAAGTGCAACACGATGTCTTGCACTTCTTCATCGGAAACAAACGGCGCATGCACGCGCGTGATGCGACCGCCGCCCGCCATATACAGCATATCGCCCTGGCCGAGAAGCTGTTCCGCACCCTGTTCGCCTAAAATCGTGCGGCTGTCGATTTTGCTGGTGACTTGGAAGCTGACGCGGGTCGGGAAGTTGGCTTTGATGGTGCCGGTGATGACGTCGACGCTGGGTCGCTGCGTTGCCATCACCAAATGAATGCCGGCCGCGCGCGCCATCTGCGCCAAACGCTGAATGGCGACTTCCACGTCTTTGCCCGCGACCATCATCAGATCGGCCATTTCGTCGACGATGATAACGATGAACGGCAGCGGCTCCATGCTCAGCGGCATGTCTTCAAACACCGGTTTGCCCATATCGTCGAAGCCGGTCTGCACACGGCGGGTTAGTTCTTCGCCTTTTTTCACCGCATCGATCAGGCGCTGGTTGTAACCGGAAATGTTGCGCACCGCCAATTGGCTCATCAAGCGGTAACGCTCTTCCATTTCGCGTACCGCCCATTTGAGTGCCACTACCGCTTTGCCGGGGTCGGTGACCACTGGGCTCAACAGGTGCGGGATGCCGTCATAGACGCTCAGCTCCAGCATCTTCGGATCAATCATGATGAAGCGGCATTGCTCGGGGCCGTGTTGATAGAGCAGCGAGCAGATCATCGCATTGACGCCCACCGACTTGCCCGAACCGGTGGTGCCCGCGATCAACAGGTGCGGCATGCGCGCCAGATCGACGATGATCGGCAGGCCGCCGATGTCTTTGCCCAGCGCCAAATTTAATGCGCCCTTGGATTTTTCAAAATCCTGAGAAGCGAGCAATTCGCGCAGCGTGACCATCTCACGCGTTTGGTTGGGCAGCTCGATGCCGATCACCGAACGGCCCGGCACGGTGGCGACGCGCACGCTGATGGCGGACATGGAGCGCGCGATGTCGTCGGCCAGACCGATAACGCGCGACGTTTTGGTGCCGGGCGCGGGTTCCAATTCGTAAAGCGTGACCACGGGGCCGGGGCGCACCTTGACGATATCGCCGCGGACGCCGAAATCTTCCAACACGCCCGACAGCATGACGGCGTTTTGTTCCAGCGCGTCTTTGCTTAAGACGTTTTTATCGGAGGGGTCGGCGGCGATGAGCAGATCCAGCGGTGGCGGCACATAACCGCCTTCACGCGCGCCCAAATCGAGCGTGCGCTGGCGCTGCGCCTGGGCGCGGGTTCCGGTCTTAAGGGTTTTAATGGGGGTTTCCACTAGGCCCGGAGCCTTGGGCGGTTTCTTTTTCTTGGATTTAGGGCTTGCCGCAGACGATCCCGCGATGCGGCGGCGCGGCGCGCGCAGCACACCGTCGTCGATCGGGTCTTCTTCTTCTTCGAGGTCGCCGTCGCCGGTATAGTCGTCATAATCGTCGCGGGCCGGGGCGGAGCGCAAACGGCCCAGCAATTTGAGCAGGCCGTTGCCGAGTGCGTGATTGAAAAACGCCACGCCGCGGGCAAAGGCCTTCCAGTCTGAACCGGGCAGGCCCAGCGCCCATACCAGCGTCGCCAAACCCGGCAAGGTTAAGGTGCCCGCAACGCCTACGGTGATCAGATCGGCGCGGGCAAGATGCAGTGCGGCGATGGTGTTCGATACGCGTTCCAACAAAACTTGACCGGCGACGCCGCCCAAACTTGCGGCCAGCGGCCAGCTTGGTGTTGGCGGCACGGCGGCCAGCGCGATGGAAAGCAAAAGCAAGGCGATCAGCAGCAGCACCAAACGCAGCCACAATTGGCCGACGCCCAGTTTGCGCACCCATAAAAATCCCCACGCCAAGCCAACAATGCCGGGCAATACGGCGGCCAGACCAAAGGTTTGCAGCATTAAATCGGCGCTGGCGGCGCCCGGCTGGCCCATCCAGTTTGCGATGGGTGCATCGGTGACGGCATTGAACGACGGATCGCCTGGCGCGTAACTGGCCAGCGCGGCAAGATACATGCCCGCGCACGTCATCAGCCCCAGCCCGGTGGTCTCACTGACCCGGCGAGCGAAAAAAGCTGATGTCCCTTCCGGCAGAAGAGGCCCAGCGCTCAGTTTGTCGGCTATCCATGCCATACTTTTTTGTACACTTAAGGGCTTACCAAGAGCTTAA
>JANLGW010000076.1 GCA_024653965.1 Rhodospirillales bacterium
TGATCGCGCCGATCGCGATGGACGAAGGCCTGCGTTTCGCCATCCGTGAAGGTGGTCGTACCGTTGGCGCCGGCGTCGTCGCTAAAGTGATCGCTTAAACGTTCTGGACAACCGGCTGGGAAGGGGGTAAACCCCCATTTCCCAGCCGATCCGGGATGCGGCCCGGGATGCGGCAGGATGAGTACGCTCGTCCTGTCCTTTCCTTTTCGGGTCGAATCCTTGAAAGGTTGCCGGAAGGGGTGGTTTTGTAGGGGTATAGCTCAGTTGGTAGAGCGTCGGTCTCCAAAACCGAAGGTCCCGGGTTCGAGCCCTGGTGCCCCTGCCATTTCCCCGGCGCCGTTTTGGTGAAGCGTTTGCTTGCAATAGTTTTGTAATTGTTTGAAAGAAATGACAAAGATGGCGAAAACCACGCCCGCTAAGTTCGTACAGGAAGTCCGCCAGGAAACCGCCAAGGTGACTTGGCCGAACCGCCGTGAAGCGTCCATTTCCACCTTGACGGTGTTTGTGATGGCGGTAATCGCGGCGTTGTTCTTCTTTCTGGTCGATCAGACGCTGTCGTATGGCGTGCGCCTGATTTTGGGTTGGGGAGGCTGACCGATGGCTGCAAAATGGTATGTCCTGCACGTCTATTCGGGCTTTGAAAAAAAGGTCAAACAATCCATTGAGGAACAGGCCAAGCAGGCCGGCATGGATGACAAAATCATTCAGGTTTTGGTGCCCAGCGAAGACGTGGTTGAAGTGCGGCGCGGCTCCAAGGTCCACTCTGAACGTAAGTTTTTCCCGGGTTATGTGCTGATCGAGATGGAAATGACCGATCAGGCTTGGCATTTGGTCCAGAACACGCCGAAAGTGAGTGGGTTCTTGGGGAGCAAAGACCGCCCGACGCCGATCCGCGCATCCGAAGCCCAGCGCATCATGAGTCAGGTGCAAGAGGGCGTCGAACGTCCCAAGCCCTCGGTGGTGTTCGAAATTGGCGACAGTGTGCGCGTCGTGGACGGGCCGTTTACGTCGTTCAACGGCCAAGTCGAAGACGTCGACGAAGAACGTTCCCGCGTTAAGGTCGCGGTGTCGATTTTCGGTCGTTCCACCCCGGTGGAACTGGAATACGCCCAAGTCGAAAAAGTCTAGGGTCGGATCGTTTTAGCTGAAATCACTCATGTGATCTCAGCTAAAGCGTGAATCCGCCCCTATCAATATGTTAGAGGGCGATTCACGGATCGGGTTGAAGCAGGAATGCTCCAACCTAACCCGATCGCACTCTAAGGGCTTTACAAAATACGGCTACCGGAGTACACCCCGGGCCTTAAACCGTGTGGGAGACCAGCCATGGTCGCACCACGCACTCAGAAACAAAGATGAACTGAGGTCATTAAATGGCTAAAAAGATTAAGGCAATCATCAAGTTGCAGGTGGCTGCGGGTTCCGCTAACCCGTCCCCGCCAATCGGTCCGGCCCTCGGCCAGGCTGGTCTGAATATCATGGAATTTTGCAAAGCGTTTAACGCGAAGACCCAAGACCTGGAAAAGGGCATGCCCATTCCGGTGGTCATTACGGGTTATACCGACGCTTCGTTCGAATTCGTTACCAAGACGCCTCCGGCCAGCTTCTTGCTGAAGAAAGCCGCGAAAATCCAAAAGGGTTCGGGCACGACGGGTAAGGACTTTATCGGCTCCGTGACCATGGCCCAGTGCCGTGAAATCGCTGAACAGAAAAAAGCGGACCTGAATGCAAACGACGTGGAAGCGGGCGCGATGATGGTCGCCGGTACCGCACGTTCCATGGGTCTTCAGGTGGTGGAGTAAATCATGGCTAAACTTGGAAAGCGTATGACTGCCGCCAACGGCACCGTAGATCGCGAAAAACTCTATAGCCTCGCCGACGCTGTAAAGCTGGTGAAGCAAAACGCCAAGACGAAGTTCGACGAAACCGTCGAAGTTGCCGTCAATTTGGGCGTTGACCCGAAATATGCGGATCAGATGGTCCGTGGCATCGTGGCATTGCCCAACGGCACCGGTAAAACCGTGCGCGTGGCGGTGTTTGCCAAGGGCGCCAAGGCCGAAGACGCCAAAAAAGCGGGCGCCGAACTGGTGGGCGCCGAAGACTTGGCCGAAATGATCCAAAAAGGTGAAATGGGCTTCGATCGCTGCATTGCGACCCCGGATATGATGATGGTCGTGGGCAAGCTGGGTAAGGTTCTGGGCCCGCGCGGCCTGATGCCGAACCCCAAGCTCGGTACCGTTACCAACGACGTGGCGCAGGCCGTGAAGGACGCCAAAGGCGGCCAGATCGAGTTTCGCGTCGAAAAGATGGGCATCGTTCAGGCTGGCGTCGGTAAGGCCAGCTTTGAAGAAAAAGCCATCGCCGAAAACATTAAAGCGCTCATCGATGCGCTGAGCAAAGCCAAACCCACGGGGGCCAAGGGCACGTACATGAAGCGCGTGACCATCAGTTCCACGATGGGGCCGGGCGTGAAGCTGGACATCGCCGAATTGATCGGCGGCGGCCAACCTGCCTAAGGCTACCGCTTAAGGCTTTTAGAAATTCGCCCGCCTCTTTTAGGGGCGGGCGGACAGCGAAGCCGGGATGCTTGGCATCTTGGCTTCAAGCCCTGTCCAAGACCGTAGGTGCTCCGCAATATGGCGGGGTTTAAAGGGGCAACCCGCCTGCACAGACAGTGCAGTCACCGAATTTCGCGCACTCGCGCCTAAAACGGCTTGAACTGTTGCACTGGACAGGAAATCGGGTCTTTGACCTTCCCGGGGGAACCCTCGAGGGTAAGAGACCTTTTCGTGCAACGGCTTTCCCTCCCGCGAGGGGAGCCACTGTAAACTGGAGACGATAGTGGACCGGACACAAAAAGCAGAACTGGTTGCTTCTCTTCACGAAACCTTCGCCAAGGCCGAAATGGTGGTCGTTACCCATAATCTGGGTTTGACCGTTGGCCAGATGGAGGATCTGCGTGTGCAGCTTCGTGATGCGGGCGCTCAGTTCAAAGTGACCAAAAACCGGCTCGCGCGTCTCGCCCTTAAAGACACGAAGTTCGAAGCGATTGCTGACCTGTTCAGCGGCCCGACCGGCATTGCGTATAGCACTGACCCGGTTGCCGCCGCCAAGGTTGCGGTCAAGTTCGCCAAAACCAACGACAATCTTCAAGTTGTTGGTGGCGCACTGGGCCGTGAGGCATTGAACGTGGCCGCCGTACAGGCGCTCGCGACCTTGCCTTCGCTCAACGAACTCCGTGGCAAGCTGGTTGGGCTTCTGCAGGCTCCCGCGACCAAGGTCGCCGGCGTTCTTCAGGCCCCGGCCGCACAGCTGGCGCGCGTTTGCGGCGCCTACGCTGCTAAGGGCTAAACCGCGCATCCGGATATCGAAATAACAGTTCAAGCTTAATGGAGAATACAAAAATGGCGAATATCGAACAAATCGCGGAAGACCTTTCCGCCCTGACCGTCATGGAAGCCGCCAACTTGGCCAAGCTTCTGGAAGAAAAGTGGGGCGTTTCCGCCGCCGCTCCGGTAGCCGCCGCCGCTGCTCCGGCAGCTGCTGCAGCCGTTGAAGAAAAGACCGAATTTGACGTGATCTTGACCTCTGCCGGTGCGCAGAAGATCAACGTGATTAAGGAAGTCCGCGCGATCACCGGTCTCGGCTTGAAAGAAGCCAAGGACTTGGTCGAAGGCGCACCGAAGTCCGTGAAGGACGGCGTGCAGAAGGGCGAAGCCGAAGAAATTAAGAAGAAACTTGAGGCCGCTGGCGCAACCGTCGACCTGAAGTAATTCACTTCGGCGAGAGCGCGATTGTATTTGCGGGTTCCGCACAATACGTGAATAGCCCTCTACGAAGAACTACATCGGGTTTTGGCGGCGTTTTCCGAACCGGGAAGACGCCGCCGGATCCCACCGAAGATCATCCGCCCGAATAGGGCCTGCCGGGCCGGGAAAGCGGATGTGATTTATGCCTCTTGGCAGATGGACCCTAAGGATCGGCATCCTTGGGACTGTCTACCAGGGGCTTTTTGTATTTAGACCTTTTGAGATTTTTCAGGCCCCATTTCGGGCCGCAGCTGAGACGAGGAAAAACCATGGCAACGTCGTTTACGGGTCGCAAGCGTGTTCGTAAGGATTTCGGACGAATTTCCACTCCGGTGGATATGCCCAACCTGATCGAGGTGCAGAAAAGTTCCTATGACTTCTTCTTGCAAAAGGATACCCCTGCCAATCAACGCCAGCAGGCGGGCCTGCAGGAAGTGTTCAAGTCGGTATTCCCGATCGAAGACTTTTCCGGTCGCGGCACATTGGAATTCGTTTCTTACGAATTCGATGCGCCCAAGTACGACGTTGAAGAATGTCAGATGCGCGGCATCACGTTCTCCGCACCCTTGAAGGTGACACTGCGCTTGGTGGTGTGGGACATCGACGAAGAAACCGGCGCCAAGTCCGTGCGCGACATCAAAGAACAAGACGTCTACATGGGCGATATGCCGTTCATGACCTCCAACGGCACCTTCGTCGTTAATGGCACCGAGCGCGTCATCGTGTCGCAGATGCATCGCAGCCCGGGCGTGTTTTTCGATCACGACAAGGGCAAGACCCACAGCTCGGGCAAATATCTGTTTGCCGCGCGCGTGATTCCCTACCGTGGTTCGTGGTTGGATTTTGAATTCGACGCCAAGGACTTGGTCTATGTACGTATCGACCGTCGCCGCAAATTGCCGGTGACGACGCTGCTGATGGCGTTGGACAACGATGAAACCGCCAAGAAGCGCGCCAAGGCCGCAGCCAAGGGCGAGACTCTCGATCCGATGGATGCCGAAGGCATGTCCAAGGTCGATGTGCTCAACTTCTTCTACGATCACGTTGTTTACGAGCGCACCAAGAAGGGCTGGAAAACCGCCTTCGACGGTCAGCGCATGCGTGGTGTGAAGCTCACCAAAGACCTGATCAACGCCAAGACCGGCAAGGTTGCCGTCGAAGCGGGCGAAAAGCTGACTCCGCGTCTGTTGCGCAAGTTGGAAGAAAGCAAGCTCAGCGAAATTTTGGTCGGCAGCGAAGAACTGATCGGTTCTTACGTGGCCGAAGATATCTTCAACGACGCATCCGGTGAAATTTTCGCCGAACCGGGTGAGGAAATCACCGCCGACGGCATCGAAGCGATCGAAGCGGCTGGCGTCACCGAAATTAAAGTGCTGGCCATCGATCACGTCAACGTCGGCCCTTATATCCGCAATACGTTGGCAGTCGATAAAAACACTTCGCGCGAAGAAGCGCTGATCGACATTTATCGCGTCATGCGTCCGGGCGAACCGCCCACCGTCGATACGGCGGAAGCGCTGTTCAAATCGTTGTTCTTCGATTCTGAGCGTTACGATCTGTCGTCCGTCGGTCGCGTAAAGATGAATTCGCGCCTCGGCTTCGAAACCGAAGACACCGTGCGCGTGCTGCGTCGTGAAGACGTTTTGGAAATCGTGCGTGTGCTGGTCGAATTGAAAGACGGTCGCGGCGATATCGACGACATCGACCACCTGGGCAACCGTCGTGTGCGCTCGGTGGGCGAACTGATGGAAAACCAGTACCGCGTCGGTTTGCTGCGCATGGAACGCGCGATCCGCGAGCGCATGAGCTCGGTGGAAATCGACACCGTCATGCCGCACGATCTGATCAACGCCAAGCCGGCTTCGGCGGCGGTGCGTGAATTCTTCGGCTCCTCGCAGCTGTCACAGTTCATGGACCAGACCAACCCGTTGTCGGAAGTCACCCACAAGCGTCGTCTGTCGGCGCTTGGACCGGGCGGCTTGACGCGTGAGCGCGCAGGCTTCGAAGTTCGCGACGTACACCCGACCCACTATGGCCGCATCTGCCCGATTGAAACGCCGGAAGGCCCGAACATCGGTCTGATCAACTCGCTCGCCACGTTCGCCGTGGTGAACAAGTACGGCTTCATCGAAAGCCCGTACCGCAAGGTTACCAAGGGCAAAGTGACGGACGAAGTGTTCTACATGTCGGCCATGGAAGAAGGCCGTTATGTCATCGCCCAGGCTAACGCCACCTTGGATAAGGGCGGTAAGTTTGTTGACGACATGGTGTCGTGCCGCAAGGCTGGCGACTTCGTCATGGTGCAGCCCGAACACATCGAATACATGGACGTTAGCCCTAAGCAGTTGGTGTCGGTCGCGACCGCGCTGATTCCGTTCTTGGAAAACGATGACGCGAACCGCGCCTTGATGGGTTCCAACATGATGCGTCAGGCGGTGCCGTTGCTGCAAGCGCAGGCTCCGTTGGTTGGCACTGGTATGGAAGAAACCGTGGCGCGCGATTCCGGCGCGTGTATCGTCGCCAAGCGCGCCGGTATTGTCGATCAGGTCGACGCCACCCGTATCGTGGTGCGTGCGACCGAAGAAACCTCGACCTCTGCGTCGGGCGTCGACATCTACAATCTGCTGAAGTTCCAGCGCTCCAACCAAAACACCTGCCTGCACCAGAAGCCTTTGGTGAAGGTCGGCGACCGCGTTGAACAGGGCGATACCATCGGTGATGGTCCGTCTACCGAGCTGGGCGAATTGGCGCTGGGCAAGAACGTGCTGGTCGCGTTCATGCCGTGGAACGGCTACAACTTCGAAGACTCGATTTTGATCTCTGAGCGCATCGTTAAAGATGACGTGTTCACCTCGATCCACATCGAAGAATTCGAAGTCATGGCCCGTGACACCAAGCTGGGTCAGGAAGAAATCACCCGCGACATTCCCAACGTCGGCGAAGAGGCTCTCAAGAACCTTGACGAAGCGGGCATCGTTTACATCGGCGCGGAAATCGAACCGGGCGATATTTTGGTGGGCAAGGTGACGCCGAAGGGCGAATCTCCGATGACCCCGGAAGAAAAGCTGCTGCGCGCAATCTTCGGCGAAAAGGCCACCGACGTGCGTGATACGTCCTTGCGTCTGCCGCCGGGCGTTGCGGGCACGGTGGTCGAAGTGCGCGTGTTCAACCGTCGCGGCGTCGACAAAGACGAACGTGCGCTGGCGATTGAGCGTGACGAAATTGAACATCTGGCCAAGGATCGCGATGACGAACGCGCGATCTTGGAAAAGAGCTTCTCGGCTCGCCTGATGGATCTGTTGTTGCGCAAGAAAGTCGTTTCCGGTCCGAAGGGCCTGAAGGAAGGCGTAACGATCACTGAAGAAGTGCTGGCGGAATACACGCCGGGTCAACAAGCGCAGATCGTTGTCGGCAACGACAAGGTGATGAAAGACGTCGAAGCCCTGAAGGGTCAGTTCGAGGCCTCCATCGCCGTGCTGCAAGCGCGTTTTGAAGATAAGGTCGATAAGCTGCAACGCGGCGACGATCTGGCTCCGGGCGTGATGAAGATGGTCAAAGTGTTCGTCGCGGTGAAGCGCAAGCTGCAACCGGGCGACAAGATGGCCGGTCGTCATGGCAACAAGGGTGTTATCTCGCGCATCATGCCGGTGGAAGACATGCCGTACCTCGAAGACGGCACCCCGGTCGACATCGTGCTGAACCCGTTGGGCGTGCCTTCGCGTATGAACGTGGGGCAGATTCTCGAAACCCATATGGGTTGGGCTTGCGCGGGCATCGGTCGCCAGATCGGCGAAATGCTCGACGAGTACAACGCCAAGGGTGGCGATGCCAAAAAAATCAGAGCCAAGCTCAAGACCATCTATTCGGCTGTCGAGTACAAAGAAAAGATAGAACCGCTCGACGATGCGCAGATCTTTGAAATGGCCGAAAACTTGCGCGGCGGCGTGCCCATCGGTACGCCGGTGTTCGACGGCGCGCGTGAAGACGACGTCAACGCCATGCTGGATCTCGCGGGTCTGCCGACCTCGGGCCAGATGACGTTGGTCGACGGACGCACCGGCGAAGTCTTCGACCGTCAGGTTACGGTTGGCTACATCTACATGCTGAAACTGCATCACTTGGTGGATGACAAAATCCACGCCCGTTCCATCGGACCGTACTCGCTGGTTACCCAGCAGCCGTTGGGTGGTAAGGCGCAGTTTGGTGGCCAGCGCTTCGGCGAAATGGAAGTGTGGGCGCTGGAAGCCTATGGCGCAGCGTATACGCTGCAGGAAATGCTCACCGTCAAGTCGGACGACGTGTCGGGTCGCACCAAGGTCTATGAGTCCATTGTGCGCGGCGATGACAATTTCGAAGCCGGCGTGCCGGAATCGTTCAACGTGCTGGTCAAAGAACTTCAGGCTCTCGGCCTGAACGTTGACCTGAGCTGAGCCCGAAGCGGATTTAGGAGTACTGATAATGAATGAACTCACGAAATTTTTCGGGCAGGTCACTGCGACCCAGCGTTTCGATACGATCCAAATCAAGATCGCGTCGCCGGAACAAATCCGCGCATGGTCTTTCGGCGAAATCAAAAAGCCGGAAACCATCAACTATCGTACCTTCAAGCCGGAACGTGACGGCCTGTTTTGCGCGCGCATCTTCGGTCCGGTAAAGGACTACGAATGCCTGTGCGGCAAATACAAGCGCATGAAATACAAAGGCATCACGTGCGAAAAGTGCGGCGTCGAAGTGACGCTGCAAAAGGTGCGTCGCGAACGCATGGGCCACATCGAACTGGCCAGCCCGGTCGCGCACATCTGGTTCTTGAAATCCTTGCCGTCGCGCATCGGTCTGCTGACCGACATGACGCTCAAGGATCTGGAGCGCGTGCTGTACTTTGAAAACTACGTCGTGGTCGAACCCGGTCTGACGCCGCTCAAGCAGAACGAACTGATGAGCGAAGAGCAGTACCAGAACGCCGTCGACGAATACGGCGAAGACGCTTTCACGGTGGGCATCGGCGCGGAAGCGCTGCGCGCCATGTTGGCCGAGATCGATCTGGACGAAGAACTGGAACATCTCAAGGAAGAACTGCGTGACACCACCTCGGAAGCCAAGCGCAAGAAGCTGGTGAAGCGTCTTAAGCTGGTCGAGGCGTTCATCGCTTCCGGCTCGCGTCCCGAATGGATGATCATGGAAGTTATTCCGGTCATTCCGCCTGAACTGCGCCCGCTGGTGCCGTTGGACGGTGGCCGTTTTGCGACTTCGGATCTGAACGATCTGTATCGCCGCGTGATCAACCGCAACAACCGCCTAAAGCGCCTGATCGAACTGCGCGCGCCGGAAATCATCGTGCGCAACGAAAAGCGCATGCTGCAGGAATCCGTCGACGCTCTGTTCGACAACGGTCGTCGTGGCCGCGCCATCACCGGCGCCAACAAGCGTCCGCTGAAGTCGCTGTCCGATATGCTCAAGGGCAAGCAGGGCCGCTTCCGTCAGAACTTGCTGGGTAAGCGCGTCGATTATTCCGGTCGCTCGGTCATCGTGGTTGGTCCGGAACTGAAATTGCATCAGTGCGGTCTGCCCAAGAAAATGGCGCTGGAACTGTTCAAGCCGTTCATCTATTCCAAGCTGGAATTGTACGGCTACGCCACCACCATCAAGGCCGCCAAGCGCATGCTGGAAAAAGAGCGCCCGGAAGTTTGGGACATCCTCGAAGAGGTGATCCGCGAACACCCCGTCATGCTCAACCGTGCGCCGACGCTGCACCGCTTGGGCATCCAGGCGTTTGAACCGAAGCTCATCGAAGGTAAGGCTATTCAGCTGCACCCGCTGGTGTGCGCCGCGTTCAACGCCGACTTCGACGGCGACCAGATGGCCGTTCACGTGCCGCTGAGCCTTGAAGCGCAGTTGGAAGCCCGTGTGTTGATGATGTCGACCAACAACATCCTCAGCCCCGCCAACGGCAAGCCGATCATCGTTCCGTCGCAGGATATCATCTTGGGTCTGTATTACATGACCATGCAGCGTGATGGTGAACCCGGCGAAGGCATGATGTTTGCCGACATGGGTGAAGTTCAGCACGCGCTCGACAGCAAGAAATTGAGCCTGCATGCTAAGATCATCGCGCGCTATCATGGTGTCGATGAAGAAGGCAAAGACAAAGTCTACCGCGTGGAAACCACTGCGGGCCGCATGAAGATTTCCGAAGTGCTGCCGAAGCACCCGAAAATCCGTTTCGAGCAGATCAACAAGCTGTTGACCAAGAAGGAAATCACCAACGTTATCGACGTGGTGTATCGCCATTGCGGTCAGAAAGAGACGGTCATT
This sequence comes from Rhodospirillales bacterium, assembly GCA_024653965.1. Classification (GTDB taxonomy): domain Bacteria; phylum Pseudomonadota; class Alphaproteobacteria; order Rhodospirillales; family Magnetovibrionaceae; genus JANLGW01. Next base: position 10,122 of record JANLGW010000076.1, read on the forward strand.
TTTGCTGACCGCATCATGGGTCTGGGCTTTGCCAACGCATGCCGCGCCGGTATTTCGTTCGGCAAGGACGATCTGATCATTCCTCAAGCCAAGGAACGTTTGGTCAGCGCGACCGAAGCCAAGGCCAAGGAATA
>JANLGW010000078.1 GCA_024653965.1 Rhodospirillales bacterium
AACGACGTTGAAAACATCGCGCGCATTCAGCGCATGGCGGATCACAACATCAAGCGCTTCGGCCTTTTGGACGAGGAGGCCCGGTGATGAATACACCCGATAAAAACAATCTGCCCTTCGCCATCACGCTGGACCCCGGCACCAGCTTGGCCAATCACACCGGATCATGGCGCACCTTCAAGCCCGTCTATCGCGACGCGCTGCCGCCATGCAACAACGCCTGCCCGGCAGGCGAAGACATTCAAGGCTGGCTGTACCACGCCGAAGAAGGCGACTACCACGCCGCGTGGCAGTCGTTGGTCGAAAACAACCCCATGCCCGCAGTGATGGGCCGGGTGTGTTATCATCCGTGCGAAAGTTCATGCAACCGCCAAAACTTAGATGAAGCCGTCTCAATCCATGCCGTGGAACGGTTCTTGGGCGATGAAGCGCTCAGGCAAGGCTGGACGCCGAAAGCTACTCATGCCGACACTGGCAAACGTGTATTGGTGGTCGGCGCGGGACCGAGCGGACTGGCGGCGGCATATCACCTGCGCCGCTTAGGCCACAGCGTCACCATCCGCGACGCCGGACCCCTGGCGGGCGGCATGATGCGCTTTGGCATCCCCAAATACCGTTTGCCGCGCACCGTGTTGGATGGCGAAATTCAACGCATCCTCAACTTCGGCGTCAAGCTTGAACTCAACACAAAAGTCGAAGACATTCCCGCCGCATTTAAAGCCGAAGGCTTCGACGCGGTGTTTATCGCGGTGGGCGCGCACTTGGCCAAGCGTATCGATATTCCCGCCCATGCCGCCGGGCGCATTTTGGATGCCGCCAGCGTGCTGTACGACATGGAAACATCCAAAGAGCCGCTCAAGCTGGGTCGGCGCGTGATCGTATACGGCGGTGGCAATACCGCCATGGACGTGGCGCGCACCGCCAAGCGCCTGGGCGCGGAAGAAGCGATGATCGTCTATCGCCGCTCGCGCAACGAAATGCCCGCCCATGAGTTCGAAGCCGACGAGGCCGAACAGGAAGG
>JANLGW010000129.1 GCA_024653965.1 Rhodospirillales bacterium
TGATCGCGCCGATCGCGATGGACGAAGGCCTGCGTTTCGCCATCCGTGAAGGTGGTCGTACCGTTGGCGCCGGCGTCGTCGCTAAAGTGATCGCTTAAAAGAAATCGAATACCCCCCCTAAGGAAACGTCCAAGGGTGGGGGGTTCAACTGGATTAGGTTCAAAAAATGGAACACCAGAATATTCGCATCCGGCTTAAGGCCTTCGACCATCGCGTACTGGATCAGTCCGCGAGCGAGATCGTCAATACGGCGAAGCGCACCGGCGCTGAAGTTCGCGGGCCGATCCCGCTGCCGACCCGGATCGAGAAGTTTACTGTTTTGCGCGGCCCGCACATTGACAAGAAGTCGCGTGAACAGTTTGAAATCCGTACGCACAAGCGCGTGCTGGACATCGTTGACCCCACCCCGCAGACCGTAGACGCGCTGATGAAGCTCGACTTGGCGGCCGGTGTGGACGTTGAAATTAAACTCTAACCGTAAGCCGTAGAGAAAAGGCTTAGGAAGGGACCAATGCGTACCGGATTAATTGCCCAAAAGGTTGGTATGTCCCGCGTCTTTAAAGACGATGGCACTCACGTTCCCGTGACCGTGCTAAAAGTGGACAATTGCCAAGTCGTGGCGCACAAGACTGCAGAAAAGGATGGTTATACCGCCCTCCAGCTCGGCGTCGGCGCTGCCAAAGCGAACCGTCAGACGAAGGCCCAGCGCGGCCATTTCGCCAAGGCGAAAGTTGAACCGAAGAAGAAAGTCGTCGAATTCCGCGTACCTGCGGATGCGATGGTGGACGTGGGCGCTCAGTTGGCCCCCAGCCACTTCGTTTCCGGTCAGTTCGTGGACGTGACCGGCACCTCGATCGGTAAGGGTTTCGCGGGCGCTATGAAGCGTCACAACTTCGGTGGCCTGCGTGCTTCGCACGGCGTGTCCGTTTCGCACCGTTCGCACGGTTCGACCGGTCAGTGTCAGGACCCCGGCAAGGTGTTCAAGGGCAAGAAAATGGCCGGTCACATGGGCGCTGAGCGCGTGACCACGCTGAACCTGGAAGTTGTCGCCACTGACGACAACCACGGTCTAATCTTGGTGAAAGGGTCTATCCCCGGTTCCAAGGGCGGCTGGGTTCTGGTTCGCGACGCCGTGAAAAAAGTTTCTCCGGAAGGGTTGCCGTTCCCGGCCGCCATTCTGGGCGCCGCCGCACAAGCTCCGGTCGAAGCAGCTCCTGCGGGCGCTGAGGCTGAGAAGGAATAAGAACAATGAAACTCGACGTAATCAGCCTCGATAACAAGAAATCCGGCTCGGTCGACCTGGACGACGCCATCTTTGGCGTAGAAGTCCGTGGCGATCTGATGTCGCGTTACGTGAACTGGCAGTTGGCTAAGCGCCATGTCGGCACTCACGCAACCAAGGGCCGTTCCGAAGTGTCCGGCGGCGGCAAGAAGCCGTTCAAACAAAAGGGCACCGGTAGCGCCCGTCAGGGTACTTCGCGTTCGCCGAAGCACCGTGGTGGTGGCATCGTGTTCGGTCCGCAGCCGCGCTCTTACGATCACAAGCTGCCGAAGAAAGTGCGCAAGCTGGCGCTTAAATCCGCGCTCAGCGCCAAGCAGGCCGCCGGCAAGCTGGTGGTGATCGATCTGGCCGACCTGAAGGCTCCGAAGACCGCCGATCTGGCTAAGAAGCTGGAAAAGCTGGGTTGGGGTTCCGCGCTGATCATTGATGGCGCCGAAGTGAACGTGAACTTCGCGCGTGCCGCGTCCAACTTGATCGGTATCGACGTGATGCCGACCGTGGGCGCCAACGTTTACGACATCCTTCGTCATGACACGCTTGTGTTGACGCAGGACGCCGTTGCAAAGCTGCAGGAGCGTCTGAAATGAGCATCAGCAAAGAACGTATGTTCGAAGTTATCCGTCGCCCATTGATTACCGAAAAGGCGACCTTGATTTCCGAACACAATCAGGTTGCTTTTGAAGTCGCCATGAGTGCGTCCAAGCCGGAAATCCGCGCCGCCGTTGAAGGGATCTTCAAGGTCAAGGTGACGGGCGTCAACACCCTCATTCAAAAGGGCAAGACGAAAAAATTCCGTGGCCGTCCGGGCAAGCGCGATGACGTGAAGAAGGCGGTTGTCACCCTGGCCGATGGCGATTCCATCGACGTGACCACCGGCGTCTGAGAGAGGTTAGTATAATGGCATTGAAACAATACAAACCGGTAACTCCAGGACGGCGTAGCCTAGTGCTCGTGGATCGTTCGGGTCTGCATAAGGGCAAACCCGAAAAGAGCCTGACCGAAGGTCTGCGCAAGAACGGTGGCCGTAACAACACTGGCCGCATCACCGCGCGTCGCATTGGTGGCGGTCATAAGCGCCGTTACCGTGAAATCGATTTCAAGCGCAACAAGTTCGACCAGATCGCGACTGTTGAACGCCTGGAATACGATCCGAACCGCACCGCGTTCATCGCCTTGGTGTCGTATGCAGATGGCGAAAAAGCCTACATCATCGCGCCGCAGCGTTTGGCCGTTGGTGATACGGTTGTCGCGGGTGAAAAAGCCGACATTAAGCCGGGCAACGCGATGCCGCTGGCCAACATCCCCGTGGGCACCATTGTGCATAACGTGGAAATGAAGCCGGGCAAGGGTGGCCAGATGGCGCGTAGCGCCGGTGCTTATGTTCAGCTGGTGGGCAAAGATCAAGGTTATGCCCAGTTGCGTTTGATGAGCGGTGAACTGCGTATCGTTCGTTCCGAGTGTATGGCGACCATTGGCGCCGTGTCCAACCCGGATCAGCAGAACATCAATTTGGGTAAAGCGGGCCGCAAGCGCTGGCTCGGCAAACGTCCTTCGGTTCGCGGCGTGGCCATGAACCCTATCGACCACCCGCATGGTGGTGGTGAAGGCCGTACCTCTGGTGGTCGCCATCCGGTGACCCCGTGGGGCAAGCCGACAAAGGGCAAGAAAACTCGTTCGAACAAAAAGACGGACCGCATGATTATGCGTCGCCGTAACAAGAAGTAAGTTAGGAGAGCACCGTGCCGCGTTCCATTTGGAAAGGTCCGTTCGTTGATGGCTATCTTCTCAAGAAGGCCGAAACCGCGCGTGATTCTGGTCGTAATCAAGTCATCAAAACTTGGTCGCGCCGCTCCACCATCTTGCCGCAGTTCGTTGGTCTGACCTTCGGCGTCTACAACGGCAAGAAATTCATTCCCGTTAGCGTGTCCGATGAAATGATCGGCCACAAATTCGGTGAATTTTCGCCGACCCGCACCTACCTGGGTCACACCGCCGACAAGAAGGGCAAGAGGGCTTAATCATGAGTAAGAAAAGCTTGGTTCGCCCGTTGGCAGACAATGAAGCGATGGCTTTCGCGAGTTCCATTCGCGTCAGCCCGCAGAAGTTGAACCTGTTGGCCGGTCAAATCCGTGGCAAAAGCTGCGAAACCGCGTTGGGTCAGTTGTCTTTTTCAAAGCGCCGCATTGCGGACGACGTGAAGAAGCTTCTGGAATCGGCAATCGCCAATGCAGAAAACAACCATCAGCTGGACGTCGATCGTCTGTACGTGGCGGAAGCCACCGTCGGTCGCGCCTTGGTGATGAAGCGCTGGAAAGCGCGCGCCCGTGGCCGCGTCGGTCGCATTCAAAAACCGTTCAGCAATATGCGCCTGGTAGTGCGTGAGCGCGAGGAGATCGCATAATGGGACATAAGATTAACCCGATCGGTTTTCGTCTTGGCATCAACAAGACCTGGGATTCCCGCTGGTTCGCCGATGAAAACTACGCCGAACTGCTGCACGAAGATCTGAAGATCCGCAAGTTCCTGAGCAAAAAGCTCGTGGCTGCCAGCGTGTCCAAGATCGTTATCGAACGTCCGGCGAAAAAAGCCCGCGTCACCATTTACTCGGCTCGTCCGGGCGTGGTGATCGGCAAGAAGGGCGCGGACATCGAAAAGCTTCGTCTGGAAATCGCTAAACTGACTACCGCCGAGGTGAGCCTCAATATTGTCGAAATCCGCAAGCCGGAAATCGATGCCCAGCTGGTGGCCGATAACATCGGTCAGCAATTGGAACGCCGTGTATCCACCCGCCGCGCGGTAAAGCGTGCGGTTCAGAACGCCATGCGCATGGGTGCCGAAGGCATCCGTATCAACTGCTCCGGTCGTTTGGGTGGCGCGGAAATCGCCCGTACCGTTTGGTACCGTGAAGGCCGTGTGCCGCTGCATACCCTTCGCGCCGATGTGGATTACGCCGTTGCTTCCGCTCACACGACTTATGGCGTGTGCGGGATCAAGGTGTGGATCTACAAGGGTGAGATTTTGGCTCACGATCCCATGGCCACCGAAAAGCGGGCGCAAGCCCAGCAGCCGGTGCGCTGAGTAATAAATAACGAGAAGGTAAGGGAAAGCAGGCAATGCTGAGCCCCAAGCGTACTAAATTCCGTAAGGCCCACAAAGGCCGCATCCATGGCAAAGCCAAGGGTGGTTTCACGTTGAACTTCGGTTCCTTTGGCCTTAAGGCCATGGCGCCGGAACGCGTGACCGCGCGTCAAATCGAAGCCGCGCGTCGTGCCTTGACCCGTCACATGAAACGCGCCGGTCGCGTGTGGATCCGTGTATTCCCGGATGTGCCAGTGACCTCCAAACCCGCCGAAGTTCGTCAGGGTAAGGGTAAAGGTTCGGTCGATTTCTGGGCGTGCCGCGTTAAACCCGGCCGGATCATGTTTGAAATCGAAGGTGTTTCCAAAGACGTTGCCAAGCGCGCATTTGAGTTGGCAGCTGCCAAGCTGCCGTTGGACACCAAGTTCGTCACACGCTTTGGCGAGGAGGACTAAGCCATGAAAGCGAAAGATCTTCGCACCAAGAGCGACGACGAGTTGAAGCAGCAGATGCTGGATCTCCGTAAGGAATCCTTCAACCTGCGCTTTCAGGCCGCTAGCGGTCAGCTCGAAAACACCGCACGCAAAAATACCATCCGTAAGGAAATTGCGCGCATTAAGACGATCATTGGCGAGCGCACCAGCGCCGCTGCGTCGTAAGGAGAACGAGAATGCCTAAACGTGTTCTTCAGGGCGTCGTGGTGAGCGACAAGCAGGACAAGACGGTCACTGTTTTGGTCGAACGCCGCGTGATGCACCCGATTTATAAGAAATACGTGCGCAAATCTAAAAAGTATGCCGCGCACGACGAGACCAACAGCGTGAAGGAAGGGGAGACCGTTCGCATTCGTGAATGCCGTCCAATTTCGAAGCGCAAGACTTGGGAAGTTGTTACCGAGTCTGCTTGAGCACTACCGATCAGGCAGAGACCGTAACACGTTAAGTAAAGGATAAACCGATGATTCAGGTAGAATCAAATCTAGAGGTTGCCGACAATTCGGGCGCCCGTCGCGTACAGTGCATTAAGGTGCTCGGCGGCTCGAAGCGTAAGTATGCCTCTGTTGGCGACATCATCGTCGTCTCCGTGAAGGAAGCAATTCCGCGCGGCCGTGTGAAAAAGGGTGATGTGCATCGCGCCGTTGTGGTTCGCACCGCCAAGGACATTCAACGTCCAGACGGCCAAACCATTCGCTTCGACACCAACGCAGCGGTCTTGATCAACAAGGCTGGCGAACCCATCGGCACCCGTATCTTCGGCCCGGTGACCCGCGAACTGCGTGCGAAGAAGTACATGAAGATCATTTCTTTGGCGCCCGAGGTGCTGTGATGGCTAGCAAAATTAAAAAAGGCGACAAGGTCGTGGTCCTGACGGGCCGCTCCAAGGGCCAGACCGGCGAAGTTCTTAGCGTCAATCCGAGCGAGAACCGCGCCCTCGTGCAAGGTGTCAACATGGTCAAGCGCCACCAGCGCCCGACCCAGGCGTCGCAAGGCGGTATCGTTGAGAAAGAGGCTCCGATCCACATTTCCAACATCGCCATGATCGACCCGAAAGATAACAAGGCTACCCGTGTGGGCTTCAAAACCATTAGCGGCAAAAAAGTCCGCGTGGCGAAGCGCTCCGGCGAAGCTTTGGAATAAGGGAGGGTTGAAGCAATGACCCGTATGAAAAAACTGTACGACGAGCAGATCGTCCCGGCCCTGAAGAAGGAGTTTAACTACTCCAACCCGATGGAAATTCCGCGCCTGGAAAAGATCGTTCTCAACATGGGCGTTGGTGAAGCGTCCCAGGATAAAAAGAAGATCGAAGGTCCGGTCAGAGAATTGACTTTGATCGCCGGCCAAAAGCCCGTTACCACGCGCGCCACCAAGTCGATCGCAGCGTTCAAGCTGCGTGAAGGCATGGTCATCGGCGCAAAGGTGACGTTGCGCAAAGATCGCATGTATGAATTCCTTGATCGCCTGATCAACGTAGCGCTGCCGCGCGTTCGTGACTTCCGTGGCGTTTCCGCCAAGGGTTTCGATGGCAACGGCAACTATGCGATGGGCTTGAAAGAACAGATCGTGTTCCCCGAAGTCGACTACGATAAGGTCGATAAGGTGCGCGGTTTGGACATCGTGATCTGCACCACAGCGAAGACCGACGCGGAAGCCAAGGCGCTGCTGCGCGCTTTGAATATGCCGTTCACCGGCGAGACTGGAGGCAAAAACTAATGGCCAAGACAAGCTCTGTTGAACGCAACAAAAAGCGTGAACGTCTGGCGAAGAAGTACGCGGCAAAGCGCATGCTTCTGAAAACCCTGGCCAAGGATGAAACCTTGTCCATGGAAGAACGCTTTGAGGCGCGTCTGAAGCTTTCCGAGTTGCCGCGCAACTCTGCGCCGAACCGTTATCGTCTGCGTTGCGGCCTGTCTGGCCGTCCGCGTGGTAACTACCGTAAATTTAAGCTCTCGCGCATCGCGTTGCGTGACCTTGCCTCGTTGGGGATGATCCCCGGCGTAGTCAAGTCGAGCTGGTAATAGGAGGACATGCAAAATGGCAATGTCTGATCCCCTCGGCGATATGCTGACCCGTATCCGCAACGGCCAGATGGCGAAGAAGTCATCGATCGTTGCTCCGGCTTCCAAGCTGCGGACCAATGTGCTTGACGTGCTCAAGCGCGAAGGTTTCATCCGTGGTTTTGAAGAAGTTGAAAACCGTCCTGGCGTTCGTGAGATCAATATCGAACTCAAGTACTTCGAAGGCGCACCGGCTATTCAAGAGATTTCTCGTGTCTCCAAGCCTGGCCGCCGCGTGTACGCGAAGATCAAAGATCTCCCGGTCGTTTATAACGGTCTTGGCATCTCCATCATTTCGACTCCCCGTGGCGTTATGTCTGACGCCGAGGCCCGTGAGGCCAATGTGGGCGGCGAAGTGTTGTGCCAAGTGTTTTAAGGGAGAATACGGATCATGTCTCGTATCGGTAAAAATCCCGTTCCGCTCCCCGATGGCGTTAGCGTCACCATCGCCGACCAGACGGTCACCGCCAAAGGTAAACTGGGCGAACTTTCCGCTTGGTTCACCGACGACGTTGAAATCACTCAGGACGGCAACGTCATCGTCGTGGCTCCCCGCGAAGGCGCTCCGCGCGCTAGGCAGATGTGGGGAATGTCGCGCAGCGTGATTAACAACCTGGTGCTCGGCGTTTCTCAGGGCTTCAATAAGAAGCTGGAAATCACCGGCGTCGGTTATCGCGCCCAGGTGCAGGGTAGGGACCTCGTGTTGCAGCTCGGCTTCAGCCACGAAGTTCGTTATCCCATGCCCGAAGGCATCGACATTAAGTGTCCGGATCAGACCACGATTGAAATCAGCGGTGCTGATAAGCAAAAGGTCGGTCAGGTTGCGGCGGAAATTCGCGGCTATCGTCCGCCTGAGCCTTACAAGGGCAAGGGTGTGCGTTATTCCGGCGAATATATCGTCCGCAAAGAAGGCAAGAAGAAGTAAGGGCGAACCATGGCAAACGCGAAACAACTATTCGAGCGCCGTAAAATGCGTACGCGCGCTCAGATCGCAAAGAAGGCCGCGGGCCGCCCGCGTCTCTCTGTGTTCCGTTCGGGCAAATATATTTATGCCCAAGTAATTGATGATGTTCAGGGCCACACCTTGGCTGCGGCGTCCAGCGTTGAGAAGGACTTGAAGTCCTCCCTCAAGACCGGCGCTAATGCTGAAGCCGCCGCCGCAGTTGGCAAGTTGCTTGCCGAACGCGCTCTTAAGGTCGGCGTCAAAGAAGTGGTGTTCGATCGTGGCGGCTATCGCTATCACGGCCGTGTTAAAGCCCTGGCTGATGCCGCCCGCGAAAGCGGCTTGACGTTCTAAGGAGATAAAAATGAACCAGAATGCTCCGAAACGTGCAGAACGTGGAGAACGCGGCGGCGAACGCGGCGAACGTGGCGGTGAACGCCGTGATCGTCGTGAACGCGAAGAGGGGTCCGAGCTGATCGAACGCCTCGTTGGCATCAACCGCGTCGCTAAGACCGTTAAGGGTGGCCGTAACTTCTCGTTCGCCGCGCTGGTCGTGGTGGGTGACGGTAAGGGCCGTGTCGGTTTCGGTACGGGCAAAGCCCGCGAAGTGCCGGAAGCGATCCGCAAAGGTACCGACAACGCGAAAAAGAACATGATCCATGTGCCGCTACGCGAAGGCCGCACGCTGCATCATGACATCGAAGGTCATTTCGGTGCTGGCCACGTGACGCTGCGTTGCGCCCCGGCAGGTACGGGTGTGATCGCCGGTGGTCCGATGCGTGCGATTTTCGAAAGCATGGGCGTGCAGGACGTAGTGACCAAGTCCAACGGTTCCCCGAACCCGCACAACATGATCAAAGCAACCTTCGATGCGCTCAAGCGCAGTGCGTCTCCGCGCTCCGTGGCTAACCGCCGCGGCCTGAAGGTAAGCGACATCATCGCACGTCGTGGCGACACGACGGATGGCAAGGAGTAATCCCATGGCCGCGAAAAAAACCGTAAAGGTGACCCAGACCGGCAGCCCCATTGGCCGCCCGAAGGATCAACGTGATACGCTCAAGGGTCTCGGCCTGAACAAAATCAGCCGTTCCCGTGTGCTTGAAGATACGCCGTCTGTGCGCGGCATGATCAACAAAGTGGCACACTTGGTACGGGTCGATGAAGCCGTCTAAGGCTGCTTGATCGCAAAGGGATAGAAAAATGAATCTTAACGAAATTCGCGACAATTCCGGCGCGACGAAAAACCGCAAACGCGTGGGCCGGGGCATCGGCTCCGGCACCGGCAAGACTGCCGGGCGTGGCGTAAAAGGCCAGAAATCCCGCTCGGGCGTGTCCCTGCTGGGCTTCGAAGGCGGCCAGATGCCGCTGTTCCGTCGTCTGCCGAAACGTGGTTTTACCAATATTTTCCGCAAGGCTAATGCCGAGATCAACTTGGGCCGTCTGCAAAACGCCATCGATTCCGGCCTGTTCGACGCTAAGACGACGGTGAACCTGGAAAGCCTGAAGGCTGCCGGCGTGCTCAAGGGTGCGTTCGACGGCTTGCGTGTTCTGGGTCAGGGCGAGTTGAAGGCAAAAGTGAACATCGAAGCCAATGGCGCTTCCAAGGCTGCGATTGCAGCGGTGGAAAAAGCCGGTGGCAAGATCACCTTGGCCGTCGTGAAAGAGCCGGTGCGTAAGCTTCCGGCGAAAAACAAGCCCGCCAAGGCCTGAGCCTCTAAGATCTAAGCATATAGCCCGCCGGAGATACTTGATTCATGGCTTCGACTGCCGAGCAAATGGCCCGCAATATGAATTTCGGCGCTTTTCAAAAGGCGACTGAACTTCAAAAGCGTATCTGGTTCACGTTGGGTGCGCTCATCGTTTACCGGTTGGGGACGTATATCCCGTTGCCGGGCATCGATGCCGTTGCCTTGGAAGAACTGTTTAAGCAGAACGCGGGCGGTTTGCTGGGCATGTTCGATATGTTCACCGGCGGTGCGCTGTCGCGTATGACCATTTTTGCCTTGAACATCATGCCGTACATTTCGGCTTCGATCATTATGCAGCTGATGACTTCGATTTCGCCGTCGTTGGAGCAGATGAAGAAAGAAGGCGAAAGCGGGCGCAAGAAGATCAACCAGTACACCCGTTACCTCACCGTGCTGATCACGGTGATGCAGGCGTATGGCATTTCGGTGGGCTTGGAAGCCATGTCTGCCGGAAGCGGCGGCGTGGTGATCGAAGGCGGCTGGTTCTTCCGCTTCACCACCGTGGTGACGTTGACCGGCGGCACCCTGTTCTTGATGTGGCTGGGTGAGCAGATCACTCAGCGCGGCGTCGGCAACGGCATTTCGCTGATCATTTTCTCCGGCATCGTTGCCAATCTGCCGAGCGCCATGGCGGGGACGTTGGAATTGGGCCGCACCGGCGCGCTTTCCACGATCTTCATTATCGGCCTGTTCGTCATGGCCGTGGCGGTGGTGTTCTTGATCGTGTTCATGGAACGCGCTCAGCGCCGCATCATCGTGCAGTATCCGAAACGTCAGCAGGGCAGTCGCATGAGCGGCGGCGAAAGCACGCATTTGCCGTTGAAAATCAATACCTCGGGCGTGATCCCGCCGATTTTTGCAGGCTCGATTTTGGGTCTGCCGGTGACCATTCTGGGCTTTTCCGCCGCAGGCAGCGGTCCGGAATGGGTGACCACGTTGAGCGCGTGGATGGGGCGCGGCCAGCCCGCGTATCTGATCATTTATGTGATGTTGATCGTGTTTTTCGCGTTTTTCTACACCGCAGTGGTCTTCAATCCGCATGACACGGCTGAGAACTTAAAGAAGCACGGCGGTTTTGTGCCGGGCATTCGTCCGGGCAAAAACACCTCCGAATACTTGGACAAGGTGCTGACGCGCCTGACGGTTTTGGGTGCGGCGTATCTGTCGGCGATCTGTCTGTTGCCGGAAATTCTCATGTCGCGGTACGCGGTGCCGTTTTATTTCGGCGGCACGTCGCTGTTGATCGTCGTCACCGTAACCATGGATACCGTGGGACAGATCCAATCGCACATGTTGGCGCATCAATACGAAGGTTTAATCAAAAAGGCGAAGTTGCGGGGAAGGAACTAAGCCCATGAATTTGATTTTGTTGGGCCCTCCGGGGTCGGGAAAAGGGACGCAATCGAAGCGTCTTGAAGACAAATACAAGGTTGTGCAGCTATCGACGGGCGAAATGTTGCGCGCCGAAGTTGCTTCGGGAAGCGATTTGGGCAAGCAGGCTAAGGGTATTATGGATGCGGGCAAGTTCGTATCCGACGACATTATCATTGGCATGATTTCCAATCGTGTGGATCAGGATGACTGTAAGGGTGGTTTTATCCTTGACGGTTTTCCGCGCACGGTTCCCCAGGCAGAGGCTTTGAGCCAAATGCTGAAGGATAAGTCCCTCAAACTCGATCATGTGATCGAATTGGAAGTGGACGACGAAGCGATGGTGGAACGCATTTGTGGCCGTTATACCTGTGCCAAATGCGGTGCCGGTTATCACGATTCGTTCCAACGGCCTGAAAAAGAAGGCGTTTGCGATAAGTGCGGGGGAACCGAGTTCGTCCGCCGCGCCGACGACAACGCAGAAACCGTCCGTGCGCGCCTTCGGGTTTACCACGAACAAACCGCCCCAATCGCCAAGTTTTACAGCGATTTGGGCATTTTAAAGAGTGTTGATGGGATGGCGGATATCGACATCGTCACCCGTCAATTGGCAAGCATCATCGGTTGAAAGACTGCAGGTTGACAGAAGATTGCAAATACTTATAATCCCGCATCTTCTACCCCTCTGGGCAACGTAAAGTCTTTGAATACCAAAGGCTAAGGAGTTACAGCTTTGGCTCGAATCGCAGGCGTTAACATTCCGACCTCCAAGCGGGTCGTGATTGCGCTGACTTATATCCACGGCATTGGCAAGACCATGGCCCGTGACATCTGCGCGAAAGTCGGTATTCCGACTGATCGCCGCGTCAATGAATTGACGGATAATGAAGTTATTCAGATCCGTGAAACCATCGACAGCGACTACCAGGTCGAAGGTGATCTGCGTCGTGAAGTTGCAATGAACATCAAGCGTTTGATGGATCTCGGCTGCTATCGCGGCCTGCGTCATCGTCGCGGCCTTCCGGTCCGTGGCCAGCGCACCTCCACGAACGCTCGTACCCGCAAAGGCCCCGCAAAGGCCATTGCTGGCAAAAAGAAATAAGAGGCTGAGTTTATGGCTAAGGCTACCACGACGCGTCCACGTCGCCGCGAACGCAAGAACATCGCCTCTGGCGTTGCTCATGTGAACGCGACGTTCAACAATACGATGATCACCATCTCCGATGCCCAGGGCAACACCATTTCCTGGTCTTCCGCTGGTGCGCAGGGTTTCAAGGGTTCGCGCAAATCGACCCCTTATGCCGCGCAGATGGCCGCGGAAGATGCCGGTAAAAAGGCGAGGGATCACGGTATGCAGGTTCTCGAAGTTGAAGTTAAGGGTCCCGGCTCCGGCCGTGAATCTGCGCTTCGCGCGCTGCAGACCGCCGGATTTACGATTACGTCCATTCGCGACGTGACCCCGATCCCGCATAACGGATGTCGTCCGCGTAAGCGTCGTCGCGTTTAATCCGGGCGGTTCGTTTAATCGGACCGGATTCGCCCGGCCCTTTGGGCTGGAATTAGTTTGGGGCTTGGCCGCTCGGTACAGGCCGCCCCGGAATGGATAATGTGCCAGGTGTGAGGTCACAGCCGTGATTCAAAAAAATTGGCAGGAATTGATAAAACCCACAAAGTTAGACGTGGTTTCGGGGCATGAGCCTGGGCGCTCGGCCGTAATTGTGGCGGAGCCGCTGGAGCGTGGTTTCGGCCTAACTTTGGGCAACGCATTGCGCCGCATTTTGCTGTCGTCGCTGCGTGGCGGCGCGGTGACCGCGATCCATGTCGATGGCGTGCTGCATGAGTTTTCTTCGATCCCCGGTGTGCGTGAAGACGTCACCGATATCATCTTGAACATCAAATCGATGGGTCTCAAGGTGATGAGCGAAGGCAAAAAGAAGATGACCCTGTCGGTCAACAAGCCGGGCGCAATTACCGCCGGCATGATTGAAACCGGCGCCGACATCGAAGTGATGGACCCACAATTGGTCCTGTTCCACTTGGACGAAGGCAAAAAGGTGCATATCGAATTCACCGTCGAAACCGGCAAGGGTTATGTCCCGGCGTCTGAAAATCGCCCGGAAGATCCGCCCATCGGCTTGGTACCCATTGACGCCGTGTTTTCGCCGGTGCGCAAGGTCAGCTACAAGGTGGAAAACACTCGCGTGGGCCAGGAAACTGACCTGGACAAGCTGGCGCTCGAAGTATACACCAACGGTTCCGTAACGCCGGAAGATGCCGTGGCCTTGGCCGCGCGCATCTTGCAAGATCAGTTGCGCACCTTCGTGAACTTTGAAGAGCCTGAAGTCGCCACCGCGGAAGAAGAAACCCGCGATGAACTGCCGTTCAACAAGAATCTGCTGCGCAAGGTCGACGAGTTGGAACTGTCGGTCCGTTCGGCAAATTGCCTGAAGAACGATAACATCATCTACATCGGCGACTTGGTGCAAAAATCCGAAGCCGACATGCTGCGCACTCCGAACTTTGGCCGCAAATCCTTGAATGAGATCAAGGAAGTGCTGTCGCAGATGGGCTTGCACTTAGGCATGGAAATTCCAAACTGGCCGCCTGAAAACATTGAGGACTTGGCCAAGCGCCTGGAAGAACACTACTAGTAGTCTTTCGCGCTGAACGGGGCGTGTCGCCCCACCCCGCAGTACTCGCTTTCTCCAATGAGAGGCGAGGCGGCGGGTCGTACAATCCGATCCCTTTCGTGGGGACGGGCTTAGATGAAAAGGAGATGCCGTTATGCGTCATGGCAGCGGATTACGTAAACTAAACCGGACCAGCAGTCATCGTAAGGCTATGTTTTCGAACATGGCGGCGTCTCTGCTGACCCACGAACAAATCAAAACCACGCTTCCCAAAGCCAAGGAAATGCGCTCCATCGCCGATAAGATGATCTCGCTCGGCAAGCGCGGTGACCTGCATGCCCGTCGTCAGGCGTTTGCCTATCTGCGCGACGAAGCTGCGGTAGCCAAGTTGTTTTCGGTTTTGGCGACGCGTTACAAGGAACGTCCCGGCGGTTACACCCGTGTGTTGAAGGCGGGCTTCCGTTATGGCGACGCTGCGCCGATGGCGTTCATCGAATTGGTGGACCGCGATCCGGCCGCCAAGGGCGCCGAAGACAAGGCCCGTACGGCTGCGGCACAGGCTGAAGCCGGCGAAGAATAAGTTTTGTTCGCTGCGCTTTTGCGAATTTAAGGGGGCAGCCTTCGGGCTGCCTCTTTTGTTTTAGAGTGCTAAACTCACGACCTCACGAGTAATCTATAAAGGTATTGACCATGGTTTGTTTTCGGGGCCTTTACGCGCTTCTTTTCGCCACTCTCGTGGCGGCTGTCTCGCCCGCGATGGCTGAAGGCCTGATCGAGGGCAAGGCCGTTCCTGAAACGCAGGACCAGGTCCAGTTGAGTTTCGCGCCGTTGGTGAAAAAAACTGCATCGGCGGTGGTCAACATCTATACTGCCAAGACCGTCAATACGCGCCAAGTATCGCCGTTATTCAACGATCCGTTCTTTCGCCGTTTTTTCGGCGAGCAGGCGTTAACTGCGCCGGGGCCCAAGCGTAAAGTGCAAAATGCACTGGGCTCGGGGGTGATTATCGCCGCCGACGGCGTCATCGTCACCAATAACCACGTCATCGAAGGCGCGGATGAAATCAAGGTCGTGCTCAATGACCGCCGCGAGTTTGGGGCGCGTGTGGTGGGGCGCGACGAGCGCACCGATCTGGCGGTGCTGAAACTCGACATGCAGGGCGAAAAACTGCCCTTTTTGGAGTTATCGGATTCCGACGCCGTGGAAGTGGGCGATCTGGTGCTGGCCATCGGCAACCCATTCGGCGTCGGTCAGACGGTCACCAGCGGCATCGTTTCGGCGCTGGCGCGCAACAATGTGGGCGTGTCGGATTTGAACTCCTTCATCCAGACCGATGCCGCTATCAATCCCGGCAATTCCGGCGGTGCATTGATCAACGTTTCGGGCCGCTTGGTGGGGGTCAATACCGCGATCTTTTCCAAGTCTGGCGGCTCGCACGGCATCGGCTTTGCCATTCCGTCCAACATGGTCGATCATGTGGTCAAAAGCCTGCTGACGTCCGGTAATGTGGTGCGTCCGTGGTGGGGTGCCGCGGGTCAAGATGTGACCGCCGACATCGCTGGCGCGCTGGGCATGGACCGCCCGCTGGGGGTGATGGTGACCTCCGTATACCCTAAAGGTCCGGCAGAGCGTGCGGGATTGAAGGTCGGTGATGTCATCGTCGCCATTAATAACCGTGAAACCGCCAATGCCCAGGATTTGCGTTTCCGGATCGCCACTCAGTCCGTCGGCGGCACGGCAGAGGTTAAGGTCATGCGCCAAGGCGGCGTTGTCGTCTTGCCGCTGGCGATGGAAGCCCCGCCGGAAATACCACCGCGCGACAAGACGTTGCTGCGGGGCGCCCATCCGTTCGGCGGTTCGGTGGTGGCCAATCTGTCGCCTGCGCTGGCCGATGAAGTGGGGTTGCCGCATGGGGTGACCGGCGTCATCATCTTGGAATTGGATTCGAGCGGCAGCGCCATCAGGTTGGGCTTCGAACCGGGCGACATCATTCGCAAGCTGAACGGCGAAACGGTGCAAACCGTCGATCACCTGCAAAGCCTGATCAAGACCCCGGCATCGGGCTGGCTGATCGCGATTGAACGTGGCGGGCAGGACTTGAATTTGGTGATTAGGTAAAACACACCATGGCGACCCTATTCGAAGATCAAGCTCCTAGACCGTTGGCCGACCGCCTGCGGCCGCAAACGCTTGATCAAGTCGTGGGGCAGGGGCACTTGTTGGCCGAAAATGGGCCGTTGGGGCGCATGGCTAAAGCGGGGCGTCTGTCTTCGATGGTGTTGTGGGGGCCGCCCGGTACCGGTAAGACCACCATTGCCAGATTGCTGGCGCAGCATACCAACCTTTATTTCGAGCCGTTGTCGGCGGTGTTTTCCGGCGTAGCGGATTTGAAAAAGGTGTTCGCCCGCGCCCGTGAACGGCGCGAGGCGGGGCAGGGCACGCTGTTGTTCATCGACGAAATCCATCGTTTCAATCGCGCCCAGCAGGATGGTTTTTTGCCCTATGTCGAAGACGGCACGGTGATCTTGGTCGGCGCCACCACGGAAAACCCGTCGTTTGAACTCAATGCCGCATTGTTGTCCCGCGCCCAGGTGTTGGTGCTGAACCGCTTGGACGATCACGCGCTGGAACAGTTGCTGGCCCGCGCCGAGGATGAAACGGCCAAGGCCCTGCCGCTGGATTTGGACGCCCGCGCCGCCTTGCGCGCTATGGCGGACGGGGATGGGCGCTATTTGCTCAATATGGCCGAGGAATTGCTGGCGCTGGGCGACGATGTCGAGCCGCTCAAAACCCAAGACTTGGCGCGTGTGGTGCAAAAACGTGTGCCGCTTTATGACAAGGCGCAGGAGGGGCACTACAACCTCATTTCCGCGCTGCATAAATCTTTGCGCGGTTCCGATACCGACGCGGCACTTTATTGGTTCGCGCGCATGCTGGATGGCGGCGAAGATCCGCATTTCATCGCCAGGCGGCTGACGCGCTTTGCCGTTGAAGACATCGGCCTTGCCGACCCAAACGCGCTGATTCAAGCTATTGCCGCGTGGCAGGCCTATGAACGGCTGGGCAGTCCCGAAGGCGAATTGGCGCTGACGCAATTGGTGATCTATTTGGGCACCGCGCCCAAATCCAACGCCGCTTATAAGGCCGAGGGCGCGGCCAAACGCGCGGCCAAGGAAACCGGGTCGCTGATGCCGCCCAAGCACATCCTCAACGCGCCCACGCGTATGATGAAAGAATTGGGCTACGGCAAGGGTTATGCCTATGACCACGATGCCGCAGACGGTTTTTCCGGCCAGGACTACTTCCCCGAAGACATGGGCCGCAAGCGGTTCTATAACCCAAAGGAAATCGGGTTCGAGCGAGACATTGGTAAACGCTTGGCCTATTGGGATAAGCTGAGACGCGAAAAACGTAAAACCCCTGGGGGGGAAGACTGATGAATCCGCAGTTGCTTGCATTCATTGCCGTAGGTGGGGCCATCGGTGCGGTGGGGCGTTTTGCCGTCATGAGCGTGGTGGGGCACTTTACCCATGGCAGCGCCTTGGCGGGGTTTCCCTGGGCGACGTTGATCGTTAACGTGCTGGGGGCGCTGATTTTGGGCCTGGTGTTGGAATTGTCGGCGCTGGTCTGGTCGCCTAGTCCGGAAGTCCGCGCCCTGATCGTGGTGGGTGGGCTGGGTGCGTTCACCACCTTTTCGACCTTTACCATGGATCTTTATTTTTTGTTTGATCGTGGCCAGATCGTCAGTGCGGGCCTATATGCCGCAGGCTCGGTGGTGGTCTGTCTGGCGGCATTTTGGGCGGGCATCAGCATGATCCGGCTGGCCTTATCATGAGCGGCGGCGTTCAGACCCTTACCGTCACCGCCAGCGAAGCCGGCGAGCGGTTGGATAAATGGTTCAAGGTCAAGTACCCCGGCCTCACCTTCGGGCGGCTGCAAAAGCTGTTGCGCAAGGGCGAGGTGCGGGTCGACGGCAAGCGCGTCAAGGACGCCAAGCTGACGCTCGAAGCGGGGCAGAGCGTGCGGGTGCCGCCGTTGGATAAAGAACGCGAACCCACCCAGGCCAAAACCAGTTACGACCGCGTTTCGGCCAAAGATGCCCATGCCATTCAGGCGCGGGTGCTGCATTACGACGATCACGTGATCATTTTGGATAAACCCGCCGGGTTGGCGGTGCAGGGTGGCAGCGGCACCACCAAGCATATCGATGGTCTGTTGGATGCGCTGAAGTTCGGTCTGATCGAGCGTCCGCGTTTGGTGCATCGTTTGGATAAGGATACGTCGGGCCTTTTGGTGCTGGCGCGTTCGCAACGGGCGGCGCAACTGTTGACCGAGGCGTTCCGCACCAAAGCCGTGCGCAAAGCCTATTGGGCCGTGGTGGTGGGCGTTCCGGAATTGCCGATGGGGCGCATCGATCTGCCGCTCGGCAAGCGACCGGGCAAGGGCGGTGATCGTATGCAGATCGACGACGAAGACGGCAAACGCGCGGTCACGCTGTATAAGACCATCGATCACGCCGGACGGCGCGCGACGTGGCTGGAAATGGAACCCATCACCGGGCGCACCCATCAATTGCGCGTGCATATGGCGGCGATCGGCACGCCCATCTTAGGCGACGGTAAATATGGCGGCCAGGAAGCGTTTATCACCGGGGCGGAAATCCCTAAACAACTGCATCTGCACGCGCGCGCCATTCGCTTTGCTCATCCTGCCGGGGGCGATTTTGAAATTACCGCCCCGTTGCCCGAGCATATGCAGACCACCTGGGCTTATTTTGGTTTCGACGCAGGCTCTGCCCCGCCGCCGTTTCAAGACGATATCGACTAATTTTTGCGGTTGCGGGCCAGCTCAATTGCTGGCGTTGAATTCTCGCGCAATTCCGTCCACAGTATAAGTGCCAGACATTTAGGGCCGGGAAATCGGTGCGGGAAACATGCGGGTTTTATTGGTTGAGGATAATCTGCGCCTTTCAACCCTCGTGCGGCGGGGGTTGGAAAACGACGGGTTTACCGTGGATGGCGTCGGCACCATTTCCGATGCCGAGGTCGCGATCCGCACGGCTCCTTATGATGTGGTGATTTTGGATTTAGGTTTGCCCGACGGGGATGGCTTGGATTTGCTGCGCGATATGCGTGCGGGCGGCAGTCATATTCCGGTATTGGTGCTGACTGCGCGCGATGGCGTGAATGACCGGGTCAAGGGCCTTAACGCGGGTGCGGACGATTATCTGCTGAAGCCCTTTGCTGTCGAGGAATTGACCGCACGCCTTCGCGCGTTGCTGCGTCGTCCCGATGGCGCGTTGGGATTGAGCCTCACCGTGGGCAACGTCGTTTTCGATACCTCGGCGCGCGAGGTGCGGGTCGACAATCAACTGATCAAGATTTCAAAAAAGGAAATGGGTGTATTGGAACAGCTCATGCGTCGTGCCGGGCGCGTGGTGCCAAAGGATACGCTGGAAAGCAAACTTTACGGCTTTGATGATGAAGTTTCAGCCAATTCGTTGGAAGCCAATGTTTCGCGGTTGCGCAAACGCTTGGCCTCGGTGAATGCCTCGGTGAATATTCATACCTTGCGTGGCGTGGGCTATCTGTTGTCCGACAGCGACGAGGCCTAATTCATGGCGGGGCGTCGGCAGGTCTTTTTTTACGCGGTGGTGAGCGTGTTGATTACCATTGGACTTGGCTTTATTGCCATGATCAATGCGCTGCCCGAATGGTTGCCCCACATCGTTTTAACCGAGCAGGGGAAGTTCGATCCGCCGTTATGGCTGCCGATCTTGGTGATTGGGTTTTCGTCGGCGCTGTCCGTGAGTATCTTGTCGATTTTGACGCTACGCCTGATCCGCGAACTCAAGGCCCGGGACAATAGCCTGCTTCGGGCGGAAGAGGAGCGCCTGTCGTTTGCCGCCGATGCGGCGCATGAACTGCGCACGCCGTTGGCCATTTTGCGCGCGCATATCGACAGTTTGGATTTCAACGACACCACCCGCCAACTGCGCGATGACGTCGATCAAACATCGCGAATCGTCGAGCAAGTTTTGGTCAAGTCGCGTATCGAGGCGATTGAAGTCAAAGCCGATGAAACGGTGGATTTATCCCAGTTGATTAAAGACTTGGCGGCCTATATCGCGCCGTTGGTGATTAAAGAGGGGCGTTCTATCGAAGTGCTCGGCGCGGATAAGCCCATCGACATCAACGCTAATGCCTTTGCCATCGAGCAGGCGTTGCGCAATCTGGTGGAAAACGCGATTAAATACTCGTCGCGCGGGTCCACGATTACCATTGCCTTGATCGATCAGGGCAACGAATACCAGCTGCGTGTGATCGATCAGGGGCGCGGCGTGCCTCAGGAAGCCCGGGAATTGATTTTCGAGCGTTTCCGCCGTGCCGATCGCCGTGGCGCAGGTTCCGGCCTGGGCCTGTCGATCGTGCGCCGGGTGGCGGAAGCCCACGGCGGGCGGGTTTCGGTCGAAGACGCCCCGGAGGGCGGCGCGGTATTCATTTTGCACCTCCCCCGCCGCCGCCGAAAATAACGCCCATAGCCCAATATTTGGGCCGTTTTTTCTTATCAACCCTGCCCTAAAAGTAGTCTTTTTGTGTACCTGTCAGGTTCCTGTCAGCTTGTCAGGGCATGGTGTGTCTATCGGATCGCGAATCGATGTTAAGCACAAAAAAATGAACGACGCGGTCGGGTGCTTTTTAGGGAATGGAATGGTTTTTTGTGCATGGTCTCGGTCAGAAACATTTTTCATTGTGATGGATGTAATGACGGGTGGGGACTTACGATGAAATTTTCCGATATGAAGATGGTTGTTGCGGCGACGGTGTTGCTAGTTGTGCCTTTCGCAGCTCAGTCCGCCGATCCGGTTGATCAAGCACAATTTGCAGTTTCGCCGCCGGTTTTTCTGCAGTTGGAGATCACCAGCGCGTGTACGGGTAGCGGAACGGAGTTCAGGATCATCAATCGCGGCAACAAGTGGCCGCAGACGGGGTTCTTGAGGCTCTATCACGCCGACGACAGGTCGCTGATCAGTGAACGCAAGTTGCGGCTGGGCGCAGGGCAGAAAGTGTCCTTCGTCGTGAAAGAAGAAATTTCTCAGGGTCGCCCCGTTGCGGTGTGGGTTGAACCTGAATGGTACAAACGAGAATTTGGATTTGACGCCAGTTTGGATTGCAAATCCAGTTAAGGTTTAACAAACAGAATTCCACGGCTCCTCTCATTGTCTGGCGCCCCATGGAGTCGTGGAATTAGTCGTCGGCCATCTAGCGTGGGCCGCCAGAAGGTCG
The DNA here is from genome assembly GCA_024653965.1 of Rhodospirillales bacterium. Classification (GTDB taxonomy): domain Bacteria; phylum Pseudomonadota; class Alphaproteobacteria; order Rhodospirillales; family Magnetovibrionaceae; genus JANLGW01. Next base: position 20,893 of record JANLGW010000129.1, read on the forward strand.
ACGACACCCCTTCAAAACCGGAGAGCGGTAAACGCTCTCCGGTTTTTTCGTCTTTTTTGCGTAAAAATCCTACCTATAAGGGCGCGCTGGGATTGCTATACTGGTCATGTTTACACAGTTTCCAACGATGGCGTGGCAATGACTTTTTCTTCAGGCACCTATCCGTCCGGCCCGTTACGTCTGGCGGTATTCGATTGTGACGGCACTTTGGTCGATAGCCAAAGTTCGATCCTCTACGCCATGTTCGCCGCGTGTGATTATCATGGGTTCGCGCGACCCGCCGAAGAAGCCGTGCGCCGCGTGGTGGGTTTGCCCTTGGAGGTTGCGATACAGCGGTTGTTGCCGCACATCGATGCCCCCCTATCTTTAGTCATGAGTGAAACCTACAAATCGGCATTTTTCGATTTGCGTCAGGCGGGCGGGGTGGAAGAACCTTTGTTCGCGGGAATTCCCGGTGTTTTGGACGCCTTGGATCATGCGGGCTGGCTGATGGGGGTGGCGACGGGTAAGTCGTGGCGGGGGTTAAGTTCTACGCTTTCGCATCATGGCTTGATGGACCGCTTCGTTACCCACCAAACCGCCGACCGCGCCCAGGGCAAGCCGCACCCGGAAATGATGCTCAACGCCATGCGCGACACCGGGGTCGAGCCGGAATACACGGTGATGATCGGCGACACCACCTATGACGTAGAGATGGCGAGCAACGCCGGCGTTAAGACGATTGGCGTGGCGTGGGGTTATCACGAAACCGATGAATTGATGGATGCGGGCGCGATGGTCGTCGTGCATAGCGCGGCTGAATTGATGAATGCCTTGTTCGCGGGTTCGGAGGACGCGACATGAAACCGTGGATCAAGGTTGTGGGTGCCGCTCTGGTGCTGTTGATTGCCGGCGTGGTTAGCGTCATCGCATTGGTGAAACAGTACGATTACAATAACCTCAAACCCACCATCGCCCAAATGGTCAAGGATGCCACCGGGCGCGATCTGGTAATCCGTGGCGATCTTAATCTTGCCGTATCATTGTCGCCGACGCTGGAGGTGTTCGACATTACGTTTGCCAACGCGCCATGGAGCAAGGCGGATGGGAGCGAGGCAGGCGATATGGTGAGCCTCAAACAATTGGACGCCAAGGTGGACCTCGTGGCGCTGCTGCAGGGGCGGGTGGATGTCGATTATGTGGTGCTCGAAGGTTTGACGGTGGTGTTGCAAACTGACGGCAAGGGGCGCGCCAATTGGGAGTTCGAGGCTCCCGGTGTCGTCGATGCTGCGGCCATGTCGTCCGAGTCCTTGATGCTGGCGCCCAGCGTGCGCGATGTGCGCTTAAAAGACGTGGACGTCACGTACATCGATGGCGCGACGGGCAAGCGCTTACATCTGGTGCTGCAACGCGCCGATTTTAAGGCCGATAGCGTTGTCGAGCCGATGCACGGCGTTTTGGCGGCGACGTACCAGGGCCTTGAAATGGATGCCGTGGTTGAGATGGGATCGTTCAGTCATCTGGTGGGAAATACCGGCGGCCAATTTCCGGTCAGCATCGAAATGAGCGCGCCGGGGCTTAATGCAACCCTAAAGGGCGGCGTTGACCAACCTCAGGCCGGCTTAAAGGTGAACGTCGATGTGAATTTGTCGGTGAGTGACGGCGCAACGCTGGCGACATTGGCGGGGGTGGAACTACCCAACGTAGACGGCCTTACGGCGGCGGCGAAGATTCAGGGTGGGGGTGACCGATATGGCTTTAACGCCATTGATGTTCGCGTCGGAGGTAGCGATCTTGGCGGCGATGTCGTCGTCACCCTTGCCGGGCAGCGTCCGCGCGTGACGGGCAAACTGACGTCAAAGGTATTGGACTTGGGCCAGATGTTCGGCATTGAAGAAATAAAAACGACGCCGGGCGGGTCTGAGGAAAAAATGTTCGATGCTACGCCGCTGCCGCTAGACGTGCTTGAAATCATGGATGCCGAACTTGACGTGCAGGCGGGCCAGATCAAGTTGGCCAGCCTAGCATTCAATACGGTGCAGGCTCGGGTCAAGCTCGATGGCGGAAAATTGGACGTAGCGCCTTTGTCGTTGATTTTTGAAGAAGGCGACATCAATGGCGCTTTGCATGTGGACAGTCAAACGCTGAAAATCACATCGACGGCGAAGGGGCTCGACATCGGGCGGGTGCTGAAAGCCTTTGGTAAAGATGAAATCATGAGCCTAGCCGTAAATGGCAAAATCAATGTGTCCAGCACCGGCGACAGCATGCACCAATGGATGCGCAACATGAACGGCTCGGTGCAGTTTTCGGGGCGCGATGGCCGCCTCAATCACGATACCGTCAACAGCTTGGCCCAAAACCTGACCGTTATGCTGCCGTGGGTCCAACACAAGGACGCCAGTGTCATCAGTTGCATGGTGGCGAATTGGCCGATTAAAGTCGGCGAAGCGACCGCCGAGACCGTACTGATGGATACACCGGGTTTTTCCGTTGCGGTGACGGGTAATGTGGATTTGGGCGGTGAACTTTTGCATCTCACCATCATCCCCAGGGCCAAGTCGTCTGGCTTGACCAGCTTTGCGGTGCCGGTGCGCGTGAAAGGCGCGTTGAGCGCGCCTTATATGGATGTGGACCCGGGGGATGCGCTGAAGGGTACGGTGGGCAACATCTTTATGGTTCCGGGCAATTTGTTTGGCGATCTTTTAGGTATCGCCGGGCAGAATAATGGAGCCGCAAATGCGAATGATCCTTGCTTTAAGGCTTTAAGCGGGGGTAATTCAAAGCCTACGCAGGCACCGCCGCTACAGCAACAGCCACAGCAGCAGCTTCGGCCCACCACGCCGGCGGAAAATCTGGGCAAAGCCCTTGAGGGGTTACTCGGCAGGTGAACGCTCGATGAGTAAACGGTTTTATAAACACGCCGCCGCGGCCCCCGTTGACGGCGGATTTAGCGTCGAGCTGGACGCCCGCCCCATCAAAACCCCAGCGGGGCGCTTGTTGGTGCTGCCGACCCGCGCCCTGGCCGATGCCGTTGCGGCGGAATGGGATGCCCAAGGCGACGATATCAATCCCCAATCCATGAAACTAATGCCGCTGTGCGGTACCGCGCTGGATCGGGTGCCCGAGGTGCGCGACGGCCTGATCGAAGGCCTTTTGCGTTACGCCACCACGGACCTGCTGTGCCATCGCGCAGCGCATCCCGCCGATTTGGCAAAGCGTCATGTCGAGGTATGGCAGCCGTTGCTCGATTGGGCCGCCGAAACGCTGGGCGCGCGGCTGCTGCCCACCGAAGGTATCATTGCGGTGGAACAACCCCCTGAAGCCATGGCGGCGTTTAAAGCGCATCTGCAAGGTTTCGACGATTGGACGCTCACTGCGCTCGGCGAACTGGTCGGCATTTCGGGCTCGTTGGTGCTGGGGCTGGCGCTGGTCAAGGGCCGCGTGGATGCGGCGGAGGCCTTTGACGTGTGCATGGTCGATGAAGACCACCAACGCGAACTGTGGGGCGATGACTTCGAAGCCAGCAAGCGCCGCGAAAACGTGCGCGCAGACTTGCTTGCGGCGTATCGGTTTTTGCAGTTGTCGCAGGCTAAAATTTAGAAGTTTTCGTCTTCGGTTTCTGGTTCGGATTCCGGGATCTGGTGGCGCAAAATCAGCGGCACCTGGGCGAAGCTGAACACCAGCGTCAGCGGCATGATGCCGAACACCTTGAAGTTCACCCACATGTCGGTGGTTTGTGTGCGCCACACAAATTCGTTGAGCGCGGCCAGCAGCAGAAAAAACCATGCCCAGCGGATCGCCAGGGTGCGCCAGCCGGCTTCGTCGAGGGTCAGCGCGCTTTCCAGCACGGTTTTGAGGAAGTTTTTCTTCATCTCCAGGCCGACGAAAATCGCGACCGCAAACAGCACGTTGACGATGGTCGGCTTGAGTTTGATGAAGGTGTCGTCTTCCAACACGATTGTGAGCCCGCCGAACAGCAAAATGAACGCGCCGCCGACCAAGGGCATGGTCGGCAGTTTTTTGAGGCGGAGGTACGAATAACCCAAGGTCGCCACGGTTACGGCCATAAATACGGCGGTGGCGACGAAAATGCCCATTTTGGCGTTGACGATGAAGAAAACCACCAACGGGCCTGCTTCCAGCGCCAGTTTCAAGCCTTGGTTCATTGTTTTTGTGGGTTTAACCTGTGTCATGAATAGGCTTATAGCAGCATTGCGGGCTGCAATAAAAGCGTAACCGTGCTATCAGATTCGCAAGGGTGGATGCAGGGGGCTAACCATGCACGAGATTATCGCAGAATTGGAGCGGCGGCGCGAGCAGGCGCGTCTGGGCGGCGGCCAAGGTCGCATCGACACCCAGCACGCCAAAGGCAAGCTGACGGCGCGTGAACGCATCGAACTTTTGCTCGATCCCGGCTCCTTTGAAGAATGGGATATGTTCGTCGAACATCGCTGCGTCGATTTCGGCATGGATAAACAATCCATCCCCGGCGACGGCGTGGTGACGGGTTACGGCACCATCAATGGCCGCACCGTGTTTTTGTATAGCCAGGATTTTACCGTGTTTGGCGGCAGCCTATCGGAATCCCACGCGCAAAAGATATGTAAGGTCATGGATCAGGCGATGAAGGTCGGCGCGCCGGTGATCGGGTTGAACGATTCCGGCGGCGCGCGTATCCAAGAAGGCGTTGCATCGCTGGCGGGTTATGCCGAAGTGTTTCAGCGCAACATCGATGCGTCGGGCGTCATTCCACAAATTTCCATGATTATGGGGCCATGCGCGGGCGGGGCGGTCTATTCGCCCGCCATCACCGACTTCATCTTCATGGTCGAAGATACGTCGTATATGTTCGTCACCGGGCCGGATGTGGTTAAAACCGTGACTCATGAAACGGTAACTCACGAAGAACTGGGCGGGGCATCCACCCACACCCACAAATCGGGTGTCGCCGATCATGCTTTCGCCAACGATGCGGAAGCGCTGTTGTATCTGCGCCGCTTCATCGATTTTCTGCCTGCCAATAACAAAGAAAAACCGCCCATACGTCCCACGCCGGACCGTCACGACCGCGTGGAGCTATCGCTCGACACCCTGGTGCCCGACAGCCCCAACAAGCCCTATGACATGAAGGAGTTGGTGGAGAAAGTCGTCGACGAAGGCGATTTTTTCGAGTTGCAGCCCGACTATGCGGGCAACATCATCATCGGCTTTGCGCGTATGGAAGGCTCGACGGTGGGCGTCGTCGCCAATCAGCCGATGGTGCTGGCGGGGTGTTTGGACATCAACGCCTCGACCAAGGCCGCGCGCTTTATTCGGTTTTGCGACGCCTTCAACATCCCCATCATGACGTTCGTGGATGTGCCCGGCTTC
>JANLGW010000132.1 GCA_024653965.1 Rhodospirillales bacterium
AAAGCTGATGTCCCTTCCGGCAGAAGAGGCCCAGCGCTCAGTTTGTCGGCTATCCATGCCATACTTTTTTGTACACTTAAGGGCTTACCAAGAGCTTAACAACGGTATGAAGCTTAGGTCTTAAGCGTGGGCAAATTAAGGCGCTCAAAACAAAAAGGCCGAAGCGTTTGCTCCGGCCTTTTTATTGAAACGACTGTATCGAGAGATTAAGCGTGGGTATCCGTTTCCGGGTACGCCGAGATGTGATGCAGCGACAAATCCGCGCCGTTGAATTCCTGTTCCGGGTCCAGGCGCAGGCCGATGGTGAATTTCAGCGCACCGTAGACGGCAAAACCGCCGACGGTGGCAAAAACAATGCCGATGACGGAGCCGAGCAATTGCGCGGCAAAAGTCACGCCGCCCAAGCCGCCCAAGGCTTCCAGCCCGAAGATGCCGGCCGCGATGCCGCCCCACAAGCCGCACATGCCGTGCAGCGGCCACACGCCCAGCACGTCGTCGATCTTCCAGCGTTCCTGGCACATGTTAAAGCCCCACACGAACAACGCGCCCGCGACGCTGCCCACGGCCAACGCGCCGATGGGATGCATGATGTCGGAACCGGCGCACACCGCGACCAGCCCGGCCAGCGCGCCGTTGTGGATGAAACCCGGATCGTTTTTGCCCGCCACCACGGCGGCTAAAATGCCGCCCGCCAGCGCCATCAGCGAGTTGATTGCCACCAGGCCGGAAATGCCTTCGAGGCGCTGCGCGCTCATGACGTTAAAGCCGAACCAGCCGACCACCAAAATCCACGAGCCCAACGCCAAAAAGGGAATGTTGGAAGGCGGGATACCGGCCAGCGTGCCGTCTTTATGATAACGGCCCCGGCGCGCGCCCAGCATGATCACCGCGCCCAGCGCCAGCCAGCCGCCCATGGCGTGCACCACTACCGAACCGGCAAAATCGTGGAACGCCGCACCCGCCACGCTTTTGATCCAGTCTTGAAAGCCAAACGTGGTTCCCCACACCATGCCTTCAAACAGCGGGTAGACCAGCGCCACCAGCACGGCGGTGGCGATCAGCTGCGGCACAAAACGCACCCGTTCGGCGATGCCGCCGGAAATGATCGCCGGGATCGCGGCGGCGAAGGTGAGCAGGAAAAAGAACTTCACCAAATCAAAACCGTTGGCGGCAAACGGCGAACCTTCGGCGGCGCCCGTGAGCACACCTGCGGAAGCGAAGAAGTTCACGCCGTAAGCGACCCCGTAGCCGACGAAAAAATAAACCACCGTGGACATCGCAAAATCGGTGATGATTTTCACCAGCGCGTTGACCTGGTTTTTGCGGCGCACGGTGCCGACTTCCAAAAAGGCGAACCCTGCGTGCATGGCAAGCACCATGGTCGCGCCCATAAGCACGAAAAAAACGTCCATACCCGGTTGCATGGTCAAATCCCCAACTCTAAATGTCACAGCATCAAAAAAGGCCCCCCACGGGCCGCTTTCCCCTTCTCAAGTTTCGTGCCAGTTGGAGAGCCTTTAAGGGGCCGGGTCTAACGGATTGAAACAGCGACGAAAATAGGCAATAGCCTAAAAAATAGGCAAGTCTAAGCCGCCCTAAAATTGTGCGCAATTGAGGCATTTGCTTAAAAACAAGGCAAGCCATAGGCACAAGAAAGGCCGGAGACTTAAGTCTCCGGCCTTCTTATCGGAACGAGGTCGTTGGGGAATCAGATGCTGTGGGCACCCCCGTTCCAACCGTGTTTCGGCTGGGATCACATGTTCTGTGAACCCCGGCCAAATTCGGGATAAGCCTCCAAGCCCAGTTCGGACTTGTCGAGACCCATATGCTCTTCTTCCGCGCTCACGCGGATACCGACCGTGTACTTGAGCGCCAGCCAGATCACCGCGCTGGTGACCAACACGAAGCCGCCGATGGCGACAACGCCAATGGCCTGGGTGGAGAAGCTCTTTTCCGCGTTCGACAGCGGAACCGCCAGCGTACCCCAGATGCCGCACACTAGGTGTACGGACAACGCGCCGACCACGTCGTCGATCTTCAGTTTGTCGAAGAACGGCACGGCGAAGACCACCAGTCCACCGCCGATGGCACCGACCAGAACGGCGATCATCGGTGTCGGAGCAAGCGGCTCAGCGGTGATCGACACTAGGCCTGCCAGGGCGCCGTTGAGCGCCATGGTCAAATCGACCTTTTTGTAGATCAGCTGCGTGAGCGCCATCGCCACCACCACACCGGCGGCAGCCGCCAGGTTGGTGTTGATATAGATGGTGGAGATGTCACGGATGTCGGCAGCCGAACCCATGGCCAACTGCGAACCGCCGTTGAAACCGAACCAGCCCATCCACAAAATGAAGGTGCCTAAGGCTGCCAGCGGCAGGTTGGCGCCGGGGATCGGACGAACCGAACCGTCGGCGTTGTACTTACCGATACGCGGACCCAAGATGATGGCGCCTGCCAGGGCCGCCCAGCCGCCCACCGAGTGGACCAGCGTGGAACCGGCGAAGTCGCCGAAGCCCATTTCAGACAACCAGCCCGCACCCCAGACCCAGGAACCCTGGATCGGGTAGATGATGGCGGTCAGCACGACCGTGAAGGCCATGAACGGCCACAATTTGATGCGCTCGGCCAAGGTGCCCGAAACGATGGACGCGGCGGTCGCCACGAACACCATCTGGAAGAACCAGTCGGAACCCGCCGAATAGCTGCCTTCGGTGAAACCGTCGGCGGTGATGCCGGGATCTTCACCCGCCCAAATGGCGAACGAACCCATCCAGCCGCCATCGACGCCCGAATACATCAGGTTGTAACCCACCATCCAATACATGATGCCTGCCACGGAATAGATGGCGATGTTTTTCAGCATCTGCATGGAGGTGTTCTTGGTGCGGACCAAGCCGCCTTCCAGCATGGCGAAACCCGCCGCCATCCACATCACGAGCACGCCGTGAAACAGGAAGGAGAGCGTATTAAAAATGAAGGCCGTTTCGCCGGACACTTCAGCGTGTGCCGGGGCTGCCAGAAGTGCTAAACCAGCGGCGAGGCCCGGGATGATCATTAGTTTGCGGTTCATAGTCCGATCTCCTTACAGAGCCTGGTCGTCGGTTTCGCCGGTGCGGATGCGCACGGCTTTTTCCAGATCGACGACAAAAATTTTGCCGTCGCCGATCTTGCCGGTGCCCGCCGCCGCGCCGATGGCTTCGACAACGCGTTCGGCCTGATCGCCGGCAACGGCGACTTCGATTTTAACTTTGGGCAGAAAGTGAATTTCGTATTCGGCCCCACGGTAAATTTCCGTTTGACCTTTTTGACGACCGTAACCTTTTACTTCGGTGACGGTCATGCCTTCTACGCCGAGTCCGGTGAGGGCCTCGCGAACGTCATCGAGCTTGAAGGGCTTGATGATGGCTATGATGAATTTCATCGCACAGTTCCCTTATGCCAACGTCCTAGCAAAAGCGCCGGACGACCAAATTGGTTTCCAGCCGGAAAGAGCCCGGCCTTGCCCTTCTGTTTCAAAGGTCGTGCCAGACTCCGATAAAGGGATATTTATGATTATTTTTCAGACGCTTATGATCAAAAAATGGAGTCAAGGCCAGCGCCTATCCGGCGTTATAATTGCACTATAAATGGGCATCTTATTATAAATGCCTAAATTATATGCACACGCGGGCCCAGATCGGAACCAAGATCAGGACTGGACAAAGCCGCGATGGCGGGGGAACCTATATCAGGACAAACAAACGGCCATGGGCGGTGCTTGTGGTGCAAAAGAACTGTCGGGGGTGCGCGCCATGACCGCGAAAGCAAAACGCAATAGCCAAGAACCGTGGATTGAGGTCGACGTCTTGGTGACCGGCGGCGGCCTGGCGGGCGGCACATTATCGTTGGCGCTGGCGCAAAACGGTTTTCGGGTCGCCACGGTGGATCTGGAAAATCCCGCCGAATGGACCGATCGCGGTTTTGATGGGCGCGCCTCGGCGATCGCGTTGTCGTCGCAGCGCGTGCTGCACGGCGTCGGCATTTGGGACGTGATCGAGCATGAGACCGCGCCGATCAAAGAAATCCGCGTCGCCGATGGCCATTCGCCGCTGTATTTGCACTATGACCACGCCGAACTGGCGACCCCGGGCCAAGCCGCCGAACCGTTCGGGTTTATGGTGGAAAACCGCTCGATTCGCAAAGCGCTGAACGTGTTGGTGCCCAAAACGCCAAACCTCACCTATTATGCGCCCAATGTCATGGTCGCGCTGGAACGCACGGCCGAAGGCGCGTTCGCTACCTTAAAAGATGGCACGCGCATCAAGGCCGCCCTGGTGGCGGTGTGCGAAGGGCGCAAATCGCCCACCCGCGACCAAGCCGGCATCAAGATCACCAAGTGGGATTACAAACAGGCCGGCATCGTGTGTACGGTCGAACATGAGCGCCCCCACGATTTCTGCGCCCAGGAACACTTTTTACCGTCCGGCCCGTTTGCCATTTTGCCGTTGCCGGGCACGGCGGAAAAACCGGGCTGCCGTTCGTCCATCGTGTGGACCGAACGCGCCGATTTGTGGCCGCTGATGATGGAATTGGACGACGACGAGTTTTTGGAAGAGCTGCGCCTGCGGTTTGGCGACTTTTTGGGCGAAGTCCAGGTGGTCGGCCCCCGTTTTGCTTATCCGTTGTCTTTGCAATTTGCCGAACGCTATACGGACGACCGGCTGGTGCTGGTGGCCGACAGCGCCCACGGCATGCACCCCATCGCGGGCCAGGGCCTCAACATGGGCCTGCGCGACGTTGCCGCGTTGGCGGAAGTTTTGGTCGATGCTCGGTTGGCTGGGCAAGACATCGGATCACAAGCGGCGCTGGAACCGTATGCGCGCTGGCGGCGTTTTGATAACGCGCTCATGTTGGCCGTTACGGATGCATTGGTTAAATTGTTCTCCAACGGTAACGAACCGTTGCAGGTTGCCCGCGACATCGGCATGGCCGTTGTTGATAAGCTTCCGAATGTAAAACGATTTTTCATGCGCCATGCCATGGGCACGGTGGGCGACCTGCCCAAATTGATGCGCGGTGAGACGCTTTAGGTCTGTCCCGCTCGCTTTCACCCGTTCAGAACCTCTCGAAATGTCCCTTGGTGCGTTTTGGCTGCGCCTTGCCGTCGCCGCAGGTTCGCGGGGGGTGAGTTGCTTTGCGGGGCATTGGGTATCGGAGTATAGTCTAAAAATCCCCGGATTGCCTGAGGATTGTCGGGACGTGGGGCGGGCTCACTGAAAAAGGGCACGGTTTTTATCTTAATTGATCGGGCCAAGAAATTGCCTAAAAGTTAGATTATAAAAAAGCATCAAATCAAAATTTAGCCAATTTATGTTTTATTTTCAGTATATTAAACGAGACGGGTTGAGCTGCGCCAAAACGGGCCGGGAAAAACGGACTCTGTGGATGGGCTCCTGAATGGGGCCTGCGAATTAGGCGCAGGGTCTTAGCCTTATTGTAGTCCCTGGAGCACAACAAAAAACGGCGCTTCCATTGCGCAGCCGGAAAGCCCGCCGCAAAAGGTGTCGGTGACGGATCGGCGGGGCCCAAGCGGAGCCTAAAAATTCATTTCGGATCGCGACTGAGTCCGGCGGCTTCGATGGCTTTTACATATTCGGCCCACATGACCTCTTGGTGAGCGCCAAATGCGTAGAGCGTATCCCAGGTGTAGATGCCGCTGTCGTGCAGGTCGTCAAATTTCAGTGCGATAGCGTAATTACCCACCGGAGTGATTTCCATGATGGCGACATGGCGGCGTCCGGCGACCAGGGTTTTTTGCTCGGGGCTGTGGCCTTGCACTTCCGCCGATGGGCTTTCCACCCGCAGCAGCTCGGCAGGGATGGAAAACTTTGCGCCGTCGGCGAAATCGATTTCCAAGGTTTTGGCTTCACGGTTAAGGCGGATTTCGCTGGGGCTGTGCGTTTGGCCGAATTGTCGGGTCGCGGGGATCATGGACATTCCTATACATAACAAGGAGCGCCGGGCGGAGCGCCTAGCGCCGGTATATTAGCATCCGCTACATTTAGAGTTCCCGAGCCTCGAATTCAAGCATGATGGGGATGCCGTCGCGGATGGGATAAGCCAGCCCCGCCTGTTCGCTGATCAATTCTTGGCTGGCCGCGTCGTATTTCAGCGGTCCCTTGGTGACCGGGCACACCAAAATTTCCAGCAATTTGCGGTCGACTTGGGTGACGGGGTTTTGACTGTTGGACATGGGCGGCAACGATCCTAGGATAAAGGTTCAGTGTTTGAAACCACCAGGAATCTGGGGGTTTTCGATGCTGATTTCAAACAGCGATACTAACATACGCGCGCGCTCGAAGTGATTTTTGCATTCCAGCAGTGCTTGTTTTTCGTTCGGCTCGAACGGACACGTCATCACCAGCGATGAAATCAGCGCCTCATAAGGGGCTTCGGATACCGAATCCCAATCGGCCTCGATCTCTTTGTCGGAAAAATAATTGCGCAGCAGCGTCAAAATACGCGTGCGTTCGGGACCGTCTTCCAATTGCGTCGGGCTGAGATCGTCGTGAAAGGGGGCAAAGTCGGCATCAATGGTGCGGTAGCCCCGTTCGGCGGTGGCGTGTACGGCTTTGATGCGAAACCGCGCCAAGCCTTCAAGCGTGATCTGGTAACGCCCGTTGCCGGGGTCGGCAAAACCGATGATGCGCCCGGCGGTGCCGATGTCATAAAGGGCGGCATCGTCCGGCACCGGGTCGTCGAAGGGCAGGCGCGGTTGCGCCAACGCGATGATGCGCGGCCCGCCCAAAGTGTCGTCGATCATGTTGAGATAACGCGGCTCATAGATATGCAGCGGCAAATGGCCAAACGGCATCAGCACCACCCCGCTTAAGGGGAACACGGGCATCCGTTCGGGTAATTGAAAGGGGTTGCGGGCAATGACCATCGATACCGGGCCTTGAGGTTAAGAAAACAATACCGCCGACAGGCGGCGTCGGGCGTCTTGGGTGAGCGGATCGGCAGCGCCTAAGACGTCGAAAATTTTAAGCAGTTGTTTGCGCCCCGCGGCGTCGTTCCAGGTTCGGTCCTGGCGCACGATTTCCAGCAGCTGATTGATGGATTCGCCAGTTTGGCCTTGGGCGAACAACGCCAGCGACAGATTGAAGCGCGCGGTTAAGTCTTTGGGGTTGGCGGCGACGGCGGCGTGCAGGGTTTCAAGCTCGCCGGGTTTGATGTGCGCGCTTTGCCGGGCAAGCTCGAGGGCCGAAACGGCCTTGGCGATTTCACCGTTGGCGCGGGTTTTGCCGTCCAAGCTATGGATAAGGGCTTCGGCGCGCTCAAACTCGCCATGGCCGACGATGGCGCGGATCAGGCCGGAAAGGGCGGGCAGAAAGGTCGCGTCCTGGGCCAAAATGGCGTTATAGATGGCTTCGGCCTGCACCGCGTCGCCGTCCGCCAACAATTGGGCGGCCTGCTCCATGGCAGCTTCGATGGGCGGCTTGGCGTCGCCGATCAGCTTTTCGATGAACTGGTGCAGTTGTGTTTCGGACTGCATGCCGGCAAAGGCGTCGACCGGGCGGCCACCGACGAAGGCAAATACGGTGGGCACGCTTTGCACGCGCAATTGCTGGGCTAGGCTGGCGTTTTGCTCGGCCTGCACACGCACCAGCCGCACCAGTCCACCGGCGCGCATCACCAGCTTTTCCAGTAAGGGTTTGAGCGTCAGACAGGCTTGGCTGCGCGGCGACCAAAATTGCACGATCACGGGTACCGCTTGCGATGCCTCGATCACGTCGGCCATGAAGTGCCCGGTATCACTATCGACGACGAGGTTCGCGGCGGGTGCGGCGGCGGCCGACTGATTTGGGCCTAAATCGAGCTTGGGCACAGCGCCTTTGGACGCGATGGGTTGGTTGGGATCAAGGATGGTGTCGCTCATGGGCTGCGGGTTTCACTATCATAGAGGTAAACGTTAGGCCAAAAATGGCGGTAAAAAAGAGCCAATGCAAGGGCTCAATATGGATCAGTCCGATGTGTCGGCTTCGCTGGCCGTAAAATTGATGATTAGGGGTGCATGGTCGAAGCTGTGCAGAAACTTTACCAGCCCCGCCCCGCTGACGGTGGTCGTTTGGGCGTTGTCGAGCGGGTGAAAATTGGTTTGGGGCGCGTTCGCCAGTTTGGCGTCGAGCACTAGGCGTACTTGGGCGCCACCATCGTTGATCACCGCAAACGGCGTCACCGTGCCGGGCGTCACGCCCAAAACGTCCATCAGGATTTCGGCTTTGGCAAACGACAGATTGGCGACGCCTAAGCGTTTGCGCAGGTCTTTTAAGTCGATGCTTTGCCCTTCTTCGGCCACCACCAGCCACAGGCCGCCTTTTTTGTCTTTCAAAAAAAGGTTTTTGGCGTGCAGGCCGTGGATGGGGCCGCGCAATGCTTGGCTCTGTTCGACCGTCATCACCGCCGCGTGGCTATGATTGAGGTACTCGATGTTTAAGCGCGACAGGGTTTCGAACAGCTGGTGCGCCGTTGCCGGGGCGGCCTTGGGCGGGGGCGTGGACACGGCGGAACTCCTGGGTCAAACGGGGGATGAAACGGGGGCAAAACGGAGCGGCGAAATGAGGTGAATAGGGAAGCGCACCACGTAAAAAAAGTCAAAAGAAGGCTTGCAAAGCCCCGTTGGCTGGGTATTATCCCCCCGCTTAGAGTGCGATCGCAACAGGTTGAAGCATTTTTGCTTCAACCTGTTGCGTGAATCGCCCTCTACCCTATTGATAGGGGCGGATTCACGCTTTAGCTGGGAAATTCCACTTAAAGCGATCCGACCCTAGCAGTAGGCGGCCTCAAGGAAGACGGAATGCGGGCGTAGCTCAGGGGTAGAGCATAACCTTGCCAAGGTTAGGGTCGTGAGTTCGAATCTCATCGCCCGCTCCATCTTCCACCCCCCCAACCTTGGGGGGTATGGCAAAAACCATCAAAAAACCGGGCTTTGGCCCGGCTTTTTTGTGCCTGATTTTAAGCCTACACCCGAATTTGCCCTATTCGATAATCGCGCTTTGCACCACCAACATGGTCAGCGCGATGAGGATGAACATCGTCGTGATGCCTAAAGAAAACATGATGTTGCCCGCGGTCACTAAGGGATAGGCCTGACGATCCGCGTGGCGGCGATCGGGGCGGCGGCGTTCCTGGCCCGCGACGATGGTGAAATAAAACCGTCGCCGTACAAACGGCATGGAAATGCGGATATCGATGGGATGGCTCACCCACGTGGTGGGGTTGTTCTCGCCGCCGAGCAATTCGGTTTCGTTCATGGTGTTGTTGTCCATGGCGCTGTCGTCGGTCATGTCCGCCTCTCCCCTGTATGAACTCCTGCATTAACCTTTTGTTAAGGGTCTCACAGGGATGCGCCGGGGTCAATGCGCGGCGTGGCGCGCGGTGTTTGCGGCGATTTTGTTTTGTTTTTCCAAGGGGCTCTCCCAAATGCTATGATGCGCCCGTACCCTATGACGTGGGGCGTCGTGGTGGAGGGATGTGTGCATGGTTCAATGTAACGTGCAACTTAAGGGCCTCGCTCGAGGTCAAGTTACGGGCAAAGCCGGACGCGACCGCGCGCTGGCCAAGATTGTCGCCCATGCGCCCAACGAAACCCCCAAAACGGGTCGCGTTTTTCTCAAACAATATTACGCCCATCTGGCAGAGGAAGATCTGGAGGCGTTCGAGCCCGGAGCCTTGGTCTGGCTCGCGCTGCACCATCTGAAAACGGCGCGTAAACGCAAATCCGGCACGCCGCTGGTGCATCTGTTCAATCCCGATAAAAGCGACGCTCCGTGGCGGGTCGGTCATACGGTGGTGGAAATCGTCAGCGACGACATGCCGTTTTTATTCGACAGCATTACCGCCGCCATCAATGCCCGGGGCATCCGCGTGCATTTGGCGGTTCATCCGGTGGTGCGCACACGCCGCACGGCGACGGGCCAGATCAGCGAGATTTTGGAACCCGGACTGTTGGGCGTGGATAAAGACGCCCACGCGGAAAGTTATATCCACCTGCACATCGATGAACAGCCGGCGGCGCGTTTGGATGAACTGCGCGCCGGACTGATGGAAGTGCTGACCGATGTGCGCCAGGCGGTCGGCGATTGGCGCGCCATGCGCGATGAATTGATGAACCTGATTACAGAAATGGAAAGCTTCACCCAGGAACTGGCGCTCGATGACGTGAGCGAGGTGCGCGATTTTCTGCGTTGGGTGCATGACGATCATTTCACCTTGCTGGGGTTTCGCGAGTACGAATTTTCCGGCACCGGGTCAAGGGCCTGCGTCACGGTGGCCAAGGGCAGCGGCTTGGGCGTGTTGAAAGACCCGCGCCGGGTGGTGATTAAAGAACTGCGCGATCTGGCCAAGATGCCGCCCGACGTGCGCGCTTTTATTGCGCGGCCCGATTTGCTCAAGATCAATAAAACCGATGTGGTGTCCCGGGTGCATCGTCCGGTGCTGATGGATTCTATTTCCGTCAAGCGTTTGGATGCAAAAGGTCGCGTGGTGGGACAACGCATGTTTGTCGGCTTGTTTACGGCCAGCGCTTATAACCGCAGCGTGCGCGACATTCCGCTGCTGCGGCGCAAGATTCAAAACACCTTCGACGCCGCCGCCCTGCCGCTATCGGGCCACGACGGCAAGGCGCTGCTCAATATTTTGGAAACCTATCCGCGCGACGAGCTGTTTCAGATTTCCGAACAACAATTGCTGGAAATTGGTCTCGGCATTTTGCGCCTGCAGGATCGTCAGCGCGTCGCGCTGTTTTTGCGCAAGGACGATTTTGAACGCTTTTATTCGTGCCTGATTTATGTGCCGCGTGATCGTTATACCACCGACTTGCGCCGTAAGTTTCAGGCGGTGCTGGAAGAAGGTTTAGGCGGCACCGTCACCGCGCATTATGCGCAACTGGGTGAACAGGCCTTGGCGCGCCTGCATGTGGTGGTGCAAACGACGCCGGGCAACATTCCCGCCATTGATCGCGGCGCTTTGGAACAGCGCATGGCGGCCATGGCGCAATCGTGGAGCGACCGTTTAGGCGGGGTGCTGATCGACGCACACGGCGAATGGGAAGGCATGCGTCTGCTCGACAGTTACCAAGATGCATTCGGGCGCGGTTATGAAGACCGGTTCAGCGCGATGGAAACTCTGGACGATATTAAAAAAATCGAACTGACCTATGTGTTCGGGCGGCTGGGTCTGCACCTTTATGAATTGAACGCGCCCGAAGGCCCGCCGTTGCGTTTTAAGATTTATCACCCCTACACGCCGGTGGCGCTGTCGGATGTGCTGCCGATGCTCGAACATATGGGTCTGCGGGTGATGGAAGAAATCCCTTTTAGGGTGCAGCCCAAGGGGCGGGACCACGCCATCGTCATGCATGAATTCGGCTTAGAGCCGCGCGGCCTCATTCCGGGTGCGGGCGACGATGTGCGCCATCGGTTCCATGAAGCGTTTGACCGCATCTGGGACGGACTGATGGAAAGCGACGGCTTGAACGCGCTGATTTTGATGGGCGGCCTCGACTGGCGCGAGGTGACGGTGTTGCGCGCCTATACCAAATATCTGCGCCAGACCGGTATCGCTTTTTCCGAAGAATATATGGCGCGCACGCTGTTGGAAAATGCCGTCATCGCGCGGCTCATCGTCGATTTGTTCAAGGCCCGTTTTGCGCTGATGAAGACGGAGGCCGAGCAGGGCAAGGCCGCGCGTGCGGCGGCGAGTTTGACCGCCAAACTTTATAAAATGCTCGATGACGTCAGCAGCGCCGATCAAGACCTGATCTTGCGCCGCTTCATCAATTTGGTGAGCGTCACGCTGCGCACCAACTTTCATCAGAGCGATACCGAAGGCGAACCCAAGACATGGTTGTCGTTCAAACTTGCCAGCGGCGACGTCGAAGGCCTGCCACTGCCGCGTCCTAAGTTTGAAATCTTCGTCTATGCGCCCGAAGTCGAAGGTGTGCATCTGCGTTTTGGCAACGTCGCGCGTGGTGGCCTGCGCTGGTCGGATCGGCGCGAAGATTTCCGTACCGAAGTGCTGGGTCTGGTTAAGGCGCAGCAGGTCAAAAACGCGGTGATCGTGCCGGTGGGTTCCAAGGGCGGCTTCGTGGTGAAACGCCCGCCCGCGCCGGGGGCGTCGCGCGAAGAGGTGCTGGACAGCGGCATCGCCTGTTATAAAACGTTCGTGCGCGGCCTGTTGGATTTGACCGACAACATTAATGTTTCCGGGCATACGGTCGGGCCTAAAGACGTGACGCGCATCGATGGCGATGATCCTTATTTGGTGGTCGCCGCCGACAAGGGCACCGCGACGTTTTCCGACATCGCCAATTCGGTGTCGGCGGAATACGGCTTTTGGCTGGGCGATGCATTCGCTTCCGGCGGCAGCCAAGGCTATGACCATAAAAAAATGGGCATCACCGCCAAGGGTGCGTGGGAATCGGTGAAGCGGCATTTCCGTGAAATGGGTCGCGACACACAAAGCCAAGATTTCACCGTGGCGGGGGTGGGCGACATGTCGGGCGACGTGTTCGGCAACGGTTTGTTGCTCAGTCCGCACATCAAGCTGGTCGCCGCGTTCAATCACATGCACATCTTCATCGATCCCAATCCCGATCCGGCCAAAAGCTTCAAGGAACGTCAGCGCCTGTTCAATCTGCCGCGTTCGGGCTGGGGCGATTACGATCCGAAGCTGATCTCTAAAGGCGGCGGGGTGTTCGACCGGCGGAGCAAACGTCTGGACCTGTCCAAAGAGATGCAGGCCTTGCTGGGCGTCGATCAAGAGCGCTTAAGCCCCAACGATGTGATGACGTTGATCTTGAAATTGGATGTGGACCTGATGTGGTTTGGCGGTATCGGCACCTACGTTAAAAGCAGCGCGCAAAATCACGCCGATGTGGGCGATCGCACCAACGATGCCATTCGGGTGGATGGTTGCGAGGTGCGCGCGCGGGTCATCGGCGAAGGCGCGAACTTAGGCTTCACCCAACGCGGGCGCATCGAATATGCGCTGAACGGCGGACGGCTGAACGCGGATTCCATCGACAATTCCGCAGGTGTCGATTGCTCGGATCACGAGGTCAACATCAAGATATTGCTCGATGCATTGGTGCAGCAAAAGAAACTGACACCACGCGCGCGTAATGCCTTGTTGGTGCGCATGACCGATGAAGTGGGCAAGCTGGTGCTGCGCGACAATTACGAACAGACCCAGGCGATTTCGCTGATCGAAGCGCACAGCGTGGATGCGGTGGATCATCAGCTGCGCCTCATGCATCGGCTGGAAAAATCGGGTAAGCTCAATCGCAAGGTGGAATATTTGCCGCAAGACGATCAGCTGATCGAACGCGCGGCAAGCGGTAAAGGGCTGACCCGCCCGGAAATCGCGGTGCTGATGTCGTATTCGAAAATCTGGCTGTTCGACGAATTGCTGGCCAGCGATCTGCCTGACGATGCGTTTTTGACCAACGATTTGACCCGCTATTTTCCGACGCCGCTGCAAAAGACCTATGGCGCGGGCATTTTGCAACACCGTCTGCGCCGGGAAATCGTCGCCACCCGCGTGACCAATTCTCTGATCAACCGCGTGGGCGGCACCTTCGTGACGCGCATCATGGAAAAGACCGGCATGAAATCGCATGAGATCGCGCGTGCCTATATCGTGGCGCGCGAATGTTTTGAAGTGCGCGCCTTGTGGGCGGCCATCGAGGCGCTTGATGCTAAAGTTTCGGCGACGGTACAGACGGCCATGCTGATGGATATCAACCGTCTATTGGAGCAAGCCACGATGTGGTTCTTGCGTAACGGCCAACAGCCATTGGCGCTGACGGAGACGGTCGAGCGTTTTAAGGCGGGCGTAACACAACTCGCGGCGGGCCTCAGTGGTGCGCTGCCGGAACATTATGTGGGCGATCTCGCCACCCGCGCCGCCCACTATATCGACCAAGGCGTGCCCGAGGATTTGGCCATCGCCATCGCCGGGCTGGTCAATCTGGTTGCGGCGACCGATATCGTGACCCTGGCTGAGCGCCGCAAACTCGACCCGACGGCCGTGGCGAAACTCTATTTCGCGGTGGGCTCACGTTTCCATCTGGGCCGCCTGCGCGCCGCTTGCGAAGCGCTGGACGGTCACAGCCATTGGCAAAAACTGGCGGTGTCGGCGTTGATCGAAGAACTGTTCGGTCACCAGATGCGGCTGACCGAAAATGTGTTGGTGGCCAGCACTTCCATTGCCGATCCCGGGCGCGCCATCGAACAATGGGTGCGCGCCTCGCAAGCCTCGGTCGAACGCGCCGAGCAGTTGTTGGGCGAGTTGTGGGGCGGCGACATCGGCGACATTGCAATGATCGCGGTGGCCAGCCGCACGCTGAAATCCTTGTCTGAACAACGTGCGTAAAATCGCGCGTAAAAATGCGGATCGTTTGGCCTCATGAAATGTTTTGCCCATGATTGAGATTGAAAATCTGAGCAAAAGTTTCGGCGCGGTGCAGGCCCTTTCCGGCCTCAGCCTTAGCGCGCTGGATGGCCAAGTCACCGGCTTGATCGGGCCGAACGGTGCGGGCAAAACCACCGCCTTTCGCGTGGTCTATGGCCTGCTTACCCCCGATAGCGGCAGTGCCCGGGTTGACGGCATCGACGTGGCGACGAACCGCATGGCGGCGCAGCGTCATTTGGGCGTGCTGCCCGATGTGCGTGGCCTTTACCCGCGCCTGAGCGCACGCGAACACATCCGTTATTTCGGCCAGTTGCACGGCTCCGGCGGCAAGGCCCTGGAACAAGATATCGACGAACTGATCGAACGCTTAGGCATGCAAGATTTCGCCGACCGTCCGGCCAAGGGTTATTCGCGCGGTCAGGAATTGAAGGTGGCGCTGGGCCGCGCGTTGGTGCATCGGCCTAAAAACCTGATCTTGGATGAACCGACCAACGGCCTGGACGTGATGAGCTCCCGCGCGGTGCGTGATTTGATCGACGAGATGAAGGCCAAGGGCCATTGCATTTTATTGTCCAGCCACATCATGAGCGAGGTATCGCTGCTGTGCGACAAACTGGTGATCTGCGCCGAGGGTCGTTTGGTGGCCGAAGGCACACCCGAACAGATGCGCCAAGAAACCGGCGCGCAAGATCTGGAAGAAGTGTTCGTGCGCATTTTAGACCGCGCCGGTTTGTTGCACGCGGCCCATGAAATGCCCGCCCGTCTTGTGCAGGGCAAGGGGGGCGAAGCGGCATGACGATGGGCTTGATGGGGGCTTTGGCAAATGGTTGGGCGAGACGTCTGCTGACGGTGTTCAAAAAAGAAATGCGCGATCATCTGCGTGATCGCCGTTCGTTGCTGCTGGCGCTGATTTATCCGCTGCTCGGTCCGGCGCTGGTGGCGGGCGGATTGTCGCTGGCGGGTAAAACGCTGCAAAACGATCCGGCCAGCCGCACCCTGACGGTGCCTGCGGTAGGCTTAAATTATGCGCCGGAGTTGGCGAGCCATCTGGCCGCCAATAACATCGAAGCAGCACCCGCACCCGTCACCCAAGAAGAACGCGAGGCGGCGGTGCGTGAAGGGCGGTTGCCGTTGATTTTGATCGTGCCGGAAAGTGCCCAAGGGCATGCGGAGTTCACCGTCGACATCATCACCAACTTAGGCCAGATCGACAACCTGCGCGCCACCGCGCGGCTGACCGATGCCATACAGTCTTATAACGATGCCCTCGCGGCCCAGCGCGCCCAGGCGGCAGGTCTGGCCGGGAATTATGCCCATGCGGTGGTCATGCACAAAATCAACGTCGCGCGTGACGCCAACATGGCGGTGTTTTTTTACAACATGATGCCGCCGCTGGTGATCTTCATGATTTTTTTGGGCGGTGTGCATCTGGCCATCGACACCACCGTGGGTGAACGCGAGCGCGGTTCGTTGGAGCCGCTGCTGCTGGCCCCGGTGGAACGCGGCGGGTTGCTGCTGGGCAAGGCGCTGGCCGCACTGGTGTTCACCGCCATCACCACAGGCGTGAACTTGGCCGCGTTTAAGATCTTTCTCGAACTGGCGGTAGTGAATTCGGCAACGCTGGTCCAGCCGCCCGCCGCAGCGGTGTTTGTCGGCATCTTTTTTGTTGCCATGCCCTTGATGGCGATTGCGGTGGCGCTGCAGATGATGGTGGCGGTGATCACCCGTTCGATGAAAGAAGCGCAGATCTATTTAGGCCTGCTGCCGCTGGTGCCCGCGCTGCCGGGCATGGTGCTGGTGTTTCAGCCCGTCGCGGCGACCAATACCAGCGTGCTGGTGCCGGTGTTTGGCCAGATGACGCTGATCCATCAGATGGTCGCCGAACAGACACCGAGCCTTGCGCATTTAAGTATGGCGGCTTTGGTGACGCTGGTCGCGGCGGCGCTGATTTTTTTAGCCGCGGTGAAATCGTTTCGCCGCGAAAAGATGTTCGTGCTGGGCTGATGCGTTTTTTAGTGGGCGCGGGTGCCAGACCGAGGGGTGGACTTGGGGCGAAACGTCAACGTGCCTTCGATACAAGCCAGCAGTTCGGTCAGATCGAACGGCTTGTCGAAAAACGCCACCACCCCCGCATCGAGCATTTGCCGCTTTAATTTCGGGCTGTCGTTGGCGCTGACCACCACCACGGGAATGTTGGCCAAACCCGGTTTGCGTTTGAGGATGCCGAGCGCTTCCGTGCCGCTCATCACCGGCATCATGATATCGAGCAAAATGATATCGGGGTATTCCAGTTCCGTCATCGATACGCCGAACGCGCCGTCCTGGGCGAAGATCACTTCGTGGTCGTGATAACGCATGAATTCATCGATCAGTTTACGCGTGCTGGCGTCGTCGTCGATGAGCAGGATCTTTGCCATGGCTGTGGGCCTCTATCCCCGAAACGATGGGTGATTCTATGCCCGCACAGATAGGTTGTCCAATGCTGCGTACAACTTAATGGCGGAAATGGCGCATGCCGGTAAAAACCATACTAATGCCCGCTTGGTTGGCCGCTTCGATGACCTCTTCGTCGCGCATCGATCCACCCGGTTGAATGACCGCCGTTGCACCCGCTTCGACCGCTTCCAGCAGGCCGTCGGCGAAGGGGAAAAAGGCATCGGACGCCACCACCGAACCGATGGCCCAGCTTTGCGCAGCGCCCGCCGCTTTGGCCGCTTGTTCGGCGCGGAACGCGGCGATGCGGCACGAATTGACGCGGCTCATCTGGCCCGCGCCGACGCCCACCGTCATGCCGTCTTTGACATACACGATGGCGTTG
>JANLGW010000086.1 GCA_024653965.1 Rhodospirillales bacterium
AATCGGATTGAACACCTTCTGCACCCGCTCGATCGTGCGCATCAAATGACTCAGGCCTTCCAGGGCAAAAAATTCGCACTGCAACGGCACCAGCACCGCTTGGCTGGCGACCAGCGCATTCAGCGTCAGCAGCCCCAGCGCGGGCGGGCAATCGATCAGCACATAATCATAAGCCTGCGCGCCGTCGCCGATGGCCTCTTTCAGGCGATGTTCGCGGTTGGTCATATCCACCAGTTCCAACTCGGCACCCGACAAATCCATGCCCGCGGGCACGATGTCGAGCCCCGGAACGGTGGATTTCTGCACCGCTTCGGCCAGACTGGTGCCGCCGATCATCACCCGGTAGGTATCCAAACGCCGCGATTTACGGTCGATGCCCAACCCGGTGGAGGCATTGCCCTGCGGGTCCAGGTCGATCACCAAGACGCGCTGTTTGACCGCCGCCAGCGCGGTGGCCAGATTGATGGTGGTGGTGGTTTTGCCCACGCCACCCTTTTGATTGGCGACGGCAATAATGCGCGGCCCTTTTTCGGGTTCGGGAAGGTTCATGATGGTCGCCACTTCATTCCAATGGGTCATGGTGAATTACACTCTTTTGATTTCAAGCAGCTCAAGAACCCGTCCCGCCGGTTCGGTCCGGCTGGGGTGTTTCAGGGCGGCCATCTTCCAGGCTTTTTGCGCCTGGGTCAATTCCTCCGCCCATCGTTTGCCCTTAGGAAACAGACACTTTCCTGTGGATAAGCGGTGGATATCCGCAAATTCGAGCAGCTTGTCCAGACTGGCCAGGGCGCGCGACGTCACCACGTCGGCATGAAGTGGCGGCAAGGCTTCGATGCGCGCGCTGTGAACGCTCGCTCCCGCTTGTGTTTCGCGGTTCACTTCACGCAGAAAAGCGCACTTGCGCTGATCACTTTCCACCAGATGCACGTCCAGATCGTCGCGCAGGATCGCCAGCACCAAACCGGGGAAACCCGCGCCCGAGCCCAGGTCCGCCACCTTGGCGCCTAACGGAATATGGGGTGCGAGTTGGGCGCTGTCGAGCATGTGGCGCGACCACAGGTCCGGCAAGGTGTCCGCCCCCACCAGATTGATCTTGGCCTGCCACTTGAGCAACAAGTCGGCGTAAATCTGCAGCCGCGCCAGTTGCGCGTCGTCCGCCTGAATCGCATTTTGAAACTCTTGAGGGGTCACAGGATAAAGTCTCTCTCACCGCCAAAATGTTTCACGTGAAACATTTTGCCCGTTCATGGCCCAAAAGCCAGGGATAAATGTTGGCTTAATCGTTTAAGCGCTTTTCTTTAAACGTCGCACATGGGCCAACAACAGCGTCAGCGCCGAGGGGGTCACCCCGGAAATGCGCGCGGCTTGGCCCAGGGTCGCCGGGCGCGCCAGTTCCAACTTGCCGCGCACTTCGTTGCTCAAACCGCCGATGCTCGCATAATCGAGGGTGGCCGGCAAAAGCAGCGCTTCGTCTTTACGAAAGGCCAACACATCGACGTGCTGGCGATCCAGGTATCCGGCGTACTGGGCCTCGATTTCCACCTGTTCACGCGATGGCGTATCGATGCCATTCAGTTCCGGCCACAGGGTTGCCAGGCCTTCCCAGGTAATGTCGGGGTACGCCAGCAATTGTTTGACGGTGCGCCGCTGGCCGTCTTGATTGAGGATCATACCCGCCCGCGCCAACTCATTGGGCGAAGCCTGCAACCGTTCGGCCAAGGCCATCGCCGCCGCCACGCGGTTTTCCCGAGCATGAAACACCTTAGCCCGTGCCGCGCCGACACAGCCCGCGTCAATGCCGCGCCCGGTCAGGCGCAAATCCGCATTGTCGGCACGCAACGACAGGCGATACTCGGCGCGTGAGGTGAACATACGATAGGGTTCTTGGGTGCCCAGCGTCACCAGATCGTCGATCATCACGCCGATGTAAGCCTCGGCGCGGTCCAACACAAAAGTCCCCTGCCCGCCACTCGCCCCCCCGGCTCCAACCCGTCCCCCGACCGCGCCTGTTTTGAGCGCCGCGTTGATGCCCGCCATCAAACCCTGCGCCGCCGCTTCTTCATAACCGGTGGTGCCGTTGATTTGCCCGGCCAAAAACAGCCCCGGCGCGCGGCGCGTTTCCAGCGTTGGGTCCAATTCACGCGGATCGACGAAGTCGTATTCGATGGCGTAACCCGGCTGCAGCATACGGCAATGCTCCAGACCTACGATGGTTTTGAGCAGCCCCGCCTGCACGTCGCGCGGTAAGCTAGTAGAAATGCCGTTGGGATAAACGGTGTGATCGTCCAGGCCTTCGGGTTCCAAAAAAATCTGATGGCGATCGCGTCCGGCAAAACGCACCACCTTGTCTTCGATGGACGGACAATAGCGCGGCCCGGTGCCTTCGATCTGGCCCGAATACATCGGTGCGCGGTGCAGGTTGGCTTGGATCAGCGCGTGACCCTCGGGCGAGGTATAGGTGATGGCGCAGTCGATTTGACGCTGCTCAATACGCTCGGTCAAAAAAGAAAACGGCTCCGGCACCGCGTCACCCGGTTGGCGCTGCAACTTTTCCCAGGCGATGGTGCGGCCATCTAGACGCGGCGGTGTACCGGTTTTTAAGCGGCCCGTGGCAAACCCCAACCGCCTGAGCGTATAAGCCAGACCCACCGCGCGTTTGTCGCCAAAACGTCCAGCGGGAAAAGTCTGCTCGCCCAAATGAATCAGGCCACGCAAGAACGTGCCGGTGGTCAGCACCACCGCGCCGACGCGGATCAACCGCCCGTCCCGCAAAGAAAGCGCCGCCACCCGACCTTCGGCATCGAGCGTGATGTCGTCGGCTTCCGCCTCCAACAAGGTCAAATTGGGAAGTTCGCGCAATAAATCCTGCACCGCTTGGCGATAGAGTTTGCGGTCGGCCTGGGCGCGTGGACCGCGCACCGCCGGACCCTTGGAGCGGTTGAGCATACGAAACTGGATGCCGCCCCGGTCGGCGGCCAGCCCCATGATGCCATCTAGCGCGTCCACTTCGCGCACCAGCTGACCCTTGGCCAGACCGCCGATGGCCGGATTACACGACATCACGCCGATGGTATCCAAGCGCTGGGTGACCAGAACGGTCTTGGCGCCCAAACGCGCCGCCGCCGCCGCAGCCTCGGCCCCGGCGTGCCCGCCGCCCACCACGGCGACGTCGAAAGATAATGGATCGGGTTTGCTGCTGGTTTTAATGCTCATGGGCGGGAACTTAAGCAGCCGCCCGGCCCGAGTCAATGTGACAAGTCAATGGGACGGGGGCGGCGAACGACCCGCCGGGCGCAAAATGTTTCACGTGAAACATTTTGCCTTGGCAACAACATGGGGCGCCGTCCATGCCCGACCTATTTCCCGATGCAAAAATCGCGGAAAATCACGTCCAACAGGTCTTCCACATCGACCCGCCCGGTAATGCGCCCCAGTTCGCGCGCGGCCAGGCGCAAATCCTCAGCCTCCAATTCCGCGCCAAGATGCTGAGTGTTGTCGCGGGCAAGAAAGCGCGCCAGCGCCGCTTCGGTGCGGACCAGGGCTTCACGATGGCGGGCGCGGGTCGGCGCGGGGCCGTCGCTTGGGCTTTGGCAGTGAACCGCCACCCGGGCCGCCAACTCGGCCAACAGCGCCTCCAGCCCAGCCCCGGTTTTGACCGACAGCGGCCACACCGCATGACCCTCAATGATGGCGGGGATGGCGGCGGGGATATTCGACGCGGCATCGGCTTTGTTCACCGCCACCAAAGTTTGCCCATCCAGCAGGTCTAAGGTTTCCGGGTCCAGATCGGGCAAGCTCAAGGCGTCGAACACCGCCAGTTTCAAATCCGCCCCCTCGGCCCAGGCCTTGGCGCGGCGCACGCCTTCTTGTTCAATTTGATCGCCGCTTTCCCGCAGACCCGCCGTATCGGCGACCAGCAGCGGATACCCCGCCAGATTCAAATGCACCTCGATCACGTCGCGGGTGGTGCCGGCGATGTCGGAGACGATCGCCGCCTCGCGCCGCGCCAGCGCATTCATCAACGATGATTTGCCCGCGTTGGGCGGGCCGATGATGGCCAGACGCACCCCGCCCCGCAGCCGCTCCCCCTGACGCCCGTCTTGCAGATGCGCCTGAATGGAACGGTGCAAGGCGCGCACCTTGTCGATCACGGCCAAATGCAAATCAGCCGGCAGTTCTTCATCGGAAAAATCCAGTTCGGCCTCAAAATGCGCCAAGGCGCGGATTAAACCCTCGCGCCAGCCGTCATAAAGCCTGCCCAGCTCCCCCTCGGCCTGGCGCAGGGCTTGTTTGCGCTGGGCTTCGGTTTCGGCTTCGATCAGATCGGCCAGGCCTTCAACCTGAGTCAGATCGAGTTTGCCGTTTTCAAAGGCGCGGCGGGTGAATTCGCCCGCTTCGGCCAGACGCAGGCCGTCGATGACGCTTAAACTGGCCAGCACCCCGTCCACCACCGCGATGCCGCCGTGCAGATGCACTTCGGCCACGTCTTCGCCGGTAAAACTGGCGGGGCCGGGAAACCACAGCACCAACGCATCGTCCAGAGTCTCAAGGCTTTGTGGGTCGCGCAGGCGACTTAACGTCGCCAGACGTGGCGGCGGCAAAACTTTGCCCGTCAGACGTTGCAGCGCCCCGCCCGCGGCCACGCCCGAAATGCGCACCACCGCCACCCCGGCGCGGCCCGCGCCGGACGCCAAGGCATAAATCGTCGGGGCATAAAGGGTCGACGGGGCGACGGATGGCGACATAATTACATAGCCTGCTGTTTATTTGGCGTCTTTGGATTTAACACCAAGTTTAGCGGGGGGCTGAGCATCGGGGGCCAGCATCAGACGTTCCACCCGGCCCCCCTCGATCACATGAACCTGCAAAATTTCATCAATGTCTTCAACGGTTTGCGCACTATACCACACGCCTTCGGGATAAATCACGATGACCGGACCCAGTTCGCAACGGTCCAGGCAGCCCGCCGAATTGACGCGCACGCCCTCCAGCCCCAACTCCTTAGTCCGCGCCTTCATATAATCACGCAGCTTTTGCCCGCCCCGGCCCGCGCACGAACCGCGCGGGTGTTTGGCCGGGCGTTCATTGGTGCAGGCGAAGATGTGCAAACGATAGTACGGCTCGAATTCGCGCATCGGCGGACATTCCTTTTTAAATGGCCTTTTCAAGTGGCCCTTTCAAATACCCCCGGCCCTTCAATGTACCCCTGAAAAAAATGGGGTTGTTTCTGGCCCAAGGCCGCACAACTTAAATCAAAGCGAGGGTTAAATCAAAGCATGGGGGCTGCGCAACGCCCTTCACAAATTATTCGCTCATTATATTCATCCAGAAGAAGGCAAGCGATATGGCCCATAATCGTCTCGGTGAACAAACCAGCCCTTATTTATTGCAACACAAGGATAATCCCGTGCATTGGTTTGCCTGGGGGGAAGAAGCGCTGGCGCTGGCCAAACAACTCGACCGGCCCATTTTATTGTCGGTCGGGTATTCGTCGTGCCACTGGTGCCATGTGATGGCCCACGAAAGTTTCGCCGATGCACAAACCGCGGCGCTGATGAACGAACACTTTATCAACATCAAAGTGGACCGCGAAGAACGCCCCGACCTGGACGTCATCTATCAATCGGCCCTGGCGCTGATGGGCCAATCAGGCGGCTGGCCGCTCACCATGTTTTTAACCCCTGACGCCAAGCCGTTTTGGGGCGGCACCTATTTCCCGCCCGAGCCGCGTTATGGCCGCCCCGGTTTTAAGGAGGTGCTGGTCGGCTTAAGCGACGCGTGGCGACAGACCCGCACCCGTGTCACCAAAAATGTCGATGTCATCGTCGAGGCGCTGCAGGCGCTCAGCCAGCCGCAGCCGGGCAAAACGCTCGATATGAAAATACTCGATCAGGTGGCGAGCGGTATGTTGCGCACCATCGATCCGGCGCTAGGCGGATTTCGCGGCGCGCCCAAGTTTCCGCAAACGCCGTATTTAAAGTTTTTATGGCGCGCTTGGCGGCGCACCGGATCGGCGCTGTATTTCGATGCCGTGGTGACGTCGCTGGAGCGCATGGCGCAAGGCGGCATTTACGATCACTTAGGGGGAGGCTTCGCGCGGTATTCGACCGATGAAGAGTGGCGCGTACCGCACTTTGAAAAAATGCTCTACGACAACGCCTTGCTCGTCAGCTTGATGAGCGAAGTTTATAAAGAAACGCGCTCGCCATTGCTCAAGGCCCGGGTGGAAGAGACCATCGACTGGCTGATGCGCGAAATGAAAATCACCGACAGCCGGCACAATGATGGACGTTTCGCTTTCGCCACCGCGCTCGATGCCGACAGCGCCGGGGCGGATGGCCACCATCAAGAAGGGCTCTATTACATCTGGAGCGAAGACGAAATCGATGCGGCGCTGGGCGCCAACGCGCCCCTGTTCAAACAAACTTACGGCGTCACCACGCAGGGCAACTGGATCGATGGCGGCGACGGCAACAAGGGCGCCAACGTGCTCGTTCGCCGCACTGCCTATCCCGGCGCACCCGCCGTCGAAACCGCGATCAATGAGGCTCGCCACACCCTGTTGGCGGTGCGCCACAAACGCCCCCGCCCCGGGCGCGACGACAAGGTGCTGGCCGATCTGAACGGTCTGGCGGTGCAGGCCTTAAGCGACGCGGCGACGGCCTTTGCCCGACCCGCATGGCTCGGCCTGGCGCAAAACGTGTTTGCTTTCATCTGCACCACCATGAGCGTCGACGGAAGGCTCAAGCGCAGCTGGACCAATGGCCGCGCCGCCCATCGCGCGGTGCTCGACGATCTGGCGCAGATGAGCCGCGCGGCGCTGGCGCTGTTCGAGGCCACCGGCGATGAAGGCTACCTCGCCCAGGCCGAGGCGTGGACCGCACAGGCCGACGATCTGTTCTGGTGCGACAGCGACGGCGGATACTGCCTAAGCGCGCGCGACGCCACCGACGTCATCACCCGTTCGCGGGTGTGCGCCGATAACGCCTTGCCCAACGGCAACGGCACCATGGCCGACGTGCTGGCGCGTCTGTATCTGATCACCGGACAAGAAGGGTATCGCGCCAAAGCCCACGCGCTGATCAACGCCTTCCCCGCCGAAAGCCCCGACGCCATCGCCAACATGCCGACCTTATTGGTGGCGTATGAATTGCTCGCCACCGGTGCGCAGGTGGTGGTAGTGGGCAGCGATGCAACAACCCAAGCGCAACCGCTCATCGATGCGGCGCTGACCGCGCCCGGATCGCTGCGCGTGATCTTGCGCGCAGACGGCGACACCACCCTGCCCGGCCATCCCGCCTTTGGCAAAACGGCGCTGGCTGGACAAGCGGCGGTCTATGTATGCCGCGACGGCGTGTGCCATGAACCGGTGACCGATGTGGCGAGCTTGCGCAAAGCCCTCGAGGGGTTATAAACTTTGCCCATGAAAAAACTCGATGTCCTTTCACTCAGCACACCGGTAGGCACACTAACCCTGTTCGCCGAGGACGGGGCCATCGTCGCGCTCGACTGGGGCCAGGGCATGGACGCGCCGAAAAAATCAAGCTCCGCCGCACTCACCCTAGCGGCGCAAAAACTGACCGACTATTTCAAAACCGGCAAGCTCGACACAACCGGACTTAAACTCGCGCCATCCGGCACCGCATTTCAAAAACACGTGTGGCAAGAAATGCAAAAGATCAAAGCAGGCCACCACAAAACTTACGGCGACATCGCGGCCAAACTGAACTCCGGCCCGCGCGCGGTGGGCGGCGCATGCGCCGCCAACCCAATCCCCATCTTGATTCCCTGCCACCGGGTCATCGGCGCGAACGGCAGGCCCGGTAATTACTCAGGCGGCGACGGGGCGGAAACCAAACAATTCCTGCTGCGTCTCGAAGGCCTCGCGACCTAACTGCCACACCCTGCGCCCCCTGTGACGATGATCACGCGCGAAAGCGCTTAAACGTGGTAAGATCACAAACAAATATCCCCCTTACAAAACAACAAGACAACAGGAGCATCATCATGCGCCGACTTATTCCGATCACCCTCACTGCGGTGCTGCTCGCCACCGCACCCGTCCTCGCGCCCGCCGTGGCGCAAGACGCCACCGATCCCGCACCGGACGGTACCGCCAGCGAAGACACAGATGCACAGGGCAATTTCAGCCGCAACATCCCCGAGGGCCTCAAGGCCAATTTGACTGAAGCGGAAATCGCCGCCTATCAAGCGCGCCTCGATGCCGCCCAAACGCCACAAGAACGCAATGCCATCCGTCAGGAGTTGCAGCGCACCAACCAAGAACGCCACTTGGCGAAAGTCCAAGCGAATAAACAAGAGCAGCCGCAAGACAAATCGCAAAAGGGTTTCTTTGAAAACATGCGCGATGATTTCAAGGATGTCGTCAGCGGCAAAGCCGCGAAAGACGCCAAGGCGGCAAAAGCATCCGACGATGCCAATAAAAAACGGCTCGACCAAGATGCCACGAACGGCAAAGCCGGCGGCAAGAGTAGCAACAAAGGCGGTAATAGCGGCGGTAATAGCGGCGGAAAAAACAAATAAACCACGCGCCCAACAGCCAACAAAAAAGCGGAGCCCTTTGTGGCCCCGCTTTTTTATTGCCAACAGCGTTGTGACACAAAATAACCTTAGGTGTTCATGGTGTCGAAGAAATCGGCGTTGTTTTTGGTGTGTTTGAGTTTATCGACCAAAAACTCCATCGCGTCGGTGACGCCCATCGGCATCAAGATACGGCGCAGCACCCACATCTTGGAAAGTGTGCCCTTGTCCACCAGCAGTTCTTCTTTGCGGGTACCCGACTTGGTGACGTCGATGGCGGGGAAAATGCGCTTGTCGGAAACTTTGCGGTCCAAAATGATTTCCGAGTTGCCGGTGCCCTTGAACTCTTCGAAAATCACTTCGTCCATGCGCGAGCCGGTATCGATCAGCGCTGTGGCGATGATGGTCAGCGAGCCGCCCTCTTCGATGTTGCGCGCCGCGCCGAAAAAGCGCTTGGGCCGTTGCAGCGCATTGGCGTCGACACCGCCGGTCAATACCTTGCCGGAACTTGGCACCACGGTGTTGTAAGCGCGCGCCAGACGGGTGATCGAGTCCAGCAAAATGATCACGTCGCGTTTGTGTTCGACCAGACGTTTGGCTTTTTGAATGACCATCTCGGCCACCTGCACGTGGCGGGTGGCGGGTTCGTCGAAGGTCGAACTGATGACTTCGCCCTTCACCGAACGGTCCATGTCGGTCACTTCTTCGGGGCGTTCGTCGATCAGCAACACGATCAAATAAGATTCCGGATGATTGGCTTCCAGCGCATGGGCGATATTTTGCAGCATCACCGTTTTACCGGTGCGCGGCGGCGCCACGATCAGCGCGCGCTGGCCTTTGCCGATGGGCGTGATCAGATCCATGATGCGCCCGGTGTAGTCTTTGCTCTCCGGGTCTTCGACTTCCATCACCAGCCGTTCATCGGGATAAAGCGGCGTTAAGTTGTCGAAGTTGATGCGATGGCGCACCGCGCCCGGATCTTCAAAATTGATGGTGTTGAGTTTCAGCAGCGCGAAATAACGTTCGCCGTCTTTGGGGCTGCGGATTTCGCCTTCCACCGTGTCGCCGGTGCGCAGCGCGAAGCGCCGCACCTGGCTGGGTGAGACGTAGATATCGTCGGGGCCGGGCAGGTAGTTGGATTCCGGCGAGCGCAGGAAACCAAAACCGTCCTGCAGCACTTCCATCACGCCTTCGCCGAAAATGGCGGTGCCCTGTTCGGCCAAGCGCTTCAAAATCGCAAACATGATGTCTTGTTTGCGCAGCGAGCTGGCGTTTTCAATTTCCAGCTTTTCGGCAAACGCCAAAAGATCACTGGGTGATTTTTGTTTCAGTTCTTTAAGATTCATCGACGAACCCATAACTCAGGTGGTGGAAAAGGAAAAAGAGGCGCCCAGAACGGGCTTTGGAAAGGCCGCAGGTAAACCGTCTGTCTATTGCGCTTTTGGCACGCTTTTAAAAGGAGCAAACGGGAAACGCGGTGGAGGCAGGCTGAAAAAAGGTGCGAACCGCTTAAAAAGACCCGTAACCCTTACCCGTTTGCGCAGATTGTGTCCAGCGCTTTTGTCACACAAGCCTAAGCGGCCCGTCGGTTTAAGACTTAAAACGGCTTCACGATCACAAAAATGACGATGCCGATCATCAGCGCCGTCGGCACTTCGTTGGCGATGCGGTAAAAGTTTTCCGGGCGCTGGTTTTGATCCAACTCGAAATCGCGCCGCCAGCGCGCCATGAACATGTGCGAAACGGTCAGCAGTACCACGAACGTCAATTTGGCATGGACCCAGCCCTCGGACCACGTATTGAGACTGATCAACAACCACAGACCAAAAATCCAGCTGGCGACCATCGCCGGATTCATGATGCCGCGCAGCAAGCGGCGCTCCATCACCTTAAAGGTTTCCGATTGTGTGGACCCCGTCTGCGCGTGGCAGTGATACACAAACAGGCGCGGCATATAAAGCAGCCCCGCCATCCACGCGATCACCGAGATCACGTGCAGCGCCTTGACCCACAAATATGCATCGCCACTCAACATGTTTCGTTCCCTCTAAACCTCAAGGACCGCAGTTTAACCGATCATGCGCGCAGGGCAAGCGTGCGCAAACGCGGTGCACACCCGCCCACCCCCGCCGACGCCCCCAACACCGCCACCTTGAGGACACGGATCGCAGTCGTTTTGCAAGGCCGCCGCGACAACATGGGCAAGCCCGTCGATAAAATCAACCTGGGTGCCCACGGTCGGCACCCGCACGTAAGCCTTCACGCCCGCGCGCTCGGCCAGGTGTTTGTATTCGATGTCCAACTCGACCAGCGTTTCGGAATGTTCCGATACAAACGCGATGGGCACCACCACCAGCGCGCAACCGTCACGCCCAGCGCGCTCGATCTCGGTGTCGGTGCTGGGTTGGATCCATTCCAGCGGCCCCACCCGGCTTTGATAACTCACCAGCCAATCTTGCGGCATATCGCCACTGGCTTGTAAAACTTGAGCGATGGCGGCGGCGCCCATCTGCACCTGCTCGGGATAAGGGTCGCCTTTGCCCTCGACGATTTTTTTCGGCAACCCGTGGGCGGAAAACAGCACCCGCAGCGGCGCGCCGCCCGCTTGCGCTTGCGCTTTCGCCTTCTCTAGGCCGTCACGCAGCAAGTGCGCCTGAGCCGCGATAAAACCCGGCTCGGTCGGAAAACAGCACACCCGCTTGGTCGGCGCGTTCAACCCGGCCTCTGCCGCCGCCCGCGCCCAATCGTCAAACGAGCTTTGCGTGGTGGTGGTGGAAAATTGCGGATAAAGCGGCAGCAGCACCACTTGGTCGGGGGCGAAGGCCTTAACCTCGCGCACCACCTGATCGCTCATCGGATGCCAATAGCGCATGCATACGAACGATCGCACTTCTGTTTCGGGAAAGACCTTCGCCAGGGCCGTATCCAAGGCATGCGCTTGGTTTATGGTCAGTTCCAAGATGGGCGACTTGCCGCCGATCTCGGCATAAATTTTCTGCGCCACCGGAGCGCGGCGGGCAGAAATCCATTTAGCCAGCAGCCAGCGCAGCGGGCCGGGTGCGCCGATGATAGCCGCATCATTGAACAGGTTGAACAAAAACGGCTGCACCGCGTCCGGCCCATCGGGACCACCCAAATTGAACAGGACGACGGCCAAACGGTTCACAGACAAACGGTTTACAGCCGGGCGCTTCATCAATGAACTTTCAAAAATTAAACTTCGCCACGCACCAAAGCGCATAACCGCGCCACATGTTCGGGCGGCGTATGCGGCACAATGCCGTGGCCCAAATTGAAGATGAAGGGACCTTGCCCTAAGATTTCAAGGATGCGTTTGACTTCACGTTCCATGGCCTCGCCGCCGCTAACCAACAACAAGTTGTCCAAGTTACCCTGCACGGTGACATGTTTTTGCACATGATCGCGCGCCCATTCCAAGGGCAGCGAATGATCTAAGCCTACGCCATCGACGCCGGTTTCCTGCACAAAGCGTTCATACATCGCGCCTGCGCCACGGGGAAAACCAATGACGGGAACATGAGGATGA
Organism: Rhodospirillales bacterium; assembly: GCA_024653965.1. Taxonomy (GTDB): domain Bacteria; phylum Pseudomonadota; class Alphaproteobacteria; order Rhodospirillales; family Magnetovibrionaceae; genus JANLGW01. The sequence goes on from JANLGW010000086.1 coordinate 12,089, forward strand.
GTTTTTTTGATGCGCTTGACGATCTCGGCCATCGGCTCGATCACCCATTTGACGAATTGCGTTTCGCTCAGCACCCCGGCCCAACTGTCGAACACCTGCAACGCTTCCGCGCCTTGGTTGACCTGTTCGATCAAATACGATGCGGTGCGATCCACCAAAATATCGATCAGGCGCTGAAAAAATACCGGATCGGAATAAGCGATCTCGCGCACTTCGGCGTAATCTTTCGACCCCTTGCCCTCAACCATGTAGGTCGCCACCGTCCATGGCGCGCCGGAAAATCCGATCAAGGCTGTCGTCTTAGGAATTTCGAGCGCCAAGCGCCGCATGGTTTCGTAAACCGGTTTTAGATGCTCGTGAAAACCGTCCAGTTTGAGCACCGCTTCCAATTGGGCTTCGTTTTTGATCGGTTCCAATTGGGGGCCATGACCGGTCGAAAATTCAACCTTTTGCCCCAGCGCGTCGGGAACTACCAAAATATCAGAAAATAAAATCGCCGCATCGAATCCATAGCGGCGCAACGGCTGCAGCGTGACTTCCACCGCCAAATCGGGCGAATAACAAAAATGCAAAAAGTTTTTCGATTTAGCCCGGGTCGCCAGATATTCCGGCAAATAACGTCCGGCTTGACGCATGAGCCATAGAGGCGGCGGAGAAAGCGTTTCACCCTTAAGGGCTTGAAGGAAAGGTTTGGTCACGTGTGTTTAGTCCTAAGATTTGGAGTTTTCCCGAACGATTGGGCCCTTAACAAACTATATTTCTATATAAATAACTAGTGTTGTTGTTGTTGTAGTAGTGGGGATATCGGGGATTATAGGCCTTTGTGTTTTTATCCTGGCTTTCATGCACACCCGATGACACGGCTAAAGATGCGGTGTGGGCAAGATGGGGACAAACAGACGTCAAACGTTAAAGGGCGTGAACTATTGCTTGCGCATAAACCTGGGGAAAACGGGGATGCATTGGCACACGATTGCCACAAACAGAAATTATAAAATTGGGTGGACAATGTTGTACACTGGGGGCCGAGCAAGGACCAACTACCCGGTTATCCATAGGGTAAGACCATGAGCGACAAAGTGTGCACAATCATCCACAGATTATCCCCCGCTGAAAACCCCGTTGAAAAAAAGACCAAACGGAACAAAAATTCAAAAAAATAGGATCAACGATGACCGCGTTGTTGTTACATAAAATTTCCGACGCGACCGGAGACACCTTAGATGTGGTGGTGCGGGCCTGTCTTGGCCAGTTCCCGCATGTCAAAAGCGTGGAAGAAAAACGCTGGACCATGGTGCGCAGCAAGGACATGGTCAACAAAGTGTTGGAAGGCATCAGCGCCCGGCCGGGTTTTGTCATTTTTACGCTGGTCGATGACGAACTTTCCGAACAATTGACTCGTGGCTGCAAAAAACTGAACGTGCCGTGTATCGATCTGTTAAGCCCGGTGCTGAACCAGCTCGGCAATTATCTGGGCCTCGAGCGCGATCAACGCCCCGGTTCGCAATATGTGATGGACGCGGATTATTTTTCCAAAATCGAAGCCCTGCATTATGTGTTGGCCCATGACGACGGCCAATCGATGCGCGATTTGAACAACGCCGATGTGGTGCTGGTGGGGGTGTCGCGCACCTCTAAAACGCCGACGTGCATCTATCTCGCCAATCGCGGCATCAAGGCCGCCAACGTGCCGATCGTGCCGGGCATGGAGTTGCCGGAAGAACTGTTGCTGGCTGAGCGTCCGCTGAAGGTGGGCATTACCAAGGATCCGCGGCGTTTGGTGCAAATTCGCCGCCAAAGGCTTAAGATGCAGGGACACGACGAAGACACCGATTATGTCGATTTGGATGCGGTGGCGCAGGAAATCCGCGATGCCAAACGACTGTATATCAAACATGGCTGGCCGGTGATCGATGTCAGCCGCAAGTCGGTCGAAGAAACCGCCGCCACCGTGCTGCAGCTTTTTCATAGTCGGCTGGACGGCGTTATATAAATCCGTTCTAGAAATTTAAGGTACGATCATGGCGGACGAAATAATCAAAATCATTTTGGCGTCGAGCAGTCCGGTGCGCACGCGATTGTTATTGAATGCCGGGGTCGGCCACGTGTGTGACCCGCCGCACGTCAATGAAAAGGCGATCAAAGAATCTTGGGCCGGCAGGCCCGAGGCCTTGGCCCGTGAACTGGCGCGCACCAAGGCCTTGACGGTGAGCGCGCGTCATCCAGCCGCGTTGGTGATCGGCGCCGATCAGATTTTGACGTTGGGCGCGCACGTGCTCGACAAACCGGAGACGGTGCAAGACGTGCATGATCAATTGACGCGGCTGCGCGGGCGCGAACATCGTCTGATTTCCGCCGTGGCGGTGGCGCACGGCGCGGACGTTGTGTGGGATTTGGTGGATAGCGCGCACATGCACATGCGCGCTTTTAGCGATGATTTTATCGACGATTATGTGGCGCGGGTGGGTGAAACGGTTATCGGCAGCGTCGGGGCGTATCATTTGGAAGGTCTGGGCGCACAGTTGTTTGACCGGGTTGAGGGTGATTTTTTCACCGTCTTAGGTCTGCCGCTTATTGCGCTGCTGAATTATTTGCGCCTCCACGAGGCCTTGCAAAGTTAATCGGTCGGCAGATGACCTGAACGGGGAATCCGTGATGACGGACCTTAAAAATCAAATGAAGAATCAGACGGCCAACCACGTTACCGGACGCGCCACCAAACGTGCAGGCGTGATGGGCTGGCCCGTCGATCATTCTCTGTCGCCGCGGGTGCATGGCTACTGGCTGAAAACCTATGGTATCGACGGACAATACGACCGCCTGCCTGTGACGCCTGAAGATTTTCCCGCCCGTCTGCGCGCTCTTGGTGCGGATGGTTTTGTCGGCTGCAACGTGACGGTGCCGCATAAAGAAGCGGCCTTGGCCTGTGTGGATGAGGCGCACCCGCTGGCCAAACGCATCGGCGCGGTCAATACCGTGGTGGTGCGGGGCGATGGTTCGCTTTATGGCTTCAATACCGACGGGTTCGGGTTTTTGGAAAATTTAAGCCAAGGCCACAAAGGTTTTAGCGCGTCGCGCGGTCCGGCGGTGGTGTTGGGCGCGGGCGGCGCGGCGCGCGCCATTGTCGCCGCCCTGCTGGATGCGGGCGCGCCCGAGGTCAGGGTGCTGAACCGCACCCTGGAACGCGCCGCAGCCTTGGCGGTGGATTTGCTCGGCATCGGCGCGGGGCTGTTGACGGTGGAAAACTGGACCAGTCGCGCCGATGCATTGAGCGGTGCGGCATTGCTGGTCAATACCACCACGCTCGGCATGCAGGGCAAGGCCGCGCTGGATTTGGATTTGAGCGATCTGCCCGAAGATGCTTTGGTCAACGATATCGTTTATGCGCCGTTGCAAACGCCGCTGTTGGCCCAGGCGCGCGCGCGCGGCAATCCGGTGGTCGATGGTTTGGGCATGTTGTTGCACCAGGCGCGGCCCGGTTTTGAGGCGTGGTTCGGCAAGATGCCGGAGGTGACCGACGACTTGCGTTCTTATGTGCTGGCGGGGGATTGAGGCCATGTTCGTGCTTGGCCTCACCGGTTCTATCGCCATGGGCAAGACCTGGGGGGCTAAGTGTTTTAGGCATTTTGGCGTGCCGGTGCACGATGCCGACGCCTGTGTGCATGATCTTTTAGGTCCGGGCGGCGCGGCGGTGGCCGCGGTGGCCGCCGTATTTCCCGGCGTGATGGCCGCCCATGGCGGCATCGATCGTTTAAAGCTGGCCGATAGAGTATTCGGCGATTTAACCGCTCTTGATACATTGGAAGCGATGCTTCATCCTTTGGTGCGGCGCCAGCAGCGCCGTTTTTTGGCGATGCAGGCGCGCAGGCGTGCCGCGCTGGTGGTGCTGGATGTGCCGTTGCTGTACGAAATACAAGGGCGCGCGCGGGTCGATGCCGTGGTGGTGATGAGCGCGCCTAAGTTTTTGCAGCGCCGCCGGGCGCTCCGGCGTTCCGGCATGAGCGAACAAAAATTAAATGTCATCGTGGCGCGCCAGATGCCCGATGAAGTCAAACGCCGGGTGGCGGAATATGTGGTGATGACCAACGGCCCGCGCGGACAAAGTTTGCGCCAGATCGCCGCCATTGTTAAAGAAACGCGGCCTTTGCGGGGCCAAGTGTGGAATCCCGATTGGGGTCGCTGAATAAGAACGGAACATAAAGTATGCGCGAAATTGCTTTGGATACGGAAACCACGGGGCTGAACCCGAGGGCGGGTCACCGGGTGGTGGAAATCGGCTGCGTGGAAATGATCAATCATGTCGCCACCGGCCAAGTGTTTCATGCTTACATCAATCCTGAGCGCGATATGCCCGAAGAAGCGTTTTCCGTGCATGGGCTGTCGGAAGCTTTTTTACGCGATCATCCGAAATTTGCCGAAGTGGTGGAAAAGTTTCTGGCGTTCATCGGCAACGACACGCTGGTCATTCATAACGCCCAATTTGATATGGGCTTTTTGAACGCGGAATTGGAACGTGCCGGACAGCCGCCGCTCGATATGAGCCGCGCCATCGATACGGTGAAAATGGCGCGGCAAAAGTTCCCCGGCGCGCAGGCCAGTTTGGACGCGCTGTGTCGGCGCTTTGCTATCGACAATTCCAATCGTGAACTGCACGGCGCGTTGCTGGATGCGCGCCTGCTGGCGGATGTTTATCTGGAACTCAAGGGTGGGCGGCAGACGGGCTTGGGTTTGGCAGGTTTTGGCCTCGATGCTGATATCGAGCAACCGGCAGGTTTGGGCGGCGTTCGCGGTGTTTCTGGTGCGAATGCGAATATTCGGGTGGAAACTCGGCAAAAACGTGAAACGCGCCTGTTTCAGCCCAGCGCCGAAGAACTGGCGCGTCACGAAGCGTTTATCCAAACCCTCGGCAACGCCTTGTGGAAAGCTTAAAATACAAAAAAGCGTCCCCGTTAGGAGGCGCCTTGATGCAAGCAATACGGTGCCAAATGCGGTACCAGGGGCGCGGATGTTAAGCGTTGCCTTTTTCCGCAACCATTTTGGCCACGTCGGCGTCCATTTTAGTTACATCGTCGCCGAGGCTCTTCATTTCATGCTGTATACGCGTTTGATACATGGCGGCGAAATCGATGGGTTGCAGCATCAGGGGCATAAAACCGCCGGCCTGGGTGCTGTCGGCCAGGATTTGCCGCGCAAAGGGGAACAAGATGCGCGGGCATTCGACCTGTAAAAAGGCCGTCAGATGTTCTTTCGGCACATTGAGCGTAAAGACACCAGCGTATTTTAGTTCGACGATAAAGCCGACCTTATCTTCGAGTTTCAGCTCGGCGTGCAGTTCCAGCACCACCTCATAGAGATTGGCGGGAACGCCCGGGCCCTCGATCAGCGCATTGATGATGTTGACGTTGATGGTGATGTTTGGCTGATGCTTTTGCAGATCCGACAAGATGCCCGGCGAATTGGGTGCCTCAAAAGACAAATCTTTGACATATTGCCCGTTGATCAACAGCGGCGCCTGATGGGGCTGTTGGTGTGCGTTTTTGTCCGCGCCGTTACCGGGTGTATCGATCATCGGTGTATCCCCTTTAAATAAGCTATTTTCCAGCGTTGCACTTGCCGCTCTTGGCTATCATGGAAAAGACCTGCAAACAACCGTTAGTCCTTTTCTGGGCGGTTTTGATCCAACTTGGGCAAGGGCCGGGACGGATCGTCGGCATCGGTCACATCTTGCCATTCGCCGTCGATGATGGTCGTGCGGCCGCTGTGTTGCGACGAAGACGAACTGTAGTGCATGTGGCCCTGCACCCGCACCTGCCGCGCCAGCAGGTGGCGCAAAAGGTGGCGAACGGGCGGCAAAAGCAAGATCAAACCGAGGCTATCGGTGAAAAAACCGGGCAGCAGCAGCAATAAACCCGCCGCAAGTAAGCAAAATCCGTCAAAAATCGGCTCCAGCGGCGCTTCCCCGCGCTCCAGGCTTTGTTGCAGGCGGGTCAGGGCGATCAAACCCTGCAGGCGCAGCAGCACGATGCCCACCATGCCGGTGACGATGACGATCAGCAGCGTCGGCCATAAACCGATGGCGCCGCCGACCTGAACGAACAGGCCGATTTCGATGATGGGTATAATGATGAACGCGGCGAGGATGAAAAGTCCCATAATTGCCTTACGGTTTAGCCCTTATGACTTGCTCTTGTGTCAGGGGCGGCTTATCTAACGGATAGCAAAC
>JANLGW010000097.1 GCA_024653965.1 Rhodospirillales bacterium
TACGTCGAAGACCGCGTTTCCGCGCTGGCCGACGTGTGGGGCCGTGAAGAATTGGAAAAGGTCGTGGTCAAAGCCGAAGAAAAAACCGCCGACCAAAAGCTGCTGCACGGTCCGGCGCTGGACCCCAAAAAATCCATCAGCCAAGACGAAATCGACGCCCTGTTCGACTAGGGTCGAATCGTTTTTAAGTAAAACAGCATTGGCGCTAACCATGAGGAAAATCATGAACCGCTTTCTAACCCTTGTTGCCACTATGTTTATGGGAGTTTTTTTGATGACCGCCCAGTCCCAAGCTCAGGACCCGGAGAACACCCTGTTTTTGGATTTGAAAAATGGCCGCGTGGTCATCGAACTGTTACCCGATTTGGCGCCCAAACATGTGACCCGCATCAAACAACTCACCCGCGAAGGCTTTTACGACGGGCTGACGTTTCACCGCGTGATCGAAGGTTTCATGGCCCAGGGCGGCGACCCCGACGGCACCGGCATGGGCGGTTCGGGCGTGAACCTGCCCGCCGAATTTTCGCGCGAACCGTTCGCGCGCGGCGTTTTGGGCATGGCGCGGTCCAGCGACATCAACTCCGGCGACAGCCAGTTCTTCATCATGTTGGGGGCAGCACCCCATCTCAACGGTCAATACACCGTGTGGGGCCGTGTCACCGAAGGCATGGAATTCGTCGACCGCATTAAAAAAGGCAGCAGCCGCTCGAACGGCGAAATTGAGGGCGAACCCGATAAAATCGTGCGTATGCAAGTCGCCGCCGACGCCAAGGACTAAGCCTTAATCGCTGAACCTACCGTTTGCCGCCACCCCTTAAGGGAGCCACCGCGTTGCGTCTCGCCATCGTCCTGTTCGTCATCGTGCTCGTCATCGCCGCCATTGCGATCTTGATGAAGTTGAAAAGACCCACCCTGCCGGAAGGCGCGGAACTCTATCAGGGCGCTGGCGAGACCAATCTGGATCTGAATAGCCCCGACAACACGCTCTATCTGGATTTAAAAGGCGGGCGGGTGACCATCCGCCTGCGCCCCGATCTGGCGCCCAAACATGTCCAGCGCATCAAGGAACTGACCCGTCAGGGCTTTTACGATGGGTTGGTGTTCCACCGCGTGATCGACGGTTTCATGGCGCAAGGCGGCGACCCGGACGGCACCGGCACCGGCGGTTCGGGCGTCTTCATCCCGGCGGAATTTAGCGCCGCGAAATTCACCCGCGGCGTGGTCAGCATGGCGCGCGCCGCCTTGGACGACAGCGCCGACAGCCAGTTCTTTATCATGCTCGGCGATGGCCGCTTTCTCGACGGCAAATACACCGTGTGGGGCGAAGTGAGCGACGGCATGGCCCATGTCGACGCCATCAAAAAAGGCAACCCCGCCGCCAACGGCAAAATCTCCGGCGAACCGGATAAAATCGTAAAGATGAGCATCGCCGCGGACGCAAAATAAAGAACGCGAACGACCTGACGCCCAACAAAAAGCCCCCCAGGCCGATGCCGAGGGAGCTTTTTCATGGAACTAATCGCGGCACTTAACCCGCCAGCGCGACCTCGATCGCGTCGAGCCCGGCTTGCGCTTTGTCGACATCGGGACCGCCGGCCTGAGCCATGTCGGGACGGCCGCCGCCGCCCTGTCCACCCACCGCCGCAGCACCCGCGCGCACCAGATCAACGGCACTGATCTTGTCCGTCAGATCGCTCGTGACCGCCACCACCAGCGACAGTTTGCCGTCGCACACCGATACCAGCGCCACCACGCCCGATTTGATCTGGGTCTTGATATCGTCTGCCAGCGCCTTAAGCTCTTTGCCCGGCACGCCGTCGAGCAGACGCGGCGCAAACGTCACGCCGCCCACGTCTCTGCTTTCGCCGCCACCCGACGCGCCGCCGCCAAAACCGCCGCCGGTGGCAAGTTTTTTGCGCAGTTCTTGAACTTCGCGTTCCAGTTTTTTGCGTTCATCGAGCAACTGCTGCACCCGCGCCGGAACTTCGGCAGGTGAGGATTTCAGCACGTGCGCCGCAGCCTGCAAAGCCGCTTCCTGGGCTTCTAAGTATTCGACCGCCGCCGCACCGGTGAGCGCTTCGATGCGCCGCACGCCTGCCGCCACCGCGCCTTCGGAAACGATTTTCAGCAGGCCGATATCGCCGGTGCGCGCCACATGGGTGCCGCCGCACAGTTCAACCGAAAAGTCTTTGGAACCGCCATCATCGGGATCGAGACCCATCGACAACACCCGCACTTCATCGCCGTATTTTTCGCCAAACAGCGCCATCGCCCCGGCGGCAACCGCCTCTTCGGGGGCCATCAGGCGCGTCACCACTTCGGTATTGGCGCGCACCTGGCCGTTGACCATGGCTTCGACGTCGGCCAATTCACCCGCCGCCACCGCCTTGTGGTGCGAGATGTCAAAACGCAGCCGTTCGTGCGAAACCATCGAGCCTTTCTGCGTCACATGCTCGCCCAGTTCACGGCGCAACGCCGCGTGCAGCAGATGGGTAGCGGAATGGTTGGCGCGCGTTTGTGAACGGTGGCCGTGGTTGACACCAAACGTCACGTTTTGGCCGACCTTCACGCTACCTTTGAGCACCCGGCCGACATGCACATGCAACGCGGCCAGCTTCTTTTGTGTATCGCTGACTTCGATGTGCAACCCGTCCGCCGAGATGGTGCCGATGTCGCCCATCTGACCGCCGGATTCACCGTAAAACGGCGTTTGGTTGGCGACGATCTGCACCAAGTCACCCTCGCCCGCTTCGTCGACGCGTTCACCATCCATGACGATGACGAGGACTTGACCTTCGGCCCGTTCGGTTTTGTAGCCCAAAAACTCGGTCGCGCCGAGTTGGTCTTTGATATCGAACCACAGCGCATCGGTCGCGGCCTCACCCGAACCCGCCCAACTGGCGCGCGCGGCGGCCTTCTGGCGTTCCATCGCCGCCGTAAAGCCGCTTTCATCGACGCCAATGTTTTTGGCTTTCAGCGCGTCTTGTGTCAAATCCAGCGGAAAGCCATACGTATCGTATAGTTTGAACGCGGTTTCGCCGTCCAACTCGGCCCCTTGGCCCAAGTCCACCGTGGCTTCGTCCAAGAGTTTGAGGCCGCGGTCGAGCGTTTTGATGAAACGCGATTCTTCGAGTTTCAAGGTCTCGGTAATCAGCGCTTCGGCGCGGTTCAGTTCCGGGTACGCGCCGCCCATTTTCGATTGCAGGGCGGGGAACAATTTGTAGATCACCGGTTCGGTGGCACCGATCAGGTGCGCATGGCGCATGGCGCGGCGCATGATGCGGCGCAGCACGTACCCGCGCCCTTCGTTGCTCGGCAGCACGCCATCGGCAATCAAAAACGCGGTGGCGCGCAGATGATCGGCAATCACGCGGTGCGAAATGCGGTGTTCACCGTCGGGGTCGGAGTGGGTGGCGGCGGCGGAAGCCTGGATCAGCGCACGCAGCAAATCGGTGTCGTAGTTGTCATGCACGCCTTGCAGCACCGCACTGATGCGCTCCAGCCCCATGCCGGTATCGATCGAGGGTTTGGGCAGGGCAATGCGCGAACCATCGGCGTGCTGTTCATACTGCATGAACACCAGATTCCAGATTTCGACAAAACGGTCGCCGTCTTCATCCGCGCTGCCCGGAGGGCCGCCCCAGATGTGATCGCCGTGATCGTAAAAGATTTCCGAACATGGCCCACACGGCCCCACGTCGCCCATGGACCAGAAGTTATCGGAAGTGGGGATGCGGATGATGCGTTCGTCGGCGAAACCCGACACTTTTTTCCAGATGGCAAACGCTTCGTCGTCGGTGTGATAGACCGTCACCAACAGGCGCGAAGCATCGAGGCCGTAATCCTTGGTCAGCAATTGCCACGCCAGCGCGATGGCGTCTTCCTTGAAATAGTCGCCAAACGAAAAGTTGCCGAGCATTTCAAAAAACGTGTGATGGCGCGCGGTGCGCCCGACGTTTTCCAGATCGTTGTGTTTGCCGCCTGCACGCACGCACTTTTGCGACGATGCGGCGCGGGTGTAATCGCGGTTTTCCAGCCCGGTAAAGACGTTTTTGAACTGCACCATGCCGGCGTTGGTGAACATCAAGGTCGGATCGTTGTGCGGCACAAGCGGGCTTGAAGCCACGACACGATGGCCGTTCTTGGCGAAGAAATCTAAAAACACCTTGCGGATATCGTTGGCGGTCTGCATTTCAATTCCGTTGTTCTGGTCCGTTTTGCTGGCCTGTAAACGTCTTCACTTCACTCTGCCCACCACAAAAGAGGGGACATGAACCGTAGCTTTTACAGGGCTTAAGCGCACCTGTCCACCGGGCAACCGCGCCCCCATAGGTCACACATCTTCAAACAAACGCGGCCCCGGAGGCTAAACCGGGGCCGCGCCAGCGTGGGGATACACGCCAGGAGATTAGGAGATTAAGCCTTATGAGGGGTCTTAATCGTCGCTGTCGATCACTTCGACACCGTCTTCGACCATGGAATCGGGGCTGCCGGTCAACATGACTTCAGAGATCAGGCCCGCATTGGCGCGGATCTGCGCCTCAATTTCGGCGGTCATTTCCGGGTTGTCACGCAAGAACTGCTTGGCGTTTTCCCGGCCCTGGCCGATGCGGGTCGAGTTATAGGAGAACCACGAACCCGATTTTTCGATCAGGCCCGCTTTGACGCCCAAATCGATGATTTCACCCATTTTGGACACACCTTCGCCGTACATGATGTCGAATTCGACCATTTTGAACGGCGGCGCCATCTTGTTTTTAACCACTTTGACGCGGGTCTGGTTGCCGACCACCTCTTCACGGTCCTTGATCGCGCCGATGCGGCGGATTTCCAGGCGCACCGAGCTGTAGAACTTCAGCGCGTTGCCGCCGGTGGTGGTTTCGGGGTTGCCGAACATCACGCCGATTTTCATGCGGATCTGGTTGATGAAAATCACCAGCGTGCCGGAACGCGATACCGAGGCGGTCAATTTACGCAACGCCTGGCTCATTAGGCGCGCCTGCAGGCCGACGTGATGATCGCCCATCTCACCTTCCAGTTCGGCGCGCGGCACTAAGGCGGCGACGGAATCCACCACCAACACGTCGATGGCGCCGGAACGCACCAGGGTATCGACGATTTCCAGGGCTTGTTCACCGCCGTCGGGCTGGGAAATCAGCAATTCATCGATGTTGACACCGAGTTTTTTGGCATAGGACGGATCAAGCGCGTGTTCGGCATCAACAAAGGCGCAGGTGCCGCCGGTTTTTTGCGCCTCGGCCACCGCATGCAGCGCCAGGGTAGTTTTGCCCGAGCTTTCCGGCCCGTAGATTTCAATGATGCGCCCACGCGGCAGACCGCCGATGCCGAGCCCGATGTCGAGCCCCAGCGAACCGGTCGAAATGGCGTCATGCTCGACCGCATCGCGTTGGCCGAGTTTCATCACGGAACCCTTGCCGAACGCACGTTCGATCTGGCTCAACGCGGCCTCGAGGGCCTTGGACTTATCCACGGAGTCTTTCTCCACCAAACGTAAAGAGGTCTGTGCCATATCCCCACTCCAATCTTTCATAGCGGTTGCCGTTGTTCAATGGAGTCAAAT
>JANLGW010000100.1 GCA_024653965.1 Rhodospirillales bacterium
GCTTAAAGCTGGCGCTTAAGGTTTTTCACCACGGAGCACACAGAGATCACAGAGGTTTTATTTAATTCAACTCTGTGTCCTCTGTGCCCTCTGTGGTTAATAAAATACGTTATGGGAGCTTGAGCGCGCCCGCCGTTTATGAGAACTACTTTTCCCTAGCCTTTTGGGGTTTAAGGGACTAAAAAGCGCTCAACACTTCAATGATTGGGCCTCGTTTCGGGCCCGTTTGGCATTTGGGAACCTTTGATGCATACCGTTTTGCTTGTCGTTCATCTTCTAGTGACCTTGGCGCTGATCGGCGTGGTGCTGATCCAGAAAAGCGAAGGCGGTGCTTTGGGCATCGGCGGCAGTGGCGGCGGCGGCATGGGCGGTTTTATGACCGGTCGCGCGACGGCCAACCTGCTGACGCGCACCACCGCGATCTTGGCGGCGCTGTTCATGGTCTTGAGCCTCACCATCGCGTGGTACAACCAGCCCGAGGCAAAAAGCGGTTCCATTCTCGATTCGGCCCCCGCTTTGAGCGAACCGGCCTCCGGTGAGGCTCCGGCCACGCCTGCGGCGCCCGTTGCGCCGGTGGCTCAATAATCAAGGTTTTCCGGGCTTTTTTCCCGGCCGAAAAATCTTTTTAAGAGGCGGCGCGCGGTTGCCGCCTCTTTCATTTTACACACGCTGAAACTTGGATATATTGGGGTTCCATGACGCGATACATCTTCATCACCGGCGGCGTGGTTTCCTCACTCGGTAAAGGCTTGGCTTCAGCGGCTTTGGGCGCGGCCTTGCAAGCGCGTGGGTATTCGGTGCGCCTGCGTAAATTGGACCCGTATATCAACGTCGATCCGGGCACCATGAGCCCCTATCAGCACGGCGAAGTGTTTGTCACCGACGACGGGGCGGAAACCGACCTGGACTTAGGCCATTACGAACGTTTTACCTGCGTGAGCGCGCGCCAATCGGATAACGTCACCACCGGGCGCATTTATTCCGAAGTCATCGCCAAGGAACGGCGCGGCGACTATCTGGGTGCGACCGTGCAGGTCATCCCGCACATTACCGACGCCATCAAGAACTTCGTGCTCAGCCATGAAGGCGACGAAGACTTCATGATGATCGAAGTCGGCGGCACCGTGGGCGATATCGAAAGCCTGCCGTTTTTGGAAGCCATTCGCCAGTTGGGCAATGAACTGGGGCGCGACCGGGCGATGTACATTCACCTGACGTTGCTGCCCTATATTCCCACGGCGGGCGAACTGAAAACCAAGCCGACCCAGCATTCGGTCAAGGAATTGCTCAGTGTCGGCATTCGCGCCGATTTGCTGATGTGCCGCGCCGACCGCGACATTCCCGAAGGCGAACGCAAAAAGATCGCGCTGTTTTGCAACGTCGCCTCCGATGCGGTGATCCCGGCGCTCGACGTCAAATCCATCTATCAAGTGCCCATCAGCTACCACGAACAGGGCTTGGATACCCAGGTGTGCAAACATTTTGGCATCACCGACGCGCCTGAGCCCGATTTGTCGCGCTGGCGCGAAATCGTGGAGCGCGTCACCAACCCCGAAGGCGAAGTGACCATCGCCGTGGTCGGCAAGTATGTCGAGCTGCTGGACGCCTACAAATCCCTGGCCGAGGCGCTGACCCACGGCGGTATCGTTAACCACGTTAAGGTTAACATGCAGTGGATCGACGCGGAAATCTTCGAACAAGACGACACCAGCATCGTGCATCACCTGGAAGGCGTGCATGGCATCTTGGTGCCGGGCGGGTTCGGCGAACGCGGCACCGAA
>JANLGW010000103.1 GCA_024653965.1 Rhodospirillales bacterium
ATTTCTTCCCAGGCGTTGGCGGCGCTGAGCATCAGGCGCGCGCGGCTGGGCGGAACATAAAGCCCGATCTGCGAGCGCACCGGCGTGAACATGTTGTCGCGCAGCAGGCGCGAAAGCTGGCTGGGTGAATAGGGCTGGCCATGGGCGAACGGGCTGCGTTCCAAACGTGCCCAGATGCCGCGGCGGTTGGGTGCGACGATGATCAGCCGCCCGCTGTCGGACATCACCCGCCACACTTCGCGCAGCATGTGGCGCAGTTGTTCGGCACATTCGACCGAATGCACCATCAACACACGGTCCATGGAAAGATCGGGGAACGGCAGTTGGCTTTCATCGACCAGCGCGGTGAGGCCCGGTTCGTTCGGCGGCCAGTGCAACACGCCCTGGCGCGCGGGCATGGCGGCGACGGTGCGCATTGCTTCGGGCCGAAATAAGCCTAAGTACGGTGTGGTGTAACCTACGCCCAGCACGTCCATTCCCGCCACGTCGGGCCACATGGCGCGTAGATTTTGGCGCACGATGCGCTGCGCCACTTGGCCCATGGGGCTGGCGTAAAATTCTCTGAGATCGACGGCGTCCATCCACATGATGCCTCAGTGTAGCAGAGCGCGCCAAAAGGATGATAGGCTTAAGCGAAAGAATCCCGCGTTTCAGGAGTTGAGCCATGAACAAAGCGGAAATCCTCAGCGTCCCGGTGCTGAACGACAATTATGTGCACCTGATCCACGATCCGGCGACGGGGGCGACCGCGTGTGTGGACCCCGCCATCGCGCCGCCGGTGATCGCGGCGGCAGAGGCTCGGGGTTGGGCCATCAGCCACATCCTCATCACCCATCCGCACGGCGATCATACCGATGGGGTGCCGGAAATTGTCGCTAAATTCGGCGCGCAGGTGTTTGGCTCGCGTCACGACCGCATGCTCATCCCCCACTGCACAAATGGCGTGGCTGAGGGTGATGTCGTTCAGGTGGGTGCGTTGGAGCTTCAGGTGCTCGATGTGCCCGGCCATACCGTTCATCACGTGGCGTATTATTTTAAAGACGAGCAGGCGTTGTTTTGCGGCGACACCTTGTTTTCGCTCGGCTGCGGGCGATTGTTTGGCGGCACGGCGGAGCAGATGTGGGAGAGCTTAAAAAAGCTGCGCGCGCTGCCCGCTGAAACGCTTGTGTATTGCGCCCACGAATACACCAACGCCAACGCCGATTTTGCGCTGAGCATCGATCCCTTAAACGCCGATTTACGCGCCCGCGCCGACGAGGTGCAGGCTTTGCGTGAACGGGGCCTGCCCACCGTGCCGTCGCGCATGGAAAGTGAAAAACGCTGCAATCCGTTTTTGCGTTGCGACGTGCTTAAGTTTCAGGCTCAATTGAGTTTGGCGGGGCAAGATGCGGCGGACGTATTTGCCGAAGTTCGCCGCCGGAAAGATCACTTTTAATCGGGAAACAAAAGCATGAAATTGTATACGACCCTGACCTCGCCCTATGGCCGCAAGTGCCGCATCGTCGCCCTGGTGGCGGGTGTGGCGGAGCGTGTCGCCGTGACCCAAGTCGATTACAAGGCCGAGGCCTATGGCGCGGTCAATCCGCTGAAAAAAGTTCCGGCGCTGGAGTTGGACGACGGCACGGTGCTGATCGACAGCCCGGTGATTTCGGCCTATCTCGCCAGTATTGGCGATACCGAGCGGGTGATGCCCGTTGATGCTATGGCCAAGTGGAAAAGCCTCACGCTTGAAGCCCTGGCCGACGGCATTACCGATGCGGGCGTGATGATCTTTGTCGAGCGCCGCCGCGACGACCACCTGCAATCGAAGGCGTTGTTCGATCAGCAGGCGGGCAAGATCAATGCCGCGCTCGACGCCATCGAGGCGCAAGCGGCAGGTTTCGCCGGGCGCACCGACATCGGCGTGTTGGCGGTGGCGTCTTGTGTGGCGTGGCTGGAATTTCGCGCCATCGTGCCGGGCGTGCGCGAAGGGCGGCCCAATTTAAGCGTATGGCTGGAGACGATGCTGGCGCGCGATTTTATGGTGCAAACCGCGCCGCCAAAAGATGCTTAACTTAAATCAGGCGTCCACCGAGCAAAAGCGCGCCCGCCGCTAATGCCAATACCCACGCCTTAGCCCCTGTTTGCCACGCCCATGCGGTGAGGCTTAAGGGGCCGAGCGTGATGGCGGCGATGGCGAACCAGGCCGAGTTTGGCGCGGCCCAGACCGAATGGCCGCTGGTGAGTTGCAGCCCCCAAGCCGCCAGCGCGCCCAAACCCAACACGGCGGCGGGGCTTTGCCAGGGCCGCACCGCGCACACGCCCTGCATATAAGTCACCAGCCGCACGACGATGAACGCACCAAACAGCGCCAGCGCCGCCACCTGCAGCGGCGGCACGGGGCGGGCCAAATGGACCAACGCTTCAAGCGGCGCCCAACTGAGCGCGGCAAAAATGCCGATGATGAGGCGGGCGTTTATGTTCATGGGCTGTACCTTATGCCATGTATTGGCCGCCGTTGGCCGACAGGGTGGAGCCGGTGATAAAACCCGCTTCGTCGGAGGCTAAAAACACCACGCAGCGGGCGATTTCTTCCGGCTCGCCCAAACGGCCCACGGGGATGTGGGGCAAGATGCGATTGTTGAGCACGTCTTCGGGCATGGCCTTGACCATGTCGGTGGCGATGTACCCGGGCGCGATGGCGTTGACGGTGATGCCCTTGGCGGCGCTTTCCTGGGCCAGCGCCTTGGTGAAGCCGATCATGCCCGCCTTGGCGGCGCAATAATTGCTTTGCCCCATCTGGCCCTTTTGCCCGTTGATCGATGAAATGTTGATGATGCGCCCAAAGCCGCGTGCGCGCATGCCTTCGATCAGAGTGCGTGTGGTGTGAAACACAGAATTTAAGTTGGTGGTGATGGTTGCGTTCCAGCTGTCCAAATCCATTTTGTGCAGCATGGCGTCGCGGGTGATGCCGGCGTTGTTGACCAACACGTCGATGGGGCCCAAATCCTTTTCGACTTGGGCGAAGCTCGATTGGCACGCGGCAAAGTCATCGACGTTGAGCTTAAACACATAGATGCCGGTGTCGGCCTTGAACAGCTGGGCCGCGTCGTCATCCCCATAGTATGCGGCGGCGACCGCGAAGCCGGCATTTTTTAGGGCGATGGAAATGGCCGCGCCGATGCCGCGGGTGCCGCCGGTGACGAGTGCTGTTCTGGCCATGGTCTTAGCTCTCCGTTTGTCAGGGGCGCTCGACACAAAGGGCGATGCCCATGCCGCCGCCGATGCACAACGTGGCGAGGCCTTTTTTGGCGTCGGTGCGGTTCATTTCATACAGCAGCGTCACCAAGATGCGCGCGCCACTGGCGCCGATGGGGTGGCCCAAGGCGATGGCGCCGCCGTTGACGTTGACCTTGGCCACGTCCCACTTCACCGCTTGATTGACCGCGCAGGCCTGGGCGGCGAAGGCTTCATTGGCTTCGATCAGGTCGAGATCGGCGACCGTCCACCCGGCTTTTTTCAGCGCCAGATTGGAAGCGGGAATCGGCCCGGTGCCCATCATCGCCGGCGCGACCCCGGCGGTCGACCACGACACAATCCGCGCCAGCGGTTGCAGCCCGCGCCGTTCGGCTTCGGCGGCGCTCATGACCACCAGTGCCGCGGCGCCGTCGTTGATGCCCGATGCATTGCCCGCCGTCACCGTGCCCTCGACGGAAAATGCCGGACGCAGGCCCGCCAGGATTTCCGCCGTGGTGCCGTGGCGCGGGTATTCATCGCTATCGACGACGGTTTCACCCGTGCGGGTCTTGATCGTCACCGGGGCGATTTCCTGGTGGAACTTGCCGGCTTTTTGCGCCGCTTCGGCTTTTTGTTGCGAGGCGGCGGCGAACGCGTCTTGGTCGGCGCGCGACAGCATGAATTCAGTGGCGACGTTTTCCGCCGTGGTGCCCATGTGATAGTCGTGGAAGGCATCCCACAGGCCGTCTTGCACCAGGGTGTCGACCAATTGCGCCTGACCCATTTTGGTGCCGCCGCGCATGTAGATGCTGTGCTGCGACAGGCTCATGTTTTCCTGGCCGCCCGCGACGACGATGGTGGCGTCGTTGGTCAGGATGGCCTGCGCCGCCAGCGCCACCGTGCGCAGGCCCGAGCCGCACACCTGATTGACCAAAAACGCGGTTTTTTGTTCGGGGATGCCCGCCGCCATGGCGGCCTGGCGGGCGGGGTTCTGGCCTTGACCGGCGGTGAGCACTTGGCCCAGCACCACTTCGTCCACATCCGCCGGATCGACGTTGGCGCGTTTCAGCGCGGCGCGAATGGCGACGGCGCCCAATTCAAACGCGGGCACGGTGGAAAGCGCGCCCATGAATGCCCCGATGGGGGTACGGGCGGCGGCGACGATGACGGCATCGGTGGCGGACATAGGCGGGGCTCCTGAACGGCGGTCGGGCGCTTAAAGCTTAGAGGGAGTCTCGCGGCCTGCGCAAGGGCTATTGCTGCACTGCACAAGCCGCGCGGGACGGGGTGCAGCATTTTTTCGTTGCAATGCAGCAAACGCAGGCACAGGATGTGCGGCACTGAACCTCCCTAGGTCCGCATAAACGCAGGCAACAACGTGCAGGCAATAACGTAGAGGGACCACCATGGCGGATGCCAAACGGGATGCAGATCCCATCGTCATTAAAAAATACGCGAACCGCCGTTTGTATAATACGGCGACCAGCAGTTACGTCACCTTGGAGCATTTGGCCCAGATGGTGCGTGACGGGGTGGACTTTCAGGTTTTCGACGCGAAGTCGGGCGAAGACATCACCCGCCAGGTGCTGACGCACATCATCGTGGAAGAAGAAAACAAGGGCGAAAACATGTTGCCTTTGGGCTTCCTGCGCCAACTGATTTCGCTGTATGGCGATAGCGTGCAGGCGATGGTGCCGGGTTATCTGGAACAATCCATGAAGGCCTTTGCCGGCAATCAAGATCAAATCCGCGAGATGATGGAACAGACCTTTAGCGCGGCTGCGGGTGCAGGCGGCAATCCGCTCAAGGCGTTAGAGGATATGACGCGGCAGAATTTGGCGATCTTTGAAACCGCCATGAAAAGTTTCAGTCCCTTTGCCGCGGCCCCTTCGCCAAGCGCTTCCGGCGGCGTCAAGCCCGCCGAGGCCGCCAACGAAGACGACATGGATGCCATGCGCGAGCAGCTCAATAAACTGCAAAAGCAATTGGACAAGATGTCCAAGAAGGGCTGAGTCTCGGTCATATACCCATAAATAGGATTCCCAAGATCAATTTTGTGCCTTCGTATTGCGCTGGCCCTGCCAGAGCTTCCGTCGGGCTCATGTTTGTCCAATTGTGACGCCAGCGTTTCAAGCGGGTTCTCGCCAACTCTTTTTTTCTTTAACAATGCTTGCGGTCGGGGTGAGGCCTCATGCTTAATCTGCAAATTTTATCGCGGTGCCGTCGGCATAACACTTTACTGAACGCCCCTTGACCAACCCTTCGCCAGCGCTGATGAGAACGTCTTCTTTCCATTCTCCCGTGCAGGTGTTTCCGTTAGCGAGTGTTGAAACACCGTGGCCATTGGCGGCGCCGTTGGCGAATGCGCCATCGTGTTTCCGGCCATCGATGAAGGTCATAATGCCCTGACCGTTTATCTCGCCTTTACTGAAAGTTCCTTCGTATTTGTCACCGTTGGCAAATACGACGATACCATGGCCGCTGACCCAATCATCGTTGAACTCTCCTTCATATCGCGTACCGTCTGTGTTCACTAAAATACCGTGTCCGTGTTGGTTCCCTTGGCGCATATCGCCCTCGTAACGCGTTCCATCCTCATAGATCAGAATGCCACGTCCATGGGGTAGATCATCCTTAAAATCGCCCTCAAATGAGCGGCCATTTTGACCTTCAAATTTCCCGCGTCCATTGAACATGTCGTTTTGAAAGTCGCCTTCATAGCGGCCGCCTTCGATAGGGTGACCGTCTAGATATTCCATAACGCCTTGACCATGGAATTTTGCGTGCTGAAAGGCGCCTTTGTAACTGAAGTGATTGCGTATGCCGTCATACGTGTGGTCAACTTCTGTCACACCCTGGCCGTGGGCAATGCTGTCTTTAAATTCGCCTTTGTAATCCATGATGAGGGTTTCATTTTCTTTCAAGATTTCAGCATGCAATACGCCATCGCCTTGTAGTCGGCCATTTACAAAATTACCTTCGATATATCCTTGGCTGGATGAAAACTTGCCCGGCCCGTGAGCGTAGCCGTTCAGGCACGTCCCTGACCAAGTCAATTCACCCTCATAAATATTTTTGTCAGAGCCTTCCAGATACTTGCAGTCCGGATGGTTTGCGGCTGATTTCCAATTGTCGCCGGGTTCCTGCGCAAACGAAGGCGCGCCAAGAAAGGTCGATAGCGTAAACACGGCAAGGCCCGTGTGCCGAAGTGCTGATTTCCATGTGTTTAACATTGGGGCGCTAATCCCGTTATTTGCGAAGCATGATTGGCGAAGGATATGTTATCGTTTGCAACTTAACGGGGCAATGTACCATCAACGTCGATTTTTTTGTTCTAGTTTCTGTTTGGTTTTTGCAACCCAATTGGGATCAAGAAAATCTCTGATCTGCTTATCACCAACATCTTCCATCATTGATCCGATAGGACCAGTGCTTGGTGCGAGGGCTTTTCCGACTGGTGTTGGGTTTAGATCGCCGAAAGTGGATAGCGCCTTCCCCGCATCTCTCATAGCAACACTTGCAATAGCGGCTTTCATCGCTTCTGTGCTGACAGCCATCCCATGAGGGTTATTGCGGGGATCGGTGAGGTTGTTTTGTTTGTCTTTTTCGGCCCAGTTCCAAAAGGAATTGAGTGCTCGATTAATAATGCTAGGGTTCTTGGGATCAATGATTTTTAGTTTGCCCTTGTGCTCGTACTCGTAGCCCGCGGGGTTCAACGTATATCCGGTCTGCGCCTGTACGCTGTCCAGCCATGTGCCGTCCTGGGGGATGCCCTGGGGGATGGTGACGTGCGGTCGCCGTGTGGCGGTTGCCGGCGTGCGGCTGGATTGGGGTTTGCCTAAATAGTCTTTTACGGTTTGGCGGGTGCGCGCCGCTGCCGCGTTGGCGTTTGCCTTGGCGGCGCGTTGTTGTTCGGTGAACTGGCGCGTCTGTTTGATGTTGCGCGCCTGCTGGGCGGGGGTGGCGGAAGGGCCCCAGCTGGGATCGACGCCGGGGGCGGCGGGGGTCGTCGCTGTTGTTGTCGCCGTTGTCGCAGCCGCCGCAGCCGCGGCGTTTTGCGCCCGTTGCATCGACGATGACAGGGCGGGGGTGCTCAGTTTGGGTGTGGCGGCGTATCGATTTGCCGACGGTGCGGGCGCCGACTTTGGCGTCAGCAGCCCGGCGCTCGGGTTTTCGTTCAGCTTCGCCGCGGCATAACTGCGGGCCAGGGTGGCGGCGGCGGTTGTGTCTTGCCCGCGCGGGCGTGCGGGTTCGGCGGGTTGTGGCGCATCGGCCTGT
>JANLGW010000111.1 GCA_024653965.1 Rhodospirillales bacterium
GATGTGCTGACCGCGCATTTTATCACCAACAGCGTTGGAAATACGGAGTTGGATCGCCTGGAAGCCTTCGATAATGTGATCATTACCACGGCTACGGAACAGGCTTTTGCCAATAGTGCTGCATATAACGTGCCAACAGGGCTTGCTCGGCTCACCGGTTCGGTTAAGATCAAGCGGGGCGATAACGTGATTAACGGCTGCAGCGCCGATATTGATTTAAATAGCGGTGTCAGTCGGATGAACAGTTGCGAAGGTGGGACGGTCAGCGGCAGCGGCGCCCCTGGAGGTGCTGCGAAAAAGCCCGGCGCGCCGCGGGTACACGGCGTGTTGGCGCCGACGAAAAAGAAGTGAGGGGCTTCGTTTAAGGGACGAACATGGACGACAAGGGCAACACGGCAGGCGTAAAGGCGGGGGCGAACCCCGGGTTTAAGCCTGAGTTTAAGGTGGTGGCGGATGCCGCCTCTGCGCCGTCGCGTGGCCTCATCGCCCAGGATTTAGGCAAGCGTTATAAAAAACGTCCCGTGGTCTCCGGTGTGTCGATGTCCATTCAGCGCGGTGAAGCGGTGGGGCTGTTAGGCCCCAACGGCGCCGGCAAGACCACGTGTTTTTATATGATCACCGGCTTGGTGCGGCCCGAATACGGGCGCGTTATGCTCGACGGCCAAGACATCACCAGTTTGCCCATGTATCGCCGCGCGCGGCTGGGCATTGGGTATCTGCCCCAGGAAGCCTCGATCTTTCGCGGCCTGAGCGTCGAAGAAAACATCCGCGCCGTACTGGAAGTGGTGGAAACCAACCGCGAAGCGCGTGAAGCCATGCTCGATGCCCTGTTGGCGGAGTTTTCCATCACCCACCTGCGCCGCACGCCTGCGCTGGCGCTGTCGGGCGGTGAGCGGCGGCGTGTGGAAATCGCGCGCGCCCTGGCGTCCAATCCGCACTTTATTTTGCTGGACGAACCGTTCGCGGGCATCGACCCGATCGCGGTCGGCGACATTCGCGATCTGGTCTCGCACTTAAAAAGCCGCGGCATCGGCGTGCTGATCACCGATCACAATGTGCGCGAAACTTTGGATGTGATCGACCGCGCCTATATCATTCACAATGGTTTGATGTTGATGGAGGGCGCGCCGTCCGACATTGTCGGCAATGAAGATGTGCGGCGCGTATATCTCGGTGACCGGTTCAGCTTGTGACCGCTCAATGAAACATACCATCATGCATGAGTCTGTGCTGAGGGGCGCGCCATGGCGATAGGCCCCCGTCTCGATCTGCGCCAGTTCCAGTCGTTGGTGATGACGCCGCAATTGCAGCAGGCGATCAAACTTCTGCAACTTTCCAACATCGAACTGAGCGAGTACGTCGAACAAGAGCTGGAGCAAAATCCGCTGTTGGAACGCGGCGAAGCCAGCGCCGATTCCATCGAACCGGACGCGCCGGAACCGATGAGCGAAATCGAAGGCGCAGAATCGTTCGATACCGCCGACACCCTAAACCGCACCGCCGAAACCGGAGAAGACGTCGATCACGGCCAATCCATGGATGCGGATGTGGATAACGATTATGCCTCCGACACGCCGGGCGATGCGTCCGGCCCGGCCAGCGCCGACGGCGC
>JANLGW010000112.1 GCA_024653965.1 Rhodospirillales bacterium
CATGCTGCGCCTCGCGTTGACCCAGCCGCGTTTCGATGACGAGCCGGTGGCGCGCCTGAAAAGCCAAATTCAGGCGGGCATCCGGCGCGACGGCGAAGATCCGGATACGGTGGCCTTTGAAGAATTGTTCAAGGGCTTTTTTGCCGACCACGGGTACGCGTTGCGTTCCAACGGCAGCGAAGAAAGCGTTGCCGCGATTACCTCCGCCGATTTGCGCACGTTTGTGGCCACACGGTTGGCACGCGGCAATTTGAAAATCGGCGTGGTGGGCGACATTACACCGGAGCGGCTGGGCCGGTTGTTGGACCATGCCTTTGGCCTATTGCCCCTTGAGCCCCGGATGAAACTTGCCGCCGATGTTGCGCCCAAGGCTACGGGTCGGTTAAGGGTGATCGAAAAGGATCTGGTGCAGAGCACCATCGTGTTCGGTCACGCAGGGCTCAAGCGCGACGATCCGGATTATTATGTCGCGTTGATCATGAACCATATTTTGGGTGGCGGCAGTTTTACGTCGCGTCTCTATGAAGAAGTGCGCGAGAAGCGCGGCCTTGCGTACAGCGTTGGTTCCAATCTTTATCCGCTCGACCGGGCGGGCTTGATGGTCGGCAGTGCGGGCACGGAAAACGCACGGGTCGGCGAGACCGTCAAAATCATCCGCGACGAATGGCGGCGCATGGCGGGCGGCGATTTGACGGTCGACGAACTGGATCGCGCCAAGACCAATGTGACCGGTTCGTTCCCGCTCACCTTTACGTCCACCGATAGAATTGCGGGTGTGTTGGTGGCGATGCAGACCAATGATTTGGGTATCGATTACCTCGACAAACGCAATACCTACATCGAGGCGGTGACGCTGGATGACGTCAAACGCGTGGCGGCGGAAGTTTTACAGGCCGACAAACTCGACATCATCGTCGTGGGCAAACCGGTGGGCGTAACGCCAACACCTTGAACTTCCGTTATGCGGGGCTTTGCCGCTGGCCTTGATATGTTAATCTGGAATCCGAAATCCGCCCGATTCCTTAGGACAATTATAACCCTGCCATGACCCTGCGCCGCCTGCCTGAAACCTTAGTCAATCAAATCGCCGCCGGCGAGGTGGTGGAGCGTCCTGCTGCGGCGTTAAAGGAATTGGTCGAGAACAGCCTCGACGCGGGCGCGGTCAACATCGACATTCAATTGCGCGACGGCGGGCGCACTTTGATTGCCGTCAGCGATGACGGTTGCGGCATGACGGCGCAAGATTTGGCGCTGGCGGTGGAACGTCACGTCACGTCGAAATTGCCCGATGACGATCTGGTACACATTAAATCGCTGGGTTTTCGCGGCGAGGCGCTGCCCAGCATCGGTGCCGTGGCGCGGGTGCTGATCACGTCGCGCAAACAGGGCGCCGATAGCGCGTGGTCGCTTAAAGTTGAAGGCGGGCGGGTGGGCGAGGCGCAACCCGCCGCGCACGCCCAAGGCACGCGCATTGAAGTGCGCGATCTGTTTTTCGCCACACCCGCGCGGTTGAAGTTTTTGAAATCGCCGCGTACCGAACTCACTTTGGCGATCGAGATGGTCAATCGTTTGGCCATGGCGCATCCGGGGGTGGCTTTTACGCTTGCGGATGGCGAGCGCACGCATGTGCGATTGGCCCCGGCGGGGGGCGATTTATTCGACCAACGTTTAGGCCGTCTGGCGCAGGTGATGGGGCGCGACTTTGCCGACAACTGCATCGAAATCGAAGCGGTGCGCGATGGTGTGCGGTTGAGCGGCTACATCGGCCTGCCGACGCTCAATCGCGGGACCGCCACCCAGCAGTTCATGTTCGTCAATGGCCGCCCGGTGAAGGACAAGCTGTTTGTCGGCGCGGTGCGCGGCGCGTATCGCGATTTTCTCGCCCATGACCGTTATCCTTATGTGGCGCTGTATCTGGATATCGATCCGGAAGATGTGGACGTCAACGTGCATCCGGCCAAGACCGAGGTGCGCTTTCGCGATTCCGGTTTGGTGCGCGGCCTGATCGTGGGCGCGCTGAAACATGCGCTGGCCGATGCCGGGCATCGTGCCTCTACCACCGTATCCCATGCAGCGCTCGGCGCGGTGCAGGGCAGTGACGGGGGCGGGGTGGCGCCGCATTACTTTCAGGGCCGTGCCTTTTCGCCGGGTGGCGGGCGTGTGTCTTCGGGGTTGGCCGACCGGGCGGCGGTCTTTCAGGCCCCGCTGTACCGGATGGACCAAGCGCCCAGCGCGCGCCATGAGGGCCTAAGTGATTTGGGCGACGACGCGGCCCAGGATTTTCCGTTGGGTGTGGCGCGCGGCCAAGTGCATGAAACCTATATCGTTGCGCAAACGGCGGACGGCATCGTCATCGTCGATCAGCACGCCGCCCACGAACGGCTGGTGTATGAGCGCATGAAAAGCGCCATGGCCCAGGGGACGATCCCCAGCCAGGGTCTGTTGCTGCCCGAAGTGGTGGAACTGGATGAAGGAACTGCGGCACGCTTGGTCAAACGCGCCGACGAGTTCAAGGCGCTGGGCTTGGTGCTGGAACCCTTTGGTGACGGCGCGTTGGTGGTGCGTGAAACGCCCGCCATGCTGGGCAATGTCGACGTGCGCAAACTGGTGCAGGACTTGGGTGACGATCTGGCCGAGTGGGGCGAGGCCGTCACCTTGCATGAAAAGCTTGCCGACGTGGCGGCGACCATGGCTTGTCATGGTAGCGTGCGTGCGGGCCGCCGTTTGACGGCCAATGAAATGAATGCGCTGCTGCGCGAAATGGAAGCCACCCCGCATTCCGGCCAGTGCAACCACGGCAGGCCCACTTACGTGGAACTTAAACTGGCGGATATCGAAAAGCTGTTCGGGCGGCGCTAATCGTTTGCCGTGCGCAGGGAGCGGACCAGCGTTGCGGTCATTTCCTGACTTTGGGCCTGACTTTGGGCCTGATCCTGTGTTTGAGGCTGCTCGTCGTCGGCTGTTTGCTGCACGGCGACCTGAATGCCGATCCAGATGGCGGCGTCATCCGTGTTTTGCTCACCGATCAAACGCTCGATGCGCCTTTCGCATTGGAACAGAGCATTGTCTTTGCCATAGGTGCTGACCAGTTTATCGGCGCAGCGGTTCAGCGCCTGGGTGTCGGGAAGTGCTTCGTAAATTTTAGCGGTATCGCACGCCGACGGCGGGGTGAATGAACGGCTGTTTGTCGAAGGCGATAGATTGTCGTTGAACGCGACACCGGGGATGGCATTGCTGCGACATGCCGAACCTTCGGTGACCACGCGAAGCGCCGCGCAGTCCTGGCCGTTCAAGGCCGACAGGCCGTGGTCCATGACCGATTTTTTGGTGGTGAGGTAGGATGCGCCATCCAGCGCCCAGGAGGCAACACGCAACGGCATGGGCGCCGCGCATGCGGAAAGGAAAAGCCCGAAAACCAAGGGGGTTATAAAGCGCAACACGGCAGACTGCTTCATGGCTTACCTTCACATTCTGTGAAAATGCTTCTTCTTTATTTTCAACAGTCTATAGAATTTTGTTGATTTATGCACTCAACATTTTCAAGAAAAAGCGCCGCGGCAGGTTTTGACCAGCGCAGCCCAATCGTCCGGCGGGTTGTCGTGTTCCAGCATTTTCTTGAACATCGCATAGGCATCGGACTTTTTGCCATAAGCGCGCAAGGTCTTTTCGTCGTTGACCCAGGCGTAGAGAATGATTTTTTCTTCGCGGCGATAGCGGAAGAACAAACGGTATTGTTGGAAGAATTTGGCGCGGAACCAATGTTTGTATTGCTTGCCCAGCGTGCCGCCCAGACGGTATTCGTCGCGCGTGGGGTCTTGTGGGATGATGTCGAAAATCAAAGTATCGATAGCTGTTAGGCGCTTGGCGGCATTGGAGGTGGCGTAGGCGCGGGGTTTTTTCGCCTTGAGCGTTTCAACTTCGCTGATCAGGGCATCGCGTTGGGCGATAAACAAAGGATGCGCCAATAAGGTCCAGCCGTTGATGACCAGTGGTGCGTTTTTCTCCGCCATTATGCTTTACGGTCATCTTGCAGGGGCGCGTTCAAATCGATTGTGACATTCTTGATCAAGTTGCGCGTGCGTTTGCGCATGGCTGCCGTCAGGGCTTGGGCATTGCCGGAGGCAACGTCTCGTTGCAAAAGATCGAGAAACTGGCCTAAGGCGGGATCATCCTCCATTGGTTCGGCACGGGATAGGCTAACCGTGCCGTTGTCTTTTACCTCGTAGACGATTTTGTCACGTTTGGCCAAGTTCAACGCACGGCGCACGGCGGCGGGGACCGTGGTCTGATAACGGTCGGTTAGGGTTGCTTCTTCCTTCACGACGGGCATGACATAAAATCCTTGCAGGGTAATTTGTGATAATGCAACTGCATTACCATAACAGAGCCGTAGCCGGAACTCAAGAAAAAGCGCCGTGACCCCTGTTTGAGGAGCCACGGCGCTGTCTTTCGGATGTTAAACCCAAAACGGCGTTATTGCGTGCCGGCGACGTTTTTTTGCATTTTGCAGGCGAAGTTCATCAAGAACTTCATGGCTTGCTGCGTTTCCGGTTTGCTCAGCATCGCGACGGTGGACATCAGCCCGCCGCTCGATTTGCTCTTTGCCGTTTCAAGCGCGGCTTCGTGCATGGCGTCGACGGTTTCTCCGGCGAATTCGGCCAGATGTTCGTTGGCGACGTTGCTGACCATGGTTTCGGCCCAGATCACTAGGCGTTCCACCATGCTGTCGGTGAGCGCCGAACGCGCACCGTGCATCAAGACAACCACGTCGAACAAGGTGTCCAACGCCCCGGAACGGTTCAGTTCGGTCAAGCGTTCGATCACTTTGACGACGGCGTCTTTGGTGTCTTCGTCATTGAGACGATCCAGAACTTCCAGCGCGTTGCCGCCGGTGGTGGTGAGACGTTCCACCATGCCGTCGGTCATCGCTTCGGAAGCAGCCTGGACGAGGCGTAAAGCCCCTTCTTTGCTATCGCTCATTATTGCGCCCTCCGTTTACAGCAAGCCGCGCGCGGACAACCAGTACAGGCGGTTGTAGGCCAGCTTGAACCAGTGGATCATCTGCGACGGCGCGCCGGGGTTCGGCGGCGTGTTGTAGTTGAACCACACGTAGGTGCCGGTGCTCATGCCGGTTTCGACGAAGCAGAACACCTTGCCGTCGTAATCGCGCGCCCAACGGCCTTCGGTCAACAGGCTGACCAGATTGTCGATGACGGTATCGGCTTCGAAGTGCGCGGTGGAACCGGCCTTGGAGATGGGAATGTTGGTGGTGTCGCCGCACACGAACACGTCCGTCGAGCCTTCACGCAACAGCTTGGTTTTGTGGGTCGGCACCCAGCCGCCAGCGCCCAGGTTAGAGGCGGTGATGACTTCCGCGCCGTTGTGCGGCGGGATGGTGACCAAGAAGTCGTAGTTGAGCGTAACGCCTTCTTCCGAAGAAATGGTCTTGGCCTCAGGATCGACGGACTTGGTGTTGAAGAAGGTTTCGTATTTGATGCCGGCTTCGTCCATCGCGGGCTTGGCCCAATGGGCGACGGGTTCCAGCGCGTGCAGGCGACCGATGGGATAGGTGTAGGTGATTTCGGTCTTGTCCCACAGGCCTTTGCCTTGCAGGTAATCCTTCAACATGAAGGTGATTTCCAGCGGTGCGACCGGGCATTTGTGCGGCGCGTTGACGTTGACGACGATCTTGCCGCCCTCGAATTTGTCCAGCGCGTCGCGCATTTTACGCGCGCCTTCCAAGTCGTAGAGCCAGTGCGCGCCTTCCGCCAAGCCGGGGATGTTCTGCGGCATGATGCGCGAGCCGGTGGCCAGCACCAAATAATCGTAGCTGTGCACCTTGCCGGATTCGCACGTCACTTTTTTGCTTTCGACATCGATATTTTTGGCCGGATCGACGTGGAAAACGACGCGCTTGTCCAAGACTTTGCGCTGCGGGCGGAACAATTCCTGTTCGCGGATTTTGCCGAACGGCACGTACAAAAGGCCCGGCTGGTACATGTGGGTGTCGGTGGTGCCCAACATGGTGATGGACACGTCGCCCTTGCGCAACTGCGCGCCGATGTGGCGGCACAGGCCGTTGGCGATAATGGTGCCGGCGAGCCCCCCGCCGACGATGAGAATCTTCTTAGACATGGATACCTCCCTTTAAGGTAAAAACCCCGAGACGCCTTTATGGAGCCCCGGGGAACGTTGGTGTTTATTTTGCTTTTTTCACGACCACCGACCAGTGATCGCCTTTGTCTGTAACGGCAACGGTTTCATGGCCGACCTTGGCGGTCCACTCGGGCACGTCGTTGGCCGTGCCTTTATCGGTGGAAAGAATTTCTACTTCGTCGCCGACTTGCATCAACTTGAGGGCGGCGATCAATTCCATCAGGGGGCCGGGGCAAAAAGCGCCTCGGGCGTCGATTGTTTTGCGTTCGCTCATGGTGTCAGGCCTCCTTGGGGCTTCTATTTTTATAGGCTGATCAGTTGGCCAGTTTCGGCGTCGGAAAGGAACTTGGTCAGGCCCATTTGGCCGTCGAACAAATCTTCGGTCAGGCGATCTTCTTCCCAGCCCAGAACGTCCATCACCATGGAGCAGGCATGTACGGTCATTTCGCCCAGCATCTTGCCCTGGCCGAACAGGTCGACCGGATCGGGCGCTTTTTTGTCCGTCAGTTCGGCCGTGAAGGGGCCTTGAGTATAGCGCGCCGCGCCGGAAAGAGTCTTGTCGAAGGCCTTGATCGCGCCCATCGACACAAACACGTGGACCGGGCGTTCCGAAACGGCAGCAATGCTGGCGAGCATGGAGCCCATTTGAAGTTTATCGCGCTCTTGTGAGCACAGCAGAATGTAAAGTGGCTGAGCAGCCATGTCGGCGCCTCCATTATGACTAAGGGTGGGGAGCCCAAGGTTTTAGCCTATTGGGTGGGCCAGTTCCACATAAAAATAATGTA
Organism: Rhodospirillales bacterium; assembly: GCA_024653965.1. GTDB lineage: Bacteria > Pseudomonadota > Alphaproteobacteria > Rhodospirillales > Magnetovibrionaceae > JANLGW01. Next base: position 6,942 of record JANLGW010000112.1, read on the forward strand.
TTTAACTACGTTTTTAGGGGACGTGAAAAAAATATAATGCAAAAAATTAATGTAAAATTAGATTCGCCGGGTCAGCGCGTAAAGCTGAGAAACACGGTGCGGGCCGCGCCATAGGTTTTTTCTTTGATCAGGGCAAAACCCGGCGGTGGGTTGAGGGGTTCATCCGTGGCGACTTCCACCATGACCACCGCACCGGGTTTGAGCCAGCCGTGCGCCGCCAAGACCGCCAGCGCGGGTTCGCTCAGGCCTTGATCGTAAGGCGCGTCGAGGAAGGCGTAATCGGCGGCCTCATGGGTGGGGTTGCCTAAGGCGCTCGCTGGGCGTTCGATGACGGTGGTATTGGCCTCTTCACCTAAGACCTGGATGTTGTCTTTGAGCACCGTAGCGCAGGCGCGGTTGTTTTCGACGAAGGTGACGTGCGCTGCGCCGCGCGAAAGCGCTTCGAGCCCCAGCGCCCCGGTGCCCGCAAAAACGTCCAGCACCCATGCACCCTGAAGACCCGGGCCATCGACGCCGTGGGCCAGAACGTTAAAAATAGCCTCGCGGGCGCGGTCCGAGGTGGGCCGGGTGGACAAACCCTTGGGCGCGCTTAAAGAGCGGCCTTTATGTTTTCCGCCCACAATCCTCATGGGGTGCGCTTGCGGCCCTGGGGTTTACCTGTGGGTTTGCCCATGGGTTTGCCAGCGGGTTTACCCGTGGACCTACCAGCAGGTTTGCCCCGGCGTTTGTCATCCTCGCGGGGCTTGGGCCGGGGTTTGCTTTTGGGTTTAGCTTTGGCTTTGGCCCAGCCGGTTTTGTTGATGCGCTCGATGCTCACCACACCGGCACTTTCCAACTGCACACCCAATTGATCCATCCACTGGCGCGGCGGCACTTCGCGCACTTCGCCGCGTTCCAAATCGCCTAAGCGGAATGGGCCATAGGCTTGGCGGATCAGGCGGTTCACATGCAGTTCCAGGTGGCGCATGACCTGGCGGATTTCGCGGTTTTTGCCTTCGCTTAAGCTGACGATCAGCCAGGCGTTGCGCCCGGTTTTCTTTTCGATCTTGGCGTCGATGGGGCCGTAGTGGATGCCGTCTACGGTGCAGCCATCTTTTACGCTATCCAAGATTTCAGGCGTCACGTGACCAAATACGCGCACCCGGTAGGTGCGCACCCAGCCGGTGGAGGGCAATTCCAATTCACGTGCCATGCCGCCGTCATTGGTCAGCAATAACAAACCTTCGGAATTCAAATCCAAGCGGCCCACGGAAACGACCCGCGGCAAACTGGGCGGCAAGGTGTCGAACACCGTCGGGCGGCCTTCTTCGTCCTTGTGCGTGGTGACCAATCCGGGCGGTTTGTGATAGCGCCACAGTTTGGGCGGGTCTTTGGGTTTGAGGGACTTGCCATCCACCCGCACGCGGGTGGGGTCGTCGATCACCAAAGCCGCAGTGTCGATGGGCTTGCCGTCCACTTGCACACGGCCCTCGGCGATCCAGCGTTCGGCGTCGCGCCGCGAACACAGGCCCGCGCGCGCCATCAGTTTGGCGATGCGTTCCCCTTTGGGGGGCTCGCCCTTCAATGGGGTGTCTTTGGGAGGCGTTGTTTCATCAGTCATTTTCGAAAGTGCGCCTTTGTGCGTAACCGCGCGCGGCCTCGATGAAGGCGGCGAAGATGCGGGTGTCGGCATTGGTGATTTCAAATTCGGGGTGCCATTGCACGCCTAAACAGAACGATAAATTGGTCGCCTCGCAGCCCTCGATCACGCCGTCGGGCGCGCGGGCATTGATGCGCACCCCGGCGGGTTCATCACGGGCCGCCTGATGGTGGGCGCTGTTCACTTGGGTACAGTCGTCGCCGACGATGGCGTGCAATAAGGTGCCGGGCAGGATATCGACCGGGTGGCTCGTTTCATCGCGCGGGTTGGGCTGTTCGTGGGGCAAGGCGGTGGGCAGTTCGTCGGGAATGTGTTGGATCAACGTGCCGCCCAGCGCCACATGCAAAAGCTGTTGGCCGCCGCATACACCGAGCACCGCCACGTCGCGTTTCATAGCACCTTGCAGCATGGCCATTTCGAACTGGGTGCGGGCATTTTTGGTGGTGACACTTTGGTGCGTGGTATCGATGCCATAAAACGACGGGTCCACGTCGAAGGCGCCGCCGGTGATCAACAGGCCGTCGATGTCGTCCAGATAGATGGGCAGCAGGTCCATTTCGTGGGGCAGCAACAGCGGCAGTCCGCCCGCGCGCACCACGGCGGAAACATAATTCTGGCGCAGGGCGTACCACGGAAACTTGGAATATTCTCCGCTACCGCCCTGTTCGCTGTCCAGCGTGATGCCGATGACCGGTGTGTTGAGATTGTGTGTCATGGGGCGACTTTATGTCTCCAGACCCCAGACGGCAAGGCCTCTTGACGCGCGGGGCCTCTGCCCGCACTCTTGAAGTATGGTTGAAGCATCCAACACCCACATGGAAATGGCCCTTTTGGAGGCCGAAGCCGCGTTCGAGCGCGGCGAGGTTCCGGTCGGCTGCGTCATCGTCGATGGTGACAGCGGCCAAGTGCTGGCGCGTAGCGGCAACCGCACCGAAGAATTGAACGATCCCACCGCGCACGCCGAACTGCTGGCGATTCGCGAGGCGGCGGCCAAGCTGGGCTCGGCGCGGCTCAGCCAGTGCGATCTTTATGTGACGCTGGAACCGTGCGCCATGTGCGCCACGGCCATCTCGTTCGCGCGCATCCGCAGGCTTTATTTCGGCGCATTCGACGCCAAAATGGGCGGCGTCGAACACGGCCCGCACATCTTCAATCAGCCCACCTGCCACCACGCGCCGGAAATTTATGGCGGCATTCATGAGCGGGCGGCGGGGGAATTGCTGAAGACGTTTTTTAGGGAAAAGCGCTAACCGTGATTGCATTGCGGGCAGCAGTGCGCGCAGCCGTCGGCGGTGGGATAGCGGCCTTTGGCCTTTTCAACGGCGGTGCGGCACGATTCGTGCGCGCCCAATGGCATCTGGTTGTCTAAGTCGGGCATGTGCTGGCAGCCTTCCTTGTGCACTTCATGGTCGCCGTTGGATTGCGCGTTTTTGTTCACGATGTAACAGGGCATGGGATACCTCGTCTGTGGAAGGGGGATTGTCACAGATGACGCGCTGGCGGTGCGGTTGTGAATGAGCAATGCCGCACAGGCGCGGGCCGCAAATCACCTGGACGAAAGTACCGGCAAGGGTGTGGACGCCCGCCGATGTCCGAATGCAGCGGTTCGGCGTCGCCGACCCGGCGGTAAACTTCACGACCCGACCATTCACGCCATCCCCCAAACCGTCATGGCCGGGCTTGGACCCGGCCATCCACGTCTTTAAAGGCATCATTTAAAGTCATGGACCCCCGGATCAAGTCCGGGGGTGACGATGGGGGATGTGGTTTACTTACGCAGCCGGAAAAGCGCCCGTTTATTTTTAACGACAGAGTGCACAGAGACCACAGAGTTGAAATTATCCTCTGTGAACTCTGTGTCCTCTGTGGTGAACATTTCAATGTTGTGCTTGCTTTTTGCGGCAAATTTTGGTATATTTTCCTATCCCTTGAACGGGGTTCCGGGATGGGGTTTGGCGGTGTTTCGCGGTTGTCAAATATCGCCGATTTTGTGCAAAAAACAGGGGTTTTACATGGCAAAAATGCCCCTGTCTTTGTACAAAATAAAAAGTTAGTTATTTGAAAATAAAAGATAAAAGTGGTTTCGTTTCGTCACTTTTTTTACGGTTGCGCCTTTTGCAGGCGGTAGACAGGTAAAAAAGAGGGGAAATGAGGACTAAAGGAAGACCCTCGATTCCCGTTTACTGCCGGGCAGGCCAAAGCCGAACCCGGTGGCGCGGCGGTGACGGTTCAGGGTTGTTTTTTGAATCTGCTTATTTATGCCCGCTGATGTCCGAATGCAGCGGTTTGGTTTCTTCGAACAGGCGCAGTTGCTCGTCGCTGGCTTTTTTCTGAAACGTGGTTTTCCATTCGTCGTGGGTCATGCCGTAGACCATCTCGACGGCTTGTTCTTTGCTCAGCTCCGCGCCGTGGGTTTCGGCGGCGGCGAGCAGCCATTTATAAAGACAGTTGCGGCAAAAGCCCGACAGGTTCATCAAATCGATGTTTTGCACATCAGTGCGCTTTTGCAGGTGTGCCACGAAGCTGCGCCACGCGGCGGCCTCCAGCTGGGTGCGGGTGGTATCGTCCATCTTATGCCTCTTGCGTTATGCCCTTAGCGCTTTAACGCGCGCCAACCAATATCGCGGCGGCAAAAGCCTTGCGGCCAGTCGATCGCATCCACGCCTTTGTAGGCCAGAGTTTGCGCGGCCTTGACCGTTTTACCGGTAGCCGTCACGCCCAACACCCGTCCGCCGGTGGCAATAATCTTGCCGCCCTTGGCTTGCGTGCCGGCGTGAAAAATGGTCACGCCTTCGATGGCGCCCGCTTTGGCGAAGCCGTTGACGACGGTGCCCTTGGCATAGTTTCCGGGATAACCTTCGGCGGCCATGACCACCACCAGGGCGGTTTCGTCTTTCCATTTGATCTTGATTTTGTTGAGCCGACCCTCGGCGCACGCCAGCAGGGCGGTCAGCACGTCGGAATCGAAGCGCGCCATCAACACTTGGCATTCCGGGTCGCCGAAACGCACGTTGTATTCCAATACGCGCGGCCCTTGTTTGGTGATCATCAGGCCGCAGAACAGTACGCCCTTATACGGCGCACCCTCCGCCGCCATGGCTTTGATGGTGGGTTCGATGATGTCGGCCATGATCTGGTCGTGCAGCTTGGGCGTGATCACCGGAGCGGGCGAGTACGCGCCCATGCCGCCGGTATTGGGGCCCAAATCGCCATCGTGGGCGGCTTTGTGGTCTTGGGCGGAGGCCAGCGGCACGGCGGTTTTACCGTCCACCAGGGCAAAAAAGCTGACTTCTTCGCCGACCATGAATTCTTCGACGATGACTTCATCGCCCGCCGCGCCAAAACTGCGTTCGATCATCATTTGGTCGATGGCGGCAAACGCTTCGTTGCGGTTATGACAGATGACGACGCCTTTGCCTGCGGCCAAGCCGGAGGCCTTGACCACCACGGGACCGTTTTGTTTGATGATGTATTCTTTGGCCGCATCCGGTTCGTCAAACGTTTCGTAATCGGCGGTGGGGATATCGTACTTGGCGAGGATGTCTTTCATGAAGACTTTGGAGCCTTCAAGTTGCGCGGCCTTGGCCGATGGGCCAAAGGCCTTGATGCCGACGGCTTCGAGTTTATCGACCAAACCATCGACCAGCGGCGCTTCCGGGCCGACGACGACAAAATCGACTTTTTCCTTGGTCGCGAATTGAACTAGGCCGTTTACATCTTCGGCGGCGATGTTGACGCACTGGGCAATTTCCGCGATTCCGGCATTGCCCGGCGCGGCGAGCAGCGTTTTGCATTTTGGGGATTTTGCAATCGCCCAGCAGAGCGCATGTTCACGCCCACCTGAACCAACAACCAGAACCTTCATGGATAACCGCCTCCAAATTAATCGTTTTTAGTTACATGCGGAGTGTTTGCCGCAGTTCACCGTATCATACATACTGTCGCCCATGAGTGAACACTTAACCGGATTCGATGGGCCTGAAAATGGTCTAAATGCCCCGATTTTTTCAGTTTATGAGCTTTCGGGGCACTTAAAACGCGTAGTCGAGGACGCGTTTTCCTTTGTTCGCGTGCGTGGCGAGATTACCGGCTTCAAACGCGCGGGCTCCGGACACCTCTATTTTCGCTTAAAAGACGACGATGCGGTGCTCGACGCGGTGTGCTGGAAAGGCTCCGCCGTGCGGTTGGGCCTGGACATCGAAGACGGTCTGGAAGTCATCGCCACCGGCAGGCTGACGACCTATCCCGGTCGTTCCAATTATCAGATCGTCGTCGAGGCGATGGAAGTCGCGGGCGAAGGCGCGCTGCTTAAATTGCTTGAAGCGCGCAAAAATGCGCTCGCCGCCGAAGGCCTGTTCGATGTCGATCAAAAACGCCCGCTGCCGTTTTTACCGCGCGTGATCGGCGTGATCACCTCGCCCACCGGGGCGGTGATCCGCGATATCCTGCACCGTCTGAACGATCGTTTCCCCACCCGCGTCTTGCTGTGGCCGGTGTTGGTGCAGGGCGAGGGTGCCGCGGCGCAGATCGTCGACGCCATTGCGGGCTTTAATCGCCTGCCACCGGATGGCCCTATTCCGCGCCCCGATGTGTTGATCGTGGCGCGCGGTGGCGGTTCGCTCGAAGATTTGTGGGCGTTCAACGAAGAAAACGTGGTGCGCGCCGCCGCCGAAAGCGCCATTCCGCTGATCAGCGCCGTGGGCCATGAAACCGATACCACCTTGATCGACTTTGCCGCCGATGTGCGCGCACCCACACCGACGGCAGCGGCGGAAATGGCGGTGCCGGTGCGGGCCGAGTTGCTGGTTCAGGTGCAAGACCATGGTGCGCGTCTGATGCGCGGTGCAACACGGCTGGTGATCGAGCGCAAAACGCATTTGTCGGGTCTGGCGCGTGCGCTGCCCGATTTGAACCGTTTGGTGGCTGACCAGCGCCAGCGTTTGGACGATTGGGCCGAGCGTTTAGGCACCAGC
>JANLGW010000121.1 GCA_024653965.1 Rhodospirillales bacterium
CCACAGGTTGCAGGCGAACAACGTCACCACCAAGGCCATGGCGACCAAGAACCACGGGTGCTGGAACTGAATGCCCCAGCCGATGGCCAGCCCAGCGCCCTTAAGCGCGATCAGCACCGCCGCCAAAACCAAAAACGACGTCATGATGCCCGCCGCACTGGCCAGGAAACTGATGCGCACGGTGCGCGGTCTGGCCCCGCCGTGACCCACCACGCTCAACAGCTTGATGGACAGCACCGGCAATACGCACGGCATGAGATTTAAGATCACTCCGCCGAGCAGCGCCAGACCGAGCATCGCCAGCAGCGGCGGTCCGGCGGGCAGGCCTTTGGGCAGATCGTCGGCCAGCGCCAGGGTGTCGCTGCTGGCGGGGCTGGCCTGGGTATTGATGAATTCTGCCCCCCGCAGAACACTGCCCTCCTGCGGAGCATCAACAAGCGTGAGCGTCAGCAGGGCGTCGGTAAACGGAATTTTTAGCGACTGCAAACCTTCGAAGGGGATTTCCATAATCGCCGTTTTGCCATCTTCGCTGATGCCCGTGCGGGGTTTGGCGAAGGCCAGCAGCTCCGGCCCTTCGACATAAACGTCGGGGGCGTTAAAACCGTTGGTCGAAGACGCGGTGATGTACAGCGTGCCGGTGTCGGCCTTGGGGCCGTCGGCTTTGAACTCGACCCGCTCGAGGTTCAGCCCCTGGGATGGGCCGGGTTTGGGTACCTGGGCCTGGAACCGGTTGAGCAGATGAGCCTCGGCGGAGGGTGCCGGGGAAGATGCCGTCTGGGCGGGCAGTTCCAGCGTTAATTCGGCATCATAGGGGATGCAGATTTCCGCACACGCCAAATAGCTGACCTGCGCTTTTAACATCACCGCTTCGCCGGGATGGTTCAGCGCCACCGTCATCGGCACCACCACTTCGGTGGCATAACCCAAGGTCTCGAAATTTAAGATCGAAAAGCGTTCGGGAAGCGGCCAGTGCAGGGTGGCTTGTTCGGCGTTGACGGAACCTTCCAAGGTGACGGAGGGTGGAAAACCCGCATCGCCGGGGCTACGCCAATAGATCTTCCAATGCTCGTCGAGTTCGAAATGTAGCCCTAAGGTGATCGATGCTTCGCTGCCGATGGCATCGGTCTGGCTGATCAGGCGCAGGCGCGTGTGATCGGTAATGGCCCACGCGCTGCTGGCCGCCTGGGCGGAGGGCGACAACGCGGTAAACATCAGGGCCACAAGGCCAAAGGTGGAGAGAATCATACGCATGGCTGAGCAGTGTATCGCCTTTGGCGTGGGGGTGAAATGGATAAGGGGCGATAAAAGTGGCTCAAAAATAAGGTAAAGATGTGGCAATCCCTTGCGTGTTTTGGCCTTATCGCCCACATATGGCATAATAGACGTTATTCGCAAAGCCGTGGAACCCGCTATGACCATTCAGACTTCCGATACCCCTTATCTTGCCGGGCACCTGTTGGTCGCCATGCCGGGCATGCCTGATCCGCGTTTTGCCAAGGCCGTCATCTACATGTGCGCGCACAATGACGAAGGGGCGATGGGCCTGGTGATCAACCGCGCGATGGCGGATTTCACCTTTCCCGATTTGTTGAAACAGTTGGGCATTGCGGCGGCTGCCGATACGCCATCCATCAGCGTGCAATTTGGCGGTCCGGTGGAACAGGGCCGGGGCTTTGTGCTGCACAGTTCCGATTATGTCCATGAATCCACCTTGGTAGTGGATGCCGACGTGGCGTTGACCGCGACGGTGGATATTTTAAAAGCCATCGCCCACGGCAAAGGCCCATCGCACAGCTTGCTGGCGTTGGGTTATGCCGGTTGGGGGCCGGGGCAGTTGGATGCGGAAATTTTGCAAAACGGCTGGCTCAGCGTCAAAGCCGACCCGGGCATTGTGTTCAACGCCAATTTAAGTGCCAAGTGGCAACAGGCGTTGAGCAAGCTGGGCATTGATTTAAGCCTGCTCAACGAAAACGCCGGGCACGCTTGACTTTAATCTGCATGTTGAGCAAGTCGAGGGGGGTAGCTGTGGCCGATGTCGTAGGTGTAGGCGATATATTACTGGATGCTGAGGCTATTTCTGGGGGTGTTGCGCCATCCACAATTTGGCAAGAGTTGGAAGCGTGGGGAGTAGCGTTGCCTGATTGGCAACGCTTTGTCGTTTCACATGCTGTGAGGGATGGCGAATTAAGCGAAGATCGGATTGGTGAAGCTTACAGACTTTTTCTGCGCGAGGCCAAGCTCGATAAAGGGACAGAGGAACTGCCTGTCATCCCATCTTCGGTAACGGGGCGGGCCAACTCTATTACCATTGGAGCACTTCAACTGAAAGAGATGAAGGCCCTCAAAGGCGTCAACGCGATTCCGGAAACGTCTGGCTTAACTTTTGGGCCGGGCTTGACTGTCATATATGGGCACAATGGCGCAGGGAAAAGCGGGTTTGCCAGGGCGTTATCCGCGGTATGTTTCAGCCGTTCAAATCAAAACATATTCGGCAACGTCTATGACACAACTCCCACTCACTCTCCAGCTTCGGTGGAAATCGTCCTGGATAGAGGGGGAAGCGCCGAAACCGTTCGTTTCGTTTTTGGGGATGAAAATGACGATCTTCAGAGAATAAGTGTTTTTGACTCCTCCTCGGCTCGCATTCATCTCGCGCAGGAAAATACCCTGGGCTTTCAACCCGTCGGGTTTGATGTATTTGATGAGATGGGGCGCGTAATCGGTCTCATAGGCAAGAAACTTGATGCGGCAATAGAGGCACTCACAAAACCCAACGATTTTGGGAAGCTCTTTATTGAGCCCGGCCCAGTGGCGGAAGAAATCGCACAGCTTAGCGCCGAGACGGAGATAGCCCCCCTGCGGGCACGCGGGACGTTCGGCAAAGCCGAATTGGAGCGTCTGGAGGAAGTTGCCCGGCAAGAGAAGGAGACTTCGGCTAAATCGTCAGCCGAGGCGATGAAGGCCTTGTCGGCTGCTAAAGCGGACATCACTTCAATTCAAACCAGGATCGCTGATTTGTTGCCAAAAATCAGCGAAGAGGCCTGCAAGTCAGGGCTTGGGTTGTTGGCCGAGCAGGCAGCGACAACTGTCAAGGCCGTTGAAGCCGGTGCCGAGGCGGTAAAGCATCCGGATTTGAAACAAACAGGGACGGATAAATGGGATGCCTTTGTCGAGGCAAGCCGTGACTTAGGACTGGCTGAAAAAGAAGCCTACCCCCAGTCGGGTGAGCCGTGTCTGTTGTGCCATCGCCCCTTGGACGAGCCCTCTGCTACTTTGATCAGGCGCATGTGGGCTTTCCTGGATGATGTGGCTAGGCAGGCAATGTTGGCAGTAGACGATCAGATTAACGCCCGGATCAAGTCCCTCCGCGAATTGGATCTGACATTGCTGCCTCCGGAGAGCCGCATTCGTTCCGATCTTTCCAAGATCGACCCCGGACTTGTCGCGGCGTTGGATGAAGTGTCGGAAGCCTTGATCAAACGCAGAGATGAGATTGTATCCGCCTTGGATACCAACTCGGCGGGATCAATGCCTAAAGGGGAGATATTGCCTCCTACCAAGTTGCTGAGTGACGCGGTTGCAAAAATAGATGAGCAGAAAAAGGCTCTACGAGCCGGAAAGTTTGACGAGGTTTTGGCAAAGCTGAAGGCAGAGCATATCGAGCTGAGGCAGCGCCAGGTCCTAAGCAAAAACATTGAAGATGTCGTGTCCTACGTTGAGAATTTGAAGTGGCTGAAGGCGGCCAATGCCAAAAAACGTTCAGGCCTGAGCACACGCTTTCTGACCGACAAGCAAAGAAGTTTGTTTCAGACGCACATCGAAGGAGCGTATCGGGAGCGCCTGGATCACGAATGCGGGCTTCTTGACTGTTCATTTCCCTATGAACTGAAAACCCGAGGCAGCGCCGGACAGACCTTGCGGGGGCTGAGGGTTCAAGGTGGGCACCGCCCCGAGGACATTTTCAGTGAAGGTGAGCAGCGGGCGTTGGCCCTCGCCGATTTTCTGACGGAGGTAAATCTTAATCCGGCCAGTGCCGCCGTCATTCTTGACGATCCCGTCACGTCGATGGATCATCAACGGAAGCGAAAAATTGCCATCCGTTTGGCTGATGAAGCGACGAGGAGGCAGGTGATCGTTTTTACCCATGACCTCGTGTTTTTGACGCTTCTTGCCGACCACGCGGAGAATGCGGCAATACCCTTAGAACGCCACTGGGTCGAACGGCTTGATGGTGTTCCTGGCCATGTGAACATAGGGGACATACCTGCAAACACCAGAGAATACCGCAAGACGACAAAGGCCAGGGAATTCTTGGCTAAGGCCAAGAAGGCCAGTGGTAGTGAGAAGGTCGATCACATCAGAAGCGGTGCTGGAGCTCTACGGCGAACGCTTGAGGTTGTTGTAATCCAGTATCTCTTCAAAGACGTTGTGCAGAGATGGGATGAACAAGTTCACCTCGGTGCCTTAAATAAGATTGAATGGTCCAATGAACTGGCGGACGAGATTGTTGCTTTGCAGGACGATACCTCCCGATTGTTAGAGGGGCATTCAAACTCTGATGAATTCGCAGGTGGAATGCCTGAAGTGGATAGCCTTGAAAAACTCATTGATCGCGTTGATGCGGTGATTGAAAAAGCAAAGCAAGAACGGCAGTAGGAGGAAGCCATTCCTTCAGTCGTATTTTAATTAAGGCGGGCTTTTACCGCTGCGAAGTCTTCCACCCCATCGATGGGGCCAAGTGCGGCCAGCGTGGGCTCGGTGGCGAAGATGCGTTTGGCGACGGCGCGGATGGCGGCTTCGTCTACGGCATCGATTTTGGCCACGGATTCTTCGGTCGGAATGGTGCGGCCAAAAATCATCAATTGCCGCGCCAGTTGTTCGGCACGCGACGAGGTGCTTTCCAGGCTCATCAAGATCGAGGCTTTAATCTGCGCTTTGGCGCGCGCCACTTCTTCTTGGCCGAGCGCTCCGGTAATCTTGCCGATTTCGTCGCACACCACGGGGATCAGTTCGCCCACTTCCTTTTCACCGGTTCCGGCATAGATGGCGAACACCCCGGTATCGGCATAAGCCGACATGAACGAATAGACCGAATACACCAAGCCGCGTTTTTCGCGCACCTCTTGAAATAGCCGCGACGACATGCCGCCGCCCAGCACCATGGACATGACGGAAGCGGCGTAAAAATCGTCGTCGGTGTAATGCAGGCCTTCAAAGCCCAAGATCAGATGCACCTGTTCGATGTCTTTGTGTTCGCGGATGTCACCGCCGACGTACTTGGCGGGTGGGTGGATCGCGCCGCGGCCTGCTGCGCCACCGGGAAAGTGCTGATGGGCCAAGTCGAGCAATTGGTCGTGGCTGAATTTTCCCGCCGCCGAAAGCACCATGCCTTGGGGGCGGTAATGTTCATGCATGTAGTCCAAAATATCGCCGCGTGCCATGGTGCGGATGCCCTCGGCGGGGCCGAGCACGGTGCGGCCCAAGGCTTGATCGGGGAAGTTGGCTTCTTGGAACATATCGAACACCACATCGTCGGGGGTGTCGTTGGCCTGATTGATTTCTTGCACGACCACGCCGCGTTCGCGTTCCAGCTCTTCGGCGTCCAGCGTCGCGTTTTGCACCAAGTCTGCCACCACGTCGACGGCTAGGCCTAAGTCTTCTTTCAAGACCTTGGCGTAATAAGCGGTGTTTTCGCGCGAGGTGTAGGCGTTGATGTGCCCGCCGACATTTTCCACTTCTTCGGCGATGGCTTGGGCTGAGCGTTTGCGCGTGCCCTTGAAGGTCATGTGTTCGAGCATGTGCGAAACGCCGTTCATCTTCGGCGACTCGAATCGCGCACCCGCTTCAATCCACACGCCTGCGGTGGCGGTCTCGACGCCGGACATTTCGTTGGAAACGACGCTCAGGCCATTTTCCAGACGGGTGATGCGGATGTCTTCGCTCAAAGTCTTATCCTTCAAAGTTTGGCTCGTTCCTTCAGGGTCGTTTCGATGTAGCCCTTAACCGCGTCAAACGAGTTGTCCAGCGTGACCGAGCGTTCTTTTCGTTCATATAGGTCGGAAAGGAACTCCGGCAAGGCCGGATGCACGCCCGAGGCCGCTTTTACCGCATCGGGGAACTTGGCCGGGTGCGCGGTCGCCAGCGCCACCATGGGTATGGCGCTGTTTTGCCGCCGGGCGCGCGCCGCGCCGACGCCGATGGCCGAGTGGGTGTCGAGCAGATAACCAGACTGTTTATAAACGTCGCCGATCAGCTTGGCGGTGGCGGCATCATCAAAACGCTCGCCGTCGACCAGCGTTTTCAGACGGTTCATGAACGCGGGCGTGACGGAGAATTTTCCGGTTGTTTTGAATTCATCCATCAGGGCGACCAAGTCGCTGGCGTTGCGGTCCAGCAGTTCGAACATGAAGCGTTCGAAATTGCTGGAAATCTGAATGTCCATGGAGGGGCTGGTGGTTTCCACCACGCCTTTGCTTTCCATACGCCCCGTTTCGATAAAGCGGATCAAGATGTCGTTGGCGTTGGAGCCGACCACGAACTGGTTGATGTTCAGGCCCATCTGTTTGGCGACGTATCCGGCAAACACGTTGCCGAAGTTGCCGGTGGGTACGGCGAAGCTGACGGGGGTTTCGGGCGCGCCGACTTTCAGCGCCGCCCAGAAATAATAAACCACCTGCGCCATGATGCGTGCCCAGTTGATGGAGTTCACCGCCGAAAGATGCACGGCGTCGCGGAACGGCTCGTCGGCGAACAGCGCCTTGACGGTGTTCTGGCAGTCGTCGAAATTGCCCCGGAGCGCGATGTTGTGCACGTTGTCGCTCAGTACCGTGGTCATCTGGCGGCGTTGGACTTCGGATACCTTGCCCGCGGGGTGCAGGATGAAAATTTCGATGGCGTCGCGATCGCGGCACGCTTCGATGGCGGCCGAGCCGGTATCGCCCGAGGTGGCGCCCGCGATGGTCAGTTTTGCGCCGCGCTTGGCCAGCACGTGATCGAACATGCGGCCCAAAAACTGCAGGGCGTAATCTTTGAACGCCAGCGTGGGGCCGTGGAACAGCTCCAGCACGTATTCGTTTTCGCCCAGCTTGACCAGCGGGGCGGGGTCGTCGCCTTCGAACACGGCGTAGGTATCGTTCACGATGCGGGTCAAGTCTTCGATGCTGACCGCGCCCTCGACAAACGGGGCCATGACCTTGACCGCCACTTGCGTGTAGGACATGTCCTTCATGGCGGCGATTTCGGCCTTGCTAAAGGTGGGCCAAGTTTCGGGCAAATAAAGCCCGCCGTCGCGGGCTAGGCCCGCAAGCAGAACGTCGTCAAAGGCGAGTTTGGGGGCTTTGCCCCGGGTGCTGATGTATTTCACGGCCAGATTCCGTTGAATGATTCAAAAAAACGCTCCCTTTCTTAGTGCTAGGCGGCCAAAATGTCCATGCGAACCTAACAAAAGGGGGATGCCATGACGCTGGGTTTCATCACAATGTTGTTGGTCTATCAGTTGGTGGGCGAGGTCATCGCGCGCGGGCTGGGCCTAGCGCTGCCCGGTCCGGTGATCGGCATGGCGCTGCTGTTTTTTACCTTGGTGGTGCGCAAGGACCTGCCCGAAGGGCTGAAAAGCACGGTGGAAGGGCTGTTGAAGCACTTGTCCTTGCTGTTCGTGCCCGCAGGCGTGGGCGTGATGCTGCACCTGCATTTGCTGCAAGATGAATGGCAGGCGGTCTCGCTGGCCTTGGTGGTGAGCACCGTGGCGACCATCGCGGTAACGGCGCTGGTCATGGTGGGCTTGTGCCGCCTAAGCCACAATACCGGCGAGGGGGAGGGCTGCGGCCCCGATGGCGACGCTAATAAAGAGGGGCAAAAGCATGTCTGAGGATCTGTTCGACATTTGGGTATATTTGTCCACCACGCCGTTGCTGGGGTTGACCATGACGTTGGTGGCCTACCAAGGGGGCATGTGGATTTATCAACGTGCCGGCATGAATCCGCTGCTCAACCCGGTGCTGATCGCCGTGCTGGTGCTGGTGGGCTTGCTGATGATGACGGGCACCGATTATCAGACCTATTTCGAGGGCGCGCAGTTTGTCCACTTCATGTTGGGCCCGGCGACGGTGGCACTGGCGGTGCCGCTGTATCAACAGTTTCAAAAGGTGCGCAAATCCTTCGCCGTGATCTTGGTGTCAATTTTCGCCGGCTCGGTGACGGCGGTGTTGAGCGCGGTGGCCATCGCCTGGGCGCTGGGCGCATCCGAATCGACGCTGATTTCGTTGGCGCCCAAATCCGTGACCGCGCCGATCGCCATGGGTATCGCCCAGGCGGCGGGCGGGGTGGCGTCGTTGACGGCGGTGCTGGTGATCCTGACCGGGATTTTAGGCGCGGTGCTGGGGCCGTGGGTGCTGAACGCGTTGCGCATCAAGGATTGGCGGGCGCGGGGTCTGGCCATGGGCACCGCCAGCCACGGTATCGGCACGGCGCGCGCTTTTCAGGTGAACGCCGTGGCGGGCGCGTTCGCCAGCCTCGCCATGGGCCTCAACGGGTTGGCTACGGCGGTGTTGTTGCCGATGTTGTTGGCGTTATTTTTTTAAGGTAAGGGGGTTGTCTGTTTTGACGCGTCCAGAAAATGTCTTCGCAGGTAGTTTTCGAACATCGGCACTGTAAAGGCAATATCGCCGTGAGCGGGGCTATAAATCATACCCTTGTTGATGATTTTGGCGCGGCAGGGGCCTAATGATTGAACTTTTTCTTTAAGAACATCGGCGATATCTGAAGATCTATAGGGGCTTTTGCCAAGTTTAGCCATTGCAATTACATACTCACGTTCCTTTGGTGTTAAGCGATCAAAACGGACACGGAAAAAACCTTCATCCAGTCTGCGTAGTGCGGATGAAGATGCATGGGCGATGTCATCTGCGGTGATGGGGGAAGCTTTTGCAACATTCCAGGCTTGATAGCCCCATTCTTGAAGAAAGTACGGATAACCTTCCGTTCTATCAATAATCATACGGAGCGCTTCATCAGTAATGGCTTCGCCTTCATCATTGATTGGTTGTTGAATGGCAGCGGTTGCCGATTCATCATCAAGAGGACCAACGGTCGGGTAGCTAAATAGTCTTTCCGCATAGGATTTTGCATCACCAGATAGTGCTGCGATCATTGGTAGCCCTGCCCCAAAAAACATAATGGGTAATTGTTTTTGATTGACTCGGTGTATGGCGACAATCAGAGCAGAAAGCTCCAATTGAGAGAGGTATTGAACTTCGTCAATTAACAGCGTCCAAGCTTTACCGGCGGATTTTGCCGCTTCGCCGATACGAATAAACAAATCACTTAAGTCGTATTCTAGGTTGCCACTATCCGCGCTGCCAGTCTCAGGGTCTACGGAAATTGAAACATCGCCAACAGATACTTTGAATACGCTGGCAAACCCTCGTAGGGCGCGCATGGCTGAGTATGCGTTGGCCTGGGCGCTTTCGATTAAAGATAGTCTGCGTAATACTTGATGGATTTTAGGATAAAGTAGTTCTGCAAGAGTTTTGTCTTCTGGAGCTTCGACAAAAGAGGTCAGGTGATTAAAATTTTCCGCAAGCTGTTCGATGCGGTTGAGCAAGACCGTTTTGCCCGTCCCTCGTAGTCCAAGTAAAATCTGGGATCTGTCATGTTTGCCAAGTAAGACCCTTTGCAAGGCAACGGCGGCCTCTGAAATGATCTCGTCACGGCCTGCAAGTTCAGGGGGTTGA
The DNA here is from genome assembly GCA_024653965.1 of Rhodospirillales bacterium. Taxonomy (GTDB): domain Bacteria; phylum Pseudomonadota; class Alphaproteobacteria; order Rhodospirillales; family Magnetovibrionaceae; genus JANLGW01. Next base: position 9,732 of record JANLGW010000121.1, read on the forward strand.
GAGCCTGCGCCGGGGGCAAATGGGTTACGTACGGGGTCCATGTGAAGTTTATACCGATTTTATCAATGTATATCAATAGCAGTTTATACTGCATTAAATATCGGTATATTTTTGGCACGTTAAAGGCGCGAACCTACAATTTGTCTGCTCTAGTTTAAATTGCGCCGTATGGATATGTTGAATTCTGAAATTAAAGTTAGAGAGGCAGGTAGCGCGCCTTTAGGTGCGCCGTGAAGTGCTTGGCGTTGAGCGGCTCATTGGTGGCTTGTTTGAGCAGATCCTTAGTGCTGAGCAGGCAGCCCTGTTCATGCACGTGGGTGCGCAGCCAGGCCAGCAGGGGGGCGAAGTCGCCCGTGGCGATGCCGGGCAGGATGGCCGGGACGTCCTGTTTGGCTTTGGCGAACAGTTGCGCCGCGGTCATCGCGCCCAGGGTATAGGTGGGGAAATAACCCCACGCGCCGTCGAACCAGTGGATGTCTTGCAGGCAGCCTTCGCGGTCGGTTGGCGGGCGAATGCCCAAGAGGGCTTCCAGCCCGTCATTCCACGCACCGGGCAGGTCTTGCATCTGCAAATCGCCAGCGATGGCGGCTTTTTCCAGCTCGAAACGCAAGATTACGTGGGCGGGATAGGTGACTTCGTCGGCATCGACGCGGATAAAGCCGCGCTCGACCCGGGTATACAGCCGAGCGAGATTGTCCACCGACCATGCCGGGCCGGAGCCGCCAAAGGCTTCGCACAGCAAGGGCTGGGCATACTGTAAAAACTCCCGCGACCGGCAGGCTTGCATTTCGATCAGCAACGATTGGCTTTCGTGCAGGCTCATGCCGCGTGCCTGGCCTACCGGCTGGCCGCGCCATGCTTTGGGCAGGCCTTGTTCGTACAGCGCATGGCCGGTTTCGTGCAGCACCCCCATCAGCGCCGGGGCGAAATTCGCCTCGTCGTAGCGGGTGGTCAGGCGCACGTCGTCTTGGGTGCCGCCGCAAAAGGGATGCAGGCTTTCATCCAGCCGCCCGTGGGCAAAATCGAAGCCCAGTGCCGCCATGAAGGTTTGGCCTAAGGCCTTTTGCTGAGCGGCGGGAAACGGGCCGGTTAGCGGTTCGATGCGCGGCCCGGCGGCCTGGGCCGCCAGTACGTCTTGCAAAAAATCGGGCAGGAAAGATTTTAAATCGGCGAACACCGGTTCGATGGCGGCGGCGCGGCCATCGGGTTCGTATTGATCCAGCAGCGCGTCATAGGGCTCAAGGCCCAGCTTGTCGGCTTTGGCGGCGGCCATTTGGCGGCTTAAGTTCAAGACTTCGCTGAGCTTGGGCAGCACCGTTGCAAAATCGTTGTCGGCGCGAGCATTGCGCCACACGGTTTCGCAGGCCGAGCAGGCGCGGCTTAGGCTTTCCACCAAGTCCGCATCCACGGCCGCGCCATGCACCCAGGCGCGGCGCATTTCGCGTACGTTGGCCAGTTGCCAGGGGTTCAGGTGCGGATCGGCCTCGGCCCCATCCAACAGGTCGGGTACCGCCGGGTCGGTGATCATGGCGTGGCTTAAGGTGGCGAGCGTAGCCAGTTGTTCGGCGCGGGATTCGGCCCCGCCCGAAGGCATCATCGCCGACATATCCCAATGCAGCATGGATTGCGCGCCCGCCAGCGCGTCCATCTTGCGCCACCGATCTTCAAGCTGCTGGTAAGGCGTCTTGATCATGGGGGCGCCTTGTATTTAGAACGTGAAGGGCAGCGGGAAGAGCAAGAAGTGATCGACCAGCAACAGCAAGAAGATCAGCGACAGATAGAGAATCGAAAACAGGAACGTCGGTTTGGCGTGTTTATCGTCGTCGGCCTTGAGCAGCTTGAGGCAATGGTAAATGAAGCCTAGGCCTAAGCCCAATGCCGCCACCGTGTAAATCCACCCCGACAGGCCGATGAAACCCGGAATCAGCGTCACCGGCACCAGCAGCAGGGTATAGATCAGCATCTGCACCTTGGTGGAATGGCTGCCCACCACCACCGGCATCATCGGCACGCCGACGCGTTCATAATCGCCATGGCGGAACAGCGCCAGCGCCCAGGTGTGCGGCGGCGTCCACAGGAAGATGATGAGAAACAAGATGCCCGATTCGAGGCTGAACGTGCCAGTCACCGAAACCCAGCCGATCATGGGCGGGAATGCACCCGCCGCGCCGCCGATGACGATGTTTTGCGGCGTCGCGCGCTTTAGCCACATGGTATACAGGAACACGTAATACAAAATCGTGAACAACAGCAGGCCCGAGGCCTGGTCGTTGACGAACAAGTGCATGACCACCACCGACAGCGCCGACAGCACCACGCCGAACACCAGCGCGCGGGTGGGTTCCACCTTGCCTGCCGGGATGGGGCGATGTTGCGTGCGTTCCATGAACTGGTCGATGTCGCGGTCGTACCACATGTTGATGGCGCCCGACGCACCCGCGCCGATGGCGACGCATAACGTCGAAATCACGGCGGTAAGTAAATCGATCTCGCCCGGTGCGATCACCAGCCCGGTCACGGCGGTGAATACTACCAGCATCATCACACGCGGTTTAAGCAGGTTGGCGTAATCGGCAATGCGGAAACGATACGGTTCGCCGCCGCCCAAGCCGACGACATCGTCGTTGGGCGTTGCGTCTGTTGCGTTTGGCGCGGGCTGGTCTGCGTTGTGTTCGGTCAAGGTCGATAAGCCTTTTAAGTGTGCGTTAGGCGAATGTACAGCCTCCGCCCTTCAAATCCAGTGCTTTTCTTATAAGTATGAGTTTTAGGCATCCTTGCGGCGGCCCATGATGGCGGTCGCCGCAACCCAGACGAACAAAGCGCCACCGATGATGGCGAAAAGTCCCGCGCCGCCGTTGAGGCCCATGCCCAATTTGGCGCTGAACGCGGTGAGTCCTTGTTCGGCGCCCGCCACCTTGCGTTGCGCGCCGTGGCCACCGGCCAAAAACAGGCCGCTGGACGCCAGCGCTTGGCTGATGCCGAACATCCACACGCTCACCAGCGCCAGACGCGGATAGGTGATGCGTCGTTGCACCAGCGGCAAAAAGACGCTGTAAAACAGCCCCATGAATGCCAACGTCACGCCGGCGATCATGCCGTGGTAGTGGGCGGGCGTGCGGGTGTCTTGGCCATCGACGAACAGGCCCATGACGCCGCCGACGCCAAATACCAGCGGGCTGAGCAGCAACACCACAAAACCGGGGTCTTTCCAGGGTTTGTCCGAGGCCTTGAACGCCGCCAGCACCATCGGCACGGTGACGAGCAGGCCGACCGGGGCAAAGACGTATTGCAGGTCGGTGAAGGCTTGCCGCCAAGTGCCGTCGAAAACCTCGAAAATCAGGGTGAACAGCGGCGTGGCAGCGGCACCCAAGGCCAACAGCACCATGCCCGCGACGACAGCCATGGGGTTGAACGGGATGCGCTTGAAGGTGGTCGAGGCGATCGCGTACCAAGCCGAAATCAGCACAGCGACGTTGACGAACTGCAACACGTGGCCACCGGCCCAAAACAGGTCTTCATTGAATTGATGGTTCAGCGCCTCGCCGTTCAGCAGCAACCACGCATAGAGGAACTGGCCCAACGCCAGCAGATAAAATACGGATGCCGCCACGCCGCTCAGGCTCAGCATGTCGATGCCGAAGCCGTGGCTTTTAACGTCGGCTGCCGGGCGGTTGCTTAAGTTCAACAGTACCATCAGCGCCTGCGCGCCCATGCTGCCGGCCAAAACCACTAAGGCGGCGTAAAACATCTGGCTTTGGATCACGGGCACGTAGTTGCTCATCACCGGTTCGCCCTGGGGCATGATGAATACTGGGATGAACATGCCGGCGACGGCGATCACCGAGCCGCGAAAGGCGATGTACTGCAGCACCATATGTTTAGGATTGCCGCCGGATAGGCGGTACGTGGTGATGTGGGCGACGGCGGCAAAAACGCACAGGAAAAACACCACGAAGCTGTAATCCACGTGCACCACCAAGAAGCGGTGGAAGTTGGCGACGAACCAAGGAAACAGGTCGCTCAAACCCGGCGCGCGGCCAAATGCCAAGGGCAGGGCGAACAGACCTGCCGTGCCCAGCACGATCAGCGCCAGCACCATCCAGCGCAGCAGCCATGAGCGCCCGCCCGGCACATCGAGCGCCAAGTCGAGACGGTCAAGCAATAACGGACGGTCGGCGGCGTCTTGACAGTTCATCGATAAACCCTTGTGCATCAGTTGCTCGGCATATTGATGCCGGAAAGCAGGCACGGGCCTTCGCACGGCCAGACATGCTGGGCCATGACGTAAACCACCACCCCGGAAAAGGCGACGAAGAACCAAATGGGCCATGTCCACGTGACGATGCGTTTGTGTTTGTCACGCTGGTCTTTCAAGGCAAAGACGACGGCCATCGGCACCAGCGGCAAAATCGCCACCGCGCCCATGACGTGAACGATGAGAATCGGGAAATATACCCAGCGCACCAGACCTTCGCCGCCGAATTTGGCGAAGCCGCCGCTGAAGTGATAGGTCGTGTAAAGAGCCAAAAAGAGCGCTGAAACCGCCAAGGTGGCGATCATGGTCTTTTTGTGCGCGACGGTATTGCCGGACTTGGCATAGTTGCGCGCGACCAACAGCAACACGACGGTAACGGTATTGAGTACCGCATTGATGTGCGGAATGGCGGTAATTTCCATCTTTGGGCTCCGTGCGGGGGACTGGATTAGTTGTGCTGCCCTGTGGTGGCTGCGGGGTTCGCTTCTTCGGGATGCGCCAACGTATCTTTGCCAGTGCCGGTAAAGCCGTAGTTTTGGATGCGGTACATGGTGCCTGCATACATGCCCAGCCCGACGGTCAGGAACAGGAAAAAGAAAATCCACAGCTTTGCGCGTGGGATGCCGCGCGGATTGTTGTACGTGGCGTTGGCATTGTTGTTTGGCGTGGTGTTCATTGAGAACGCTCCCCATAAATTTTGATCCGCTGGTATAGCCCGTATGAGCTATGGGAGCAAGGGAAGAGCGCTTGTTGGGGCGCAGAATTCCGCAGGTTTTGTAGGATTAAAGGCCAAAAGAAAGCGGGGGTCCGAAGACCCCCGCTTAACTTTAGGTACGAAGTTCAAGGATTAACCCCGATTGTATTCGTACGGGCTCCAGTTTTCGTCCACCACAACGTCGGTGTCGCCGAAGTTGCCCGGTCCCGGAGGGGAAGCGGTGTGGGTCCATTCCAGGGACTTAGAGCCCCAGGGATTGAGCGGAGCCACTGGGCCGCTGATCGCCGCTTTGATGAAGTTCATGAACTGCAGCAACATACCCACCGCGATGATCCACGAACCGTAGGTCGCGATCGTATTGAACTGCTGGAACGTGTAACCGAAAACGGTCATGTCCGAGAACATCTCGTAGTTCCAGTAGCGACGCGGCATGCCTTCTTTACCGATGATGAACAGCGGCCAGAAGGTCACGTTCACACCGATGAAGTTCAGCCAGAAGCTGAGCGTGGCAATCGGCCCGTCAGCATAACGACCGGTCATTTTCGGGAACCAGTAGTAAATGCCGGCGAACAGGGCGAATGCCGAGAACAGCGCCATGATGAAGTGGAAGTGCGCATGAACATACGACGTTTCCGACAGGTGAACCGTCATCGACGGGATCGCCAGAGGAATACCCGTCAGACCACCCAGCAAGATGAGGTACAGGCACGAAACCGCGTACATCATTGCCGTGTTATAGGTGATCGCGCCCTTGTAGAGCGTGCCCCAGAAGGACAGAACGAGGATGCCCACCGGAACCGAGATCAGCAGCGTCGTGACCATGTGGCCCAGACGGATCCAATCCGGCATGCCGGTGATGTACAGGTGGTGGATCCACACGATACCACCGATGGCGACGATGCCCCAGATGCCTGCATAAACCGCGGCCTTGTAGTTGAAGATGCGGTTTTTGCACATGGTCGCCATGATGTCCATCAAGATGCCGACGGCCGGCAAGAAGATGACGTACACAGCGGGGTGCGAGTAGAACCAGAACAAGTTCTGGTACAGCAGCACGTCACCACCCGCGGACGGATCGTAGAAGTGCGTGCCCATGTACTTATCGAACAGCAACAGGGTTACGGCAGCAGCCAACACCGGAATGAAGATCAATTGCAGAACGAACGCTGCAATGGTGGTCCACACGAAGATGTTGAGCTGGTTCCAGCCCATGCCCGGTGCGCGCATGTAAATCACGGTTACCAGGAAGTTCACGGCGCCCAAGATCGACGAGAAGCCGAGCAGGTGCACGGTGAACACGTAGAACGCCGTGTTACCCGTGGTTGTCACGGAGTACGGCGGGTAGCCGGTCCACATGATATCGGGCGCATCAGGGATGACGAAGCTCAACAGCGCCAAAACGATGGCGAAGTAGAACAGCCAAATGCTGAATGCGTTGATACGCGGGAATGCCACGTCCCTTGCGCCGATCATCAGCGGAAGGAAGTAGTTGGCCGCGAAACCGGTCAAGCCCGGGATCAAGAAGGCCAAAACCATGGCGGCGCCGTGGAAGTACAAGAAGCTGTTGTACTGGGTGGCGCTGGCGACGTACTGCATGCCCAATTCCATCTGCTCGAGGCGGATGATCAGGGCCATCAGGCCGGCAACACCAAAGGCGGCCATAGAGCCGATCAGGTACAAGACCCCGATCCGCTTATGGTCAGTTGTCAGGACCCACTCTTTCCAGCCAGAGGCCGGAGCATGTCCTGCTGCGGTTGTATGCGTACTCATTGGATTTCTCTCCCTCTAGCCATTCTTAGCCGTTGGCCGCTTCCGCGAGCCAGGCGTCGAACTCAGCTTGCGGAACGACACGAACGGCGTTGGTCATGACCGAATGGTCGTTGCCGCAAAATTCCGCGCACTGCACAAAGGTCTCTCTGATTTCTACCGGGTTCAGGTAGATATACGTGATACGACCCGGCATGACGTCTTCTTTCACGCGAAAGCCGGGAAGGCCGAAGCTGTGGATAACGTCTTCAGACGTCATACGCAACACAACCGGCTGGTTGTGCGGCAGCACCAATTCAGAAGTGGTGGTGCCGTCTTCGTATGTGAATTCAAAGTACCACTGATAACCGGTCACTTTGATTTCCATGGCGTTTTCCGGGACGCGGCGATAGTCGTTCCATACGGTCCAACCATTTGCGGCCAAGAAGAAGTCATCGGCCATGAATACAGAAGCCGGAATTAGGGCCCAAGCGATTGACTGGACGGTCGTCAATTTCTTGGCTGTACCCAATTGATCCGGGCTGCTGGCCTTATATTTGATCAGCATGATCACGGCGAGGATCGCCATGATGACGCCAATCACCGTAATATCCATAATCACCTCATGCCAGAGGCGTTCCCACGACTGGTTGGGAACGGCTAACCCGTTCCCTTCTGCTGCAAAAGCTTGGCTGGACAGCAGGACGGTGCCGACCAAACCAGACATTGCTGACAAAAGTTTCCTCATAAAACTTTCCTCCCTCTCCTCCGTCTGCGAAACCACAGTACGGAAACTGTAAAAGACGTGACCCCCAAACTTAAGGATCCCACCCCAACGAACAACGGAATGCTGATGGTGTACTTACCCTCAGCATAGTTGTAGCTATAACAAAGACTTACGGCGTAATGAGCAATATCACTGGGCTTAAAGTTGCCCTCATTGGCGTCGTAAACCGCCAGCGTTATGTCCTGAGGTCCGCTGTTGAGTGCGTACAAGACGCGGGCCAAACGACCCTCGGACGTCAGGAACATGAACGCCCCCGGATGGAAAAAGGTTCTATCCTGGGGCGACCAAAAGAAATTAAAACCAATGGCGTCGGCGAACGGTTTGATGTCGTCTTTATTTTTAAACGTTGCAAACGTCCACGAACCGTTCATGTTTTCGGTTGTCTTCAAGTGCTCTTTGAATACGCCAAGCGTATCCAAGGTGTCATGCTCGTCAAACGAGATGGTCAGCACATTGAAGTCTTTGCCCATGGCGATGTTGGTAACGTCGGCCAACTGAGCGCTTAAATCTTTGTTGATGACAGAACAACTGCCATCGCACGAGTAATATGACAAAACTAATATAAGAGGTTTGCCCAGCTTGTCGGCCAACTTAAAAGCGTTGCCCTGAGCGTCGATCAGATCCACGTCGGCGTTGACTTTGGCGCCTAGGTATTTCTTTTCGTCAATTTGGAAAATGGAAGGGTCGATGTCCGACACAGGCACATTGCCCCCGTACTGTGCCTTGGCTGGAAATGCAGCCAAGGCACAGCCCAGAAGGGCGCTTGCCATCAATGTCCTGGTGCGGAGCATCGACCTAATCCGATCCGTTCCGCGGCTTACCAGAAATAAATCTGGGAAGCGACGAAGAACCAAACGATGTCAACAAAGTGCCAGTAAATCGACACGCAGGTGACGAACGTCTTGTTGGTGCGACCGCCGAGAGCCGGCAGCAGAACCGCGATAAACGCACCCAGGCCAACCAACACGTGGGAGGCATGGAAGCCGGTAATGGTGAAGAATGCCGTCGAATAGGCGTTGGTCGACGGAATAAAGTCGAGGTGAATCAAGTGGTTCCATTCGTAAACGGTGCAACCCAAGAAGATTGCGCCCAGAACGATGGAAATCATCCACCAAGAGTTAAACCCAGACAAATTGCCATGTTCCAGCTTTTCTTCAGCCGTGTGACAGGTGATCGAGGACGAAACCAGGATCACGGTCATGATCGTCGGCAGCAATTTGTCGATGTGCGGCGTGCCTTCCGGCGGCCAGACTTCAAAGCCCAGGCGCATCAACCAGTAGCTGGCGAACAGGCCCAAGAAGATGAAAACTTCTGACACGATGAAGATCGGCAGACCGATGCTCGCCACACCGGCAAGCAGCGGAACCTGCGTCAGGCCTTCGTCAACCCACTTGGCGATACCCGCCAAGAGAACAACGGTGCCAACGCCGGCAAAAACGGCCGTAAACGTCATGTTGTCGTATACGAAGAATGACGCGAACGCCATCGGCAATACGAAGAAAATTCCGGCCACCGTAAAAAGCGGTGCCCAGCTCCATTCCCAGTGGTGTTCATGCACGTGGGCGGTATCAGCGTGAGTAGTCATGGTCCCTCCCCAAAAGTCGGACGTGGATTGTTAACTTACATAACATTCCCATATGAGGACGGTCATATGGGAAAAACAAAAATACAAAAAAACCCCCAGCAAAGTCAGGGAATTGCAGCGTCTTCATTATTATGTTGGAAAGCGGGTGTCAATCTCTTGTCATGCCGCATTGCACAAAAAAATGAGGCCTATCAAGGCATAACGATTCAAAGGTACATAAATATCCCATGTTTTCTGCGTTACATAAGTGAATGCTGTTGTGTGGATAACGCCGATAAAAAAATAGTTCAATTGTCTTAGCCATGCGGCAAAAAACATCCCGAACCGACAAAGTTTGCCCAACCCCCATCGAGTCCCTTATAAGGTGAGGGATAAGGCCAGTTTATCCCTTGGTTCCATTGAAGGAATGGGGCGGGTAAACGGGGGGGCTGTATTAGGGGGGCGCGGGGGCAGTTTGAGCGAACAATTGGATCTGTTGGCGGAGATGGCGCGCGATTTCGCCGCCAGCCGCGATATCGAAGGCGCCATGGCGCGCGCCTTGGCGCGCATTGCGGCGATGGTGGGGGCCGAAGGCGGCGCCCTGTTTTTGCTGGATGAAACCGCAGAAAACCTAGTGTGTCACGCCAGTTTTGGCCCGGTCGACATCAATGGCCTGTCCGTAAAAGCGGGCCAAGGCATCGTTGGCCGCTCGGTTGCGGGCAATTGCTCCGAAATGGTGCGCGACGTGGCCGCCGATCCGCAGTTTAAGGGTGCGCTGGACGAAAAAACCGGTTTTACCACCAAATCCATCCTGTGCGCCCCCATGGCGGTGCAGGGCGAACGCATCGGCGCCATCGAACTGGTGAATAAAACCTCTCGTTCCCCTGGCCGCTCTCAAGGCGGTGGCAACGGCCTGTTTGCCGATGAAGACTTGAAATTCCTTGAAGCGCTGGCCGCCTCGGCGGGTTTGGCGATCTTGAACGCGCGGTTGGCCGGCGAATTGGCCGAACAAGAAGTGATGCGCCGCGAGCTGGCCTTGGCCGCAGAAATCCAACGTGGCCTGCTGCCGCCGCCGGGCGCGGACGATTTTCCGGTTTGCGGCGTCAATCGCCCTGCGCGTGTGGTTTCCGGCGATTTTTATGACTTCTTTATATTATATGATGGGCGCATCGCGTTTACTCTCGCCGACGTCTCGGGCAAGGGCATGAACGCGGCGCTGTTGATGGCCAAGGCCGCCAGCCTGTTTCGGTGCCTCGGCAAAGAAGATTTGCGCCCCGGACGCCTATTGCAGCGCATTAACGCGGAAGTCTGCGAAACCAGCCTGCGCGGCATGTTTGTGACCATGGTGGCGGGAACCTACGATCCGGCGACCGGACGCGTGGTTTTATCCAATGCCGGCCATGAGCCGCCCTTGGTGTATGCCCCGGATGGCAGTTTTAGAGCGTTAAGCGCGGGCGCGCCCCCGGTGGGCATTCCGCCGGAGCTGACCGGCGGCGGCCCGGTGCCCGAAGAAGTCCTGCATCTGAATGGTGGTGCACTTTATATATTCACCGACGGCGTGACCGAAGGTTACGTCACCACCGGCAAGGAACTGAGCGATCAGGGTTTTAAGGATCTGATGGTGCAAGGCCTCGCGAATGGCGAAGACGCCGCGACGCGCATCAATCGGGTGGCGACGCTCCTGACCAGCAGCGGCCAGCCGTTGCGCGACGATGTGACCATTATGGCGATCGACGATGCCGGGCCTGCCCGCAGGCGCGCCGAAAAGGGTGAAACGTCGCCGCCGCCCGACGATGCGCCGCCCGTGGACGTGCTTGAAGGGTTGTTGTGCCAATTGAATTTGCCGGGCCGGGCGCAAAGTTTGGTGATGGTTCGCCGCGCGGTTGAAGTGGCGGCCACGGCGTGCGGATTTGCCAAAGAGCAGACCCAAGACATCATTCTCGCCGTGGACGAGGCCTGTCAAAATGTGGTGCGCCACGCTTATGGGGGCAAAGGCGGCGGTGATATGGTCATCGACCTGCGCCGCGAACAGGGCGAGTTTCAAGTGCTGATCCGCGATTTCGCGGCCCCGGTGGATGTGGCGCGGATCAAACCGCGCGAATTGGACGATGTGCGGCCGGGCGGATTGGGCGTTCATTTCATCCGTGAGGTTATGGACCGAATGGATTACTTGCCGCCGCCGGATGGACAGGGCAACCTGTTGAGATTGACAAAAACCATAAGGGCTTGAGAAATGATGGGTTTAAGGCCCATTATGCACGATAAGCCGTAGAATGCTTAGGGGTAAGGGGACATGGACATCGCAATTTCAGACCAGGGCGGCCTAAAGGTCGTCGCCATTTCGGGGGAAGTGGATCTCAGCACTTCGCCAAAGGTGCGCGACGCCTTGCTCGACTGTATTTTTAAGGGTGCGGGCGTGGTGGTGGACCTCTCGAAGGTCGCCTACATCGACAGTTCGGGCGTTGCCTCTCTGGTGGAAGCTTTTCAAAACGCCAAGACCCGCAAGCTGAGCTTCGCGCTGGCCAGCGTCGGCGACACACCGCTGCGGGTGTTGAAGCTGGCGCGCTTGGATCAAGTCTTTATCATTCACGACACGGTGGACTCCGCCGTGGCGGCCTTGGGGTGATTTGAGCAGAGCAATGAGCAAAGGCGCCTATTACAACGCCGTGCAAAATGCGGCCATCCGGTTTTTTGATCGCTTAGGGCGCACCAGCGTCGCGGCGCTTGAAGAGCTGGGCCGTCATGGCGTGCTGGTGGCGGAAAGTATTTATTGGCTGGTGGCCGGTCGGCGCGTCGGCCAGTCGGTACGCCTTGGTGCGCTGTTTTCTGAAATGATGGAAATCGGCGTGCGCGCCATCGGCATCATCGGCATGATGGCCGCCGCCATCGGCGCCATGCTGGCTATACAGGGTATTTACAGTCTTAAAATATTCGGTGCCGAAGGCCACGTGGTGGTCGGCGTCGCCTTTTCCATGGTGCGCGAATTTGCCCCGCTGATCACCGGCATCTTGGTGGCGGGGCGATCCGGTTCGGCGCTCGCCGCGCGCTTGGGCACGATGAAAATCAATCAAGAACTCGACGCGTTGGAAGTCATGGGCATCAATCCTGTGCGGTTCTTGGTGGTGCCCTCGCTGCTGGCCTCGATGATCATGGTGCCGACGCTGACCATGATGTCCATGACGCTGGGGCTGTGGGCGGCGGGCCTTTATGTCAACGCGGCGCTGGGCATTTCCCTGACCGCGTTTATGGACCAGACCATTGACGTTCTGACCGTTCACGATTTGCTGCATGGGCTGGGCAAGAGCCTTATTTTCGGTTTTCTGATTGCGATCATCGGCGTCATCAATGGCTTTCTGGTCAAGGGCGGCGCCGAGGGCGTGGGCAAAGCGACCACGCGCTCGGTGGTGCAGTGCATCTCCGCCATCGTCATTACCGACATGCTGTTCGCCCTCGTGGCGACGTTGTAAGGGGGCGGGATGGCTGAAGCAGCGCAAAATCGCCCCGCCGTTATCGAGGTTCGCAATCTCGTTACGCACTATGGCTCGCGGCAAATCCTCAACGGCATCAACGTCGATATCGTCGAGGGCGAGATCATGGTCATCATGGGCGGCTCGGGCTCGGGCAAATCGACGTTTTTGCGCCACCTGATGGCGTTGCAGCGCCCGACCTCGGGCGTGATCAAGATTTTGGGCGAAGATGTCTGGAGCTTGTCGCAAAAGGCGTTGTTCAACCTGCGCAAAAAACTGGGCGTGACGTTTCAGGGCGGCGCATTGTTCAGCTCCATGACGGTGGGCGAAAACATCATGCTGCCGCTTTACGAACACACCAAACTCGACCGCATGACCATGGAAATCATGGCGCGCATGAAGCTCGAAGTGGTGGATTTAGGCGGCTTTGAAAATTTGATGCCGTCCGAGTTGTCGGGCGGCATGATCAAACGCGCCGCCGTGGCGCGCGCCATCATCATGGACCCGCGCATCTTGTTTTTCGATGAACCTTCGGCGGGTCTTGACCCGGTGGTGTCGTCGCAGTTGGACGATATGATTTTACGTCTGCGCGACGCCATGGGCATGACCATTTGTGTCGTCACCCATGAACTGGAAAGCGCGTTTAAGATTGCCGATCGCATCACGGTGTTGGATCGCGGCGATATTTTGTTCGTCGGCACGGTGGCGGAACTGAAAAGCCATCCCAGCGAACGCATACAGAATTTACTCAACCGCCGTTCTGAAGAGGCGGAAATTGACGCAGACGAATATCTGCGCCGCTTAACCGGGGATAAGTTGGAAGCAGAGGGCATGCCAAGATGAATACGGCACGGATTAATTATGTCGCGGCGGGGGCGTTTGTCGCCGTGATGTTGGTGGTCGGGATGGTGGCGATTGCCCTGCTGACGGGGCGAACCGGGGCGACGGACGACTATTATTCCGTTTATAAAAATATTACCGGGGTGAAGTTCGGCACGCAGATTTTGTACGAAGGTTATCCCATCGGTCAGGTGGAAAAAGTCACCCCCATCGCCAAAGACGGCACCATGTTGTTCAGGGTCGATTATACCGTGCAGGAGGGCTGGCAAATCCCCGACGACAGCGTTGCGCGCATTGGCGCATCGGGGCTGTTGTCCGCCATCACCATCAACCTCGATGCAGGCACCAGTCCCGTCGCCTATAAACCCAATACGCAGGTGGTCGGGCGCGAGGCATCGGATTTGTTCTCGGTCATGAGCGAGATGGCGGGCGAAGTCACCAGCATCGCCGAAAACGACATCCGCCCCCTGCTCGCCACCATCAAACAGACCGCCGAGGCTTTTGCAGTTACGGTAAACACGGTGGGGGCCTTGGTTGACGAAGACGGTTCCAGGGCGGTCAAGACCTTCGCCAAACTGACCGATGATTTGAATGCCCGCCTGCCGCGCATCGCCGAAAACGTCGATACTTCGGCGGCCAATTTCGCGGGACTTTCCAAAGATCTGGCCGATACGCAAGATAAGCTCAATAAATTGCTGGAAGTCAGTGAATCGATGGTGGGGGAAAACCGCGATCCGGTGCGCAAATCCATCGAAGATTTGAAACACGTTACCGACTCGCTGGCGCGGCATATTGATTCGGTGAACCAAAACGTCGAAGGCACGGCGCGCAATATGTTCGAATTTTCACGCGAAATCCGCCAGAACCCGGGGCTGCTGCTGTCGGGCACCACGCCTCAGGACAATTCTGGAAAAACGACTAAATAAGGGCCAAGGAACCAAGATCATGACACACTTCGCACCGCGCAAATTCGTCGCTTGGGCCTGTGGCCTCGCCGCCTGTACTGTGTTGGCCGCATGCGCCGCGCCATCCGCCGCACCCGAAGACATGTTTTACCGTCTGGATACGGTCGCGGCTGAATCTGGTCCGGTGGCGCTCGATGGCAGCATCGAGGTGGACCGCTTCGTGGCTTCCGGTTCGCTGGGCAATCGACCGTTGCTGTTCTCCGAGCCCGGCTCCAATGCGGTGAGCGAGTATCACTATCATTTCTGGATCGAATCTCCGCCCATCTTGCTGCAAAGCGCGCTGGTGTCTTACCTGCGCTCCGCCGATGTAGCCAAGCAGGTGGTGACGCCGGAAATGCGTGTGAAGCCGGAGTACACCATTTCGGCCCGCGTACTGCGCCTGGAAACCGTGCGCGGAAGCAAGCCTAAGGGCGCGGTGACGTTCGAGCTGTCGTTGCGCCGCGAGGCGGATGGTAAGTTGTTGGTGCTGGATGAATACCGCGCCGAAGTGGCGTCTGGTTCCAACGGCGTGCAGACCGATGTGGCGGCGATTGAGAAGGCCGTGGGCGAGGCGTTCCAGCATTTCGTCGCCGATATCCGCGCGTCGGTAAAGTGAGCCGGCAGCCTTCCAGAACGGGCGGCCGCCCCAAAGGCGGTCCCAAGGGCGGCCCCAAGGGGGGTGGCCGGGGGCGGACACAACGCGCCCAGCCGAGTGAAACGCTGGAAGTTTTGGTGGAAGGATTGGGCGCGCAGGCTGATGGCCTAGCCGCGTGGACGGGGCAAACGTTGTATATTCCGGCGGCCTTGCCCGGCGAGCGGGTGCGCGTCAAAACCGGGCCTAAGCGCAATGATGGTTTAGGCTGTACGCTGTTGGAGGTGTTGCAGCCCGCTTCTCAGCGCATTCAGCCGATTTGCGAATATTATGCCCAGTGCGGCGGGTGCGCCTTGCAGCATGTGGATGAAACTTTTTATGCCCAGTGGAAGCGCGCCCGGGTGACCGAGGTGTTGGCCAAACGCGGCTTTGCCGACGTTCCCGTTCTCGACCCGGTGCTGATCCAGCCGGGCACACGGCGGCGCGTGACCTATACCGTGCAGCGTCGCGGCAAACGCCTGGACTTGGGCTTCAACGCGCGCGCCAGTCACGACATTGTCACCATCGAAAGCTGTCCGTTGTTGGTGCCAAGCCTCAATGCGGTGATCGAGCCGCTGGGCGAATTGATGCGCCAAGTGTTGGAGGACGGCGAACGGGCGCGTGTGGCGCTCACCGCGTGCGATAACGGCGTGGATATGGTGATCGAAGCGGATAAACATCCCGGCCTCGCTGCGCGCGAAGCCATTGCCGCCTTCGCCGGGCGTGGCTACGCCGCGCGGGTGTCGTGGAAAGAACCCGATTTTCCCGCCGAGCCGGTGGCCCAGGTGCAAATGCCCAAGGTCGATCTGTCGGGCGTTTCGCTTGAACTGCCCATGGGGGCGTTTTTGCAGGCCAGCGTCGAAGGTGAACGCGCCATTCTGGCCCAAATTTTGCTCGGTGTGGGCAAGGCGGCGCGTATTGCCGATCTTTATTGCGGGGTGGGCAGTTTTACCTTGGCCTTGGCGAGGCAAGCCATCGTGCGCGCGGTTGACAGCTTGGAGCCTCAGGTGCGCGCCTTGGAACGTGCGGCGGGGCGCACGAATTTGGGCGGGCGCGTACTGGCCGAGGTTCGCGATTTGGACCGTCAGCCGCTGGACCCGGCGGAATTGAATAAATTCGACGCCGTTGTGTTTGATCCGCCCCGTGCGGGTGCTGCGGCCCAGGCACAACAGATCGCACAATCTGACGTGCCGAAGGTGGTGGCGGTATCGTGCAATCCCGCCACTTTCGCCCGCGATGCGCGAATTTTGGTCAACGGGGGGTATCGATTGATCGACGTGTTGCCCGTCGATCAGTTCATCTTTAGCGCTCATGTCGAGCTGGTGGCCCGGTTCGAGCGCGAAACGCTTTAATTTTTCCAATGTGCGACTGAAATTTACAAATCATCGGCGATGGATTAAAACCCACCCACACTTCTTCGGGTTCTGGCTCAAATTTGGCCAGAATTTTGGCCAGAATCTTGGCCCAACGCTAAAAGCAGTATAGGGATTTTAATGCCGAATATCGCAGCCGACGCCGTCACGCCGGTAGCTTACCGCGACGCCGCGAACAAGATTTTGCCCCAAGCGTGCGATCTGCGCGACGAGTTGGCCGATAAACTTGATGCCTTCCTTAAAGAAGCGCGCGAAAATCATCTGCAGTCCCCGACGCGGCGCATGGCGCTGAACATTTCGTGTTTGGTGCGCGAAGGTCATATCAAGCTGCATGAACTTTCCGATTTGGTGCGCCTGCTGACGCTCAACGCGTTTATTTACCGGGCGCGGCGTCTGCGCACCTATGTGGGCGAATGCTCGGTGGCGGCCAATGAGGCGCGCCTGAAAGACTTGTTCACCAATCTGGCCCACGGCGACGACGGCAAGACCAAACCGTTCGCCGAGTTCAAGGCCAGCGTGGAACGCGAAGTGTTTGGCATCGTCATCACCGCGCATCCGACCTTTACGGTTTCCGAAGAACTCACGCGCATCCTGGCCACCTTGGCGGTGGGTAAGAACGAGGCGGGCAAGACCTTAAGCGCCGCTGATCTGGATGCGCTGGTGAAGATCGCCGCCGATACGCCGCACGGCTCCGCGGCGTCGATCAGTCTTATGGATGAACAGCGTTTTGCGCTGATGGCCATCGGCAATATCCGCAAAGCGCTGCGCCGTATTTATGCAGTGGTGTTCAATGTTGCTCGCGATTTGTATCCCGCCGAGTGGCAGACGTTGACGCCGCGCCTGCTCACGGTGGCCAGCTGGGTGGGTTACGACCTCGACGGTCGCGCCGATATTCGCTGGTCCGATACGTTTTCCATCCGCATGGGCGTGGAAAAACTGGCGCTGGAATCGTACATCGAAAGTCTCGCCAATTTAAGTTCTGGCCGTGAAGTCGCCGAGGCCAAGGCTCTGCTGCAAGGCACCTTGACGCGCTTGAACGACGATCTGGCGCGCCTGGAGTGCGATCCCGACAACAGCGAACAAGTCGGCCCCTTCAGCCGGGCGCTGGTGGAATCTCTGGGCGAGCGCTTGGTGAGCGTCGCGCGTGTTACCGAACTGTTGACAGAGGCCATCGACGCGGGCGCCGAGGGCGCGATCGATATGGCGGTGCTGCGTGCGGAAATGGCCAACTTCGGTCTGGCCTTCGCCCACACCCACATGCGCATCAATGCGACCCAGTTGACCAACGCCATTCGTCACGACATCGATATCACCACCTCGCCCGAAGACCCGGCCAACCGCCGCCGTTATCTGGTGGAGATCGCCAAGCTGTTGGATCGTGTCAAGCCGGTGACCATCAACTTCGGCTCCATCATGAACGAACGCACCACCGCCAAGCGGGTGTTTATGTTGGTGGCGCAGTTCACCAAATATGTCGACAGTGCCGAGCCGGTGCGTTTTTTGATCGCCGAATGCAATACGCCGTTTACCGTTCTGACCGCGCTGTATTTCGCCAAATTGTTCGGCGTGGCCGACAAGATCGATATTTCGCCCCTGTTTGAAACCGGCGTGGCGCTGGACCAAGGCCACGAAATCGTCAACGAACTGCTGAAAAATCCGACCTATATCGATTATGTCAAAACACGCGGACGGCTGTGCATTCAAACCGGTTATTCCGATGCGGGCCGGTACATCGGGCAGGTTCCGGCATCGCTGGCGATCGAGCGCATTCGCGTCAAATTGGCCAAGCGCATTCAGAAGGTTGGCCTTAGCGGCGTCGATCTGTTGATTTTCGATACCCACGGCGAGTCCATGGGGCGCGGCGCACACCCGGTCAGCTTCGCCGACCGCCTGGACTATACCTATCCGCCGTTCGCGCGCCATAAGTTCAAGGAAGCGGGCATCGACGTGAAGCAGGAAGTCAGCTTTCAGGGCGGTGACGGCTACGTTTATTTTTCGCACCCCGACTTGGCGTTCGCCACCGTGTGCCGTTTGGTCGAGCATGCGCTGACCGGCGACAAAAAGTACGACGGCAGCGATATGTTCTACGAAGACACCGATTATTCGCTGGATTATTTTATGACGGTGACCGGCTTCAACGAGCGGCTGATGGAAAACCCCAACTACGCCGCGACCTTGAACCTGTTGGGCACCAACCTTTTGTATACCACCGGCTCGCGCAAGGTGAAGCGTCAGCACGAAGGCGGCGCGCAGGTGGATTTGGAACACCCCAGCCAGGTGCGCGCCATTCCGCACAACGCGATTTTGCAGCAGCTGGGCTATTTTTCCAATACCATCAGCGGCCACGGCAAGGCCATTTCCAAGGATCAGGACCGCTTCGTCGAAGTGTTCGCCAATTCCGACCGCTGCCGCCGGTTCATCGCCATGGTCGCTTATGGGCGGCATCTTTCCAACTTAGATGCGCTGCACGGGTATGTGTCGCTGTTCGATCCGGCGATTTGGCTGCGTCGCGCCAGCATCGAAGAAGATGCCGAACGCGCCGAGCAGATGCAGAAGTTGTCCAACATCCTGCGTCACAGCGCGCGCCACGAAAAGGTCAATCGCGTTTACCGCATTTTCCTCAACGACACGCTGTATCTCGATCACGGCCTCAAGGCGGTCAACGCCAAGGCGATGCTGCCCGAGATCGTCGACGAATGTTATCCGGACTTAACCTTGTTGCACGCGGTGCGCATCGCGTTGATCCATGAAATCTTTTTGCTGGTGTCGCGGGTGCCGAAATTCTCGGACCGTCACGATACCTCGTCGGACGACGTCATCAACGAACTGCTCAACTTAAACGTCGAACATGCGTTGGGCGTTTTGCGCAAGGCGTTCCCGGTGTCGGGCATCAGCGCCGGGGCCAAAAAATTCGGCGAAGAAGCGACCTATCGCACCGACGTCGAACACGGTTATGAAAAAGAACACCGCGAACTGTTCCAGCCGCTGGAAGATTATTACGATCTGGTGCGGCGCATCTCCAGCGCGGTGGCGCATATGTCGGGCGCGGTGGGCTAAGTAAACGGACCAGCATCAATGCAAAAAGGCGGCTTAAGTTAAGCCGCCTTTTTCATGTTGTGCTCGGCCCTAGGGTAATTACATATCCAGCGCGCGTTTGTAGACCTCGAGAATTTCTTCTTGTTCCTGGCGATCCGAGACGTCCATTTTGCGCAGGCGCACGATCTGGCGCAGGATTTTGACGTCGAAGCCGGTGCCTTTGGCTTCGGAATACACTTCACGGATATCGGCGGCCAGGGCCGCTTTTTCTTCTTCCAGGCGCTCGATGCGCTCGACGAACGAGCGCAGACGGTCGCCTGCAATACCACCAACGTCGGTCATGGGCTGTCCTCTTTATCGGGTTGTTGCGTTGGGGGCGACCTTAACCGTGCGAACGCGAGCCGTCCATGTGGAAAAACTGGGGATAACCTGGGCGGTTACGATTGCGCCGGGGCGGGGTGCGTCAAACGGAACGGGGCATCGGTGGCGGGACTATTTTTTAAGGGTGAGGATTTCGTCCGTGTCTTCGGTGCTGGCGACACCGTGGGTGACGGAGAAGGCCTGGAAAGCTTGGTCCTGATCGCCGGTTGTGATGTCGCGTGAAGCATCCGCCGCCATTTGCACAGGCGTGCCGTCGGGCAGCGTGGCGACTTCGACCTGTTGCGCGGTGCAAATATTGTCCCCCTTGAGCACGCGAGTCATGGCGCAGTCTTGCGCGGTGACGGTGGAAATGGCGTGGTCGCTCACCGATTTTCCGGTGGTGATGTAGCTGACGCCATCGAGCGCTAAGGAGGCCATTTGCACGGCAGGGGGAAGGGCGACGATGCAACCGGAAAGGGATAGGGTAAGGCCCGTTAATATTGAGATATTTGCCGCATATTTTAAATATTTACGGTAAATGTTATTCATCATGCCCTCCAATATTCTGAATTACCCATTTACCAATAAAAGCATGGCAACAAGAGTTGTTAGTTCAGCTGTAGGATTGCATGTAATATATCGTAATAACTGTGATCAAATGCACACTGATCGGTTATTTTATCGTTATATATTCAATAAAATTTTATGAATACTTTGATTTTATGCATGGCAATCCACCCCGGCGCATGCGGGCTGTCATGGGGACAACGCTTAGGTGATGGAATTAATCCCGGCAGGGCAAAAATACCTGGATATAAGGGAGGGTTCTTTGCGGTCGGCGAGTCGAAAGGTTTAGGCTGCAAAATTCGCTTGCTCGCACCCCTTGGCGTATTTACCCTCTGCGCGAACCGCAACGCCTATACCACATCAACACCCAGGCCACATTTAGGTAATTACAATTCCGATGACCACCCCCCACTGTCGTTACGATTGGAGTTTGAACGAGGTTCAGGCTCTGTTCGCGCTGTCGTTTATGGAGCTTCTTTACCGCGCCCATACGGTTCACCGTTCGGCGTTTAACATCCATGAAATTCAATTGTCTTCGCTGATGTCGGTGAAAACCGGGGGCTGCCCCGAAGATTGCGCGTATTGCCCGCAAAGCGCCCATCATGAAGCCGGATTGGAAAAAGAGCAGTTGGTCGAATTGGGGCGTGTGCTGAAGGAGGCCCAAGCCGCCAAGGATCGGGGCGCCACCCGCTTTTGCATGGGCGCGGCGTGGAAATCCCCCAATGCGCGCGATTTTCCGCTGGTGTTGGAGATGGTGCGCGGCGTTAAAGAACTGGGCATGGAATGCTGCGTGACGCTCGGTTCATTGAACGAAGCGCAGGTGCAGGCGCTGAAAGATGCCGGGCTTAGTTATTACAATCACAACCTCGATACCTCGCGCGAGCATTACGAAAAAATCGTTTCCACGCGCAGTTTTCAAGATCGCCTAGATACCTTGGCGTTGGTGCGCGACGCAGGCATTCATGTCTGTTGCGGGGGCATATTGGGTTTGGGCGAAGCGGAGCAAGATCGCGCCAAGTTGCTCATGGAACTGGCCAACATGCCCTCCCACCCGGAAAGTGTGCCCATCAATCTGTTGGTTCGCGCCAAGGGTACGCCGCTGGAACATGCCGCCGAGATTGATCCTTTCGATTTTGTGCGTACCGTAGCCGTGGCGCGTATCTTGATGCCGAAGTCCTATGTGCGTCTGTCGGCGGGCCGCGACAAGATGGATGAAGCGACCCAGGCGCTGTGTTTTTTCGCCGGGGCGAACTCGATCTTTTTTGGCGACAAATTGCTGACCACCAACAACGCGACGGTTGATCAGGATCTGCAACTGTTGGCGCGCCTCGATCTGAAACCGAAGGAAACCGCGAGTGAACACGCCGTTGCAGAGCACGCCGTTCCAAAACACGCTGGACTCGCTGTCTCGGCTTGATCGCTATCGGCGCATCATTGTGGCCAAGGGGGTGGATTTCAGTTCCAACGATTATTTGGGCTTGGCGCACCATG
>JANLGW010000126.1 GCA_024653965.1 Rhodospirillales bacterium
CATGGATTGGCCGTATTATGGCGGCACGGTTTTGATGCTGGTGGTGGCGGCTTTGGCGCTGCGCGCGCTCAAAGACAATGAAGCGGCAAAGGCCGAGGCGTTGAGCGATATAGTGTCAAAACCCGCTGCTGCGCCCGAAGGCCAAGATGCACCCATCGACTAAGTTTAAGCGACTGATTTAAAGCAGTTTCAGGCTGCTGCCGGAAATCCTGGAAAATTCGGCGCTCAGAACCTCGCTCAAAACCTCGCCGCCGCGCGTCGAACGCCAAGTTTTGGTTTCCACGTCATAGGCATAGTGCGCCGCCCCGCTCAGCGGTGAAGACACCCAGATTTCCTGGTTCACACCGTGTTTATTGATGACGTACTGGCGCCCATCCTCAAGCTCGACGGTCAAAATACCGCCTTCAAGGTCCACATCCGCACTATCGCCGATGGCCTCATCCAAGGCATCGAACAGGCTTTGCAGCGTTTCCCCGGCTAGGGCTTCAAATGCGCTTGCGTCCATGGGTTAGGCTCCCGATGTGTTATTCACTAGGGTCGGATCGTTTTAGCGGTCCTGTCATACCCCGCAGGTCCCCCGCCAGCAAGTCTTGATGTCGAGCTTTCCCGCCGCCTTGAGCAATTTTGCGGCAATTGCGGCCCAAACCTTGAATTATTTTGCCCTAACCCCTTGCGTCCGGGCGCTACGTTGGGTATATAGCGCACTCGATTTTGGAGCCTGAACGATGAAAAACGACATCCACCCTGACTATCATGAGATCACCATCGAAATGACCGATGGCACCTCCTACAAAACCCGTTCCACCTGGGGCGCGGCAGGTGACGTCATGAAACTCGATATCGATCCGTTGACCCATCCCGCGTGGACGGGCATTCACCGTCTGCTCGACAGCGGTGGTCAGCTGGCTAAGTTCAACAAGCGTTTCAAAGACTTCGGCCTCAAAGGCTAAGTTTTTATTGATCTGCTTGCATGACGAATGAGGGGGCGCTTGCGGCTTGTACCAGCGCCCCTTTGTCATGTCTTGTCGGTGCATAGCCTAACTTACAGATATGGCGCAAAACATTCCTATCGTTTACATATTTGTTTAGAATCCTGTATTTAATGTGTTTTTTATATAATATTAGAGAGAATGCTCGGCCTTGAATCGAGCATCGCATCCTACGTTTAAGATGGTGCGCAATCTGATTGCTTTTGTTAGCCAGAACGCGCCGGTAGGGGCTTGAGGTTGAGATGGAATCGACGAGTTACGAAGTCCAAGTGCTGCAAGGCGGGAAATGGCGCATTCATGCCCAGTTCCCCAGCGGCGCACGCGACGATGCAATCGAAGAGGCCATAGCGCTTGAAAACATGCCAGGCATCGCTGGCATCAAGGTCGTGCGCGACACCTATGACGACCGCTCAGGCCTACACCGCGAACACGTTGTCCACAAACACACTCCAACAAAATCTGCGGCTGCATTAAGCATGTCGGCCGCCTCCGGCGAAGGCAACAAGTACGCCAGCATCATGGCCCGCGCACAAGCCAATCGCACGCCGGACTTTGATGACGGCATGTCCAGCGCCATGGGAAGGAACCAGAAAAAATCCGGCATGGGCGTTGTCGCCAAACTGTTGCTTGTGATTTTGTTTTCCATCGGCGTCTCGGCAGCATTAACGCTCATCTTGAACGCCACCCTGCCCTACAAAAAACTCGGCGGCATCGCTTTTTACGGCCAAATGCGCGCCAACGTCATGATGGGCGCTGCGCTTTCGTTTTTTCTGTTGTCCGTAATCACCACCTTCAGAGCCTTCATGGGCAAGGACGAACTGGACACACCGGATTTCGAACTGCTGGAACGGCGCAAAAAACAACAGGAAGAAGCTCAGCGTAAAGCGCTCGCGAAGAAAAAGGCCGAGGAGGAAAAACGCGCCCTCGAAGAGGAAAAGAAGCGCGCCCAGGAAGAAGAAGACGCCCTCAAAAAACAGATCGAAGAAGAGCTCAAGAAAAAAGCCGAAGAAGAAGCCAAGGCCAAACCGGAAGAAAGCGACAAAGAAGAAGCGCCGGAACAAGAGGCGGAAGAAGAGGCCTTTTCCAACCTCTCGCCCATGGCCGAAAAACAAAAGGCGTTGCTGATGGGGTTCTTTGGCGAGTCCATTCGCAACCTGCCTGCCGAACGCAAAAAAATGGACAACTTCAATCGCTTCGGCGTGAACTTGTACCTCGCGGGCGCTGCGGAAGCCTTGGGGGGGGAGCGCAACTTAGACAGCGAAAGCATCATCCTCATTTTGACCGACGCCCTGCAACTGATGGGCCTGAAACCCGAACATGCCGAAGCCTTCGCCCGGCGATATGAAGATTATCTTCTGCAAAGCGCCGCCTATATGGAGATATTCCAGGCCGGACGTCGTGACCTATCGGGCTTCATCAGGGGCAACAAAGAAACAACGGCAAATCTGGAAACCGCGCTGCACGAATGGAACAAACCCGCCAAACCGGAAGACCCGGAAAAAGAAGTGGTGGTGATGTTTACCGATATCGCGGGCTCCACAGCCATGACCCACGAAAAGGGCAACCTAGCCGCTCAGGAAGTGGTGCGTGCGCACAATCAAGTCGTGCGCGACGCCCTAGCCAAAACCGGCGGCAAGGAAATCAAGCACACCGGCGACGGCATCATGGCGTCTTTTGAAAACGTCACCAATAGCCTGCGCGCCACCCAACAGATGCAAATGATGATCCGCATGCACAACGCCCAAAACCCGAATGTGCCGCTGAAGGTCAAGATCGGTATCAATGCGGGCCGCGCGGTGGTGGAAGAAAACGACCTTTACGGCGTCACCGTACAAATGGCCGCGCGCGTGGTGGACAAAGCCAAGGCCGACATGATTTTTGTTTCCGACACCGTCTATGGCATGGCCAAAGGCGGCAGTTGGCGTTTCGTCAAACGCGGCCCGTACTACCTCAAGGGCATCGACGGCCCGGTATACCTGCAAGAATTCATCTGGGACGACCAAACCAACATCGAAGCCGTCAAGGCCCAGGCCGAAGCCGAGCGCCCGGCGCTGGAACAAGCCTATGTCGCCGCCAGCGGCGTCGCCTTGCCCAATCTTGCACCAGCCGCCCCCCAGGAAGCCGCCCCCGCCGCTACGGTCCCTGCCGCAGCCCCCGCGCCCGCGCCCGCCCCGGCGCAACAACCGGCGGCACAACCAACAACAGCACAGCCCCAGCCGCCAACCCAGACCTGACGGCTTTTTCGCTTTTTTTACACGTATCCCCCTTGCGGGGAAAAATCGTGCTGCCTACATCAAAAACGCACAGGCCAGTCACGTCAGGCCAGTCACGTTAAGGGACGCCGCTCGATTTGGGTCCCGCACCGTGCGCCGCAAGCCGGACTTCGCCAAAGATTGGGAAGTCCTTATGAACCACTGATCGCTCAACAGGAGGACAGTTTTATGCGTACCATCGACCTTACCCCTCTTCACCGTTTCGCCGTGGGTTTTGACCACATGCAGCGCCAGCTCGACCAGCTTGCCCGCTTAGATGGCAGCGAAACCACGTACCCGCCTTACAACATCGAGGTGCTGGGCGAAAACGAATATCGCATCACCATGGCCATCGCCGGTTTTGGCGAAAAAGACTTAGGCATCACCCTCGAAAATTCGCACCTGACCGTGTCGGGACGCATCGAACAAGGTGAAAGCGAACGCCATTATCTGCACCATGGCATCGCTGCACGGGCGTTTGAACGGCGGTTCCAATTGGCCGACCATATCAAAATCCGGGGTGCCAAACTCGACAACGGCCTGTTGCACATCGAGCTGGAACGCGAAGTTCCCGAAGAATTGAAGCCGCGCAAAATTGCGATTCAGAGCACTACTTCCAAGGCCATCGAGCACACCTCAAAAAGCCGGGCGGCTTAACCTTCCGCCAATTTTGACGCGGACACAGGGCGGCGCATCGGCCTCGGTGCGCCGCCCCTATATTAACACCTTCTAATTGTTGCCCATTGCGGCTATAATTGCGTGTGTTTTGGGGATTCTTTTCCCCGTTTAATTTGGGAGATTCGCATGCAACGCAATGTGGGTAATATCGATCGCGGCATCCGCGGTCTGGTCGGTGTCGTACTACTGCTGGTCTTTTTCGTAGCGCCGCCCGCCAACGCCATCTTGTACTGGGCTTGCCTTGTCGTGGGCGTGGTGATGGTCGGCACCGCCGCACTCGGCTGGTGTCCGGCATATTTGCCGATCGGCCTCAGCACCTGCAAAAAAGACTAAAGCGAATTTATTTCACGGCGATTGCGTCAACGGGTCGACCGACGTCGGCCCGTTTGCGTTTGGCGATACCTTGCAAAAAAACGAAGGGCTGTCCCTCTTTGAGGTGACAGCCCTTCGATACATTTTGCCGAGCCCTGTTAAACTCGCCGTCTGATTTTTCGTGGGGGAAGACTATCACGCACACGCCTCGGGTCAAGACCGGAAACGGAAAAATCGTATAAATTTTACGCGAGGGCCGGATCACAATAGGTTGAAGCAAAATTGTGATCGCACCCTAACAAAAAATGCGCCACCTCTTTGGGGCGGCGCAAGTTTAACAGGGAGGCGTCGGAGGCGATGTGCGAAAGCCATCCGACCTTAACAACTCTATACCCATATACTTAATAGGGGATTAAGGGCGCCCCGGCAGTCCCCCGGCAACCCTAAGTCTTAAAAAATGCGTCGGCCCCGGCGCGGGCGGCCTTCTTGGTGGCGATGGCGGCTTCGGCGCGGGCAATTTCGGCCTGCAGCCCGGCGATGTACTCGCCCAAAGCCTCGATGGACATGGCATCCAAATCCTTCAGCACGGCTTTGGCGGTGCGCGGTTCCAAGTCGTCGGCGTCCATACGGCGTTCTCCTCCCTTGTCACTGCAAACGATGGCGTCATACTAGCTAAAGCGATGCATGGAGGCAAAGCCGTGATCTGCATGGAAGTCCAAAACAACGGACAACTGGCCCCGGTCGAACGCCACAACCCCGCGCCGGGACCGGGCGAGGTCTTGATCCGCGTGAAGGCTGCGGGCATCAACCGCCCAGACCTGTTGCAACTGGCGGGACACTATCCCCCGCCCGCTGGGGCATCGGACATCCTGGGCCTCGAATGCGCAGGCGAAATCGTGCAACGGGGAGCGGGTGTCACGGACTGGCCAGTAGGCGAGCATGTGTGCGCGCTGCTCAATGGCGGCGGTTACGCCGAATACGCCACCGCCCCCGCCGGCCAATGCCTGCCCATACCGCGAGGGCTTACCCTTACGCAAGCCGCCAGCTTACCCGAAACCTATTTCACCGTATGGTCGAACCTGTTTGACCGCGCCAAACTTAAAGCGGGCGAAAGCCTGTTGGTGCATGGCGGAACCAGCGGCATCGGTGTTGCCGCCATCCAATTGGCGTCGGCGTTGGGCGTGCGCGTCATGGCGACGGCAGGCAGTGAGGAAAAATGCCAAGCCTGCTTGGATCTCGGCGCAATGCTGGCGGTGGACTACAACGAACACGACTTCGTGCCAGCGGCACAAGAATTCGGCGCCCAAGGGAACGGGGCAAACGGCGTCGATGTCATTTTAGACATGGTGGGCGGCGACTATGTGGCGCGCAACATCGATGCCCTGGCCCCCGATGGCCGACTGGTCAATATCGCGTTTCTCAAGGGATCGCGCGTGCAAATGGACCTGATGCCCGTGATGCTCAAGCGTCTCACCCTGACAGGTTCGACCCTGCGTCCCCGCCCGCCCGCATTCAAGGCCGCTATCGCCGAAAGCCTCAGAACTCAGGCCTGGCCCTTGTTTGAAAATACCCGTATCCGCCCCGTCGTTTTCGCCACTTTTCCCTTAAAAATGGCCAATCAAGCGCTCAAGTTGATGAAATCGGGGGAGCATATCGGAAAAATAGTCTTAGAAATGGCCTAAATCCGAGCTTTTAGGGTCTTTTGGGGTAAAAATCTTTTTTTTCGCCAAGGTACCAAGAGCGGTTTACCCGCCCGGAGTTTTAGAATAAAAAGGGGGCGCTCCAAGCCCCAATCGGGGCGTTGGCCAAGAATCACGGATAAGGATACCCTAATATGGCGCAGCCATTGATGCCCAAGGCGACAGCCGTGTGGCTCGTTGAAAACACCGCCCTTTCGTTCGATCAGATCGCCGATTTTGTCGGTCTGCATGAACTCGAAGTGCAAGCCATCGCCGATGGCGAGGTCGCGGTGGGCATGCAGGGCGCAGACCCGATCGCCGCAGGCGAACTGACGCAGGCGGAAATCGACCGTTGCCAGAAAGATCCGAACGCCAGTTTAAAGATTTCCAAGGGCACGCTGCCCCAGCCCAAAATGCGCGGCAAGGGTGCGCGTTACACCCCCGTATCCAAACGCCAGGACCGCCCGGACGCCATCGCGTGGCTGCTTAAGCACCACCCGGAAATGACCGACCCGCAAATCTCGCGCCTGATCGGCACCACCAAGCCGACCATCAAATCGGTGCGCGACCGCAGCCACTGGAATATTGCCGGCATCAAACCGCAAAGCCCGGTGGGCCTGGGGCTGTGTTCCGAAGCCGATCTGGAAAAGATGGTCGCCGTTGCACGCGCCAAAGCGGGCACCACCCGCGCGCCTGCACAGACTTCCATCGTCGCTGCGCCGCAGGCTGCTCCGGAACCCAAGCTGCCGGACATGAGCCCGCCCGTTAAATCGCACGAGCCCGTGCCCACCGTGGAATCGGTGTTCGGCCCCAGCAAGCGCCATACGGACGAAGACGACGCGTAACCGATTACGCATCCCATCGCTGAACTAATGGGGCCGCCTCAGGCTGAAACAACGGGGCGGCCCCTAACATTTTATCATCCCGACAAGAGAACCTAATGACCTTCGACACGATCAAGAAAAACTGGTTTGCAAACATCCGGGGCGACTTGCTCGCGGGCATGGTCGTCGCGCTGGCGCTGATCCCCGAAGCCATCGCCTTTTCGATCATCGCCGGAGTCGATCCCAAGGTCGGACTTTATGCTTCTTTTGC
Organism: Rhodospirillales bacterium; assembly: GCA_024653965.1. Taxonomy (GTDB): domain Bacteria; phylum Pseudomonadota; class Alphaproteobacteria; order Rhodospirillales; family Magnetovibrionaceae; genus JANLGW01. The sequence continues at coordinate 7,006 of JANLGW010000126.1, forward strand.
CATGGCGGTCATCATCGCTTTCACCGGCGGCAGACCGGGCATGATTTCAGCCGCCACCGGGGCCATGGCGCTGTTGATGGTGACGCTGGTCAAGGACCACGGCCTGCAATACCTGCTCGCCGCCACCCTGCTAACGGGCGTGCTACAAATCGTCGCAGGCTACATCAAGCTGGGCTCGCTGATGCGCTTCGTGTCGCGCTCGGTGGTGACCGGGTTCGTCAACGCGCTGGCGATTTTGATTTTCATGGCGCAGTTGCCGGAGCTGATCAACGTCACCTGGCACGTGTACGCTCTGACCGCCGCCGGACTGGGCATCATTTACCTGTTCCCTTACCTCACCAAGGCCATCCCCTCGCCGCTGGTAACCATCGTCGTGCTGACCGGGGTTGCGCTCTGGCTCGGCCTGGACGTGCACACGGTGGGCGACATGGGCGATTTGCCCGACACCTTGCCCATATTTTTATGGCCCGACGTGCCGCTGACCTTCGAGACGCTGCAAATCATCTTCCCCTATTCGCTATCCCTGGCCGTGGTCGGCCTGCTGGAATCGCTAATGACCGCAACCATCGTAGACGACCTGACCGACACCACCAGCAACAAAAACCGCGAATGCAAAGGCCAAGGCATCTCCAATATCGGTTCAGGCTTGCTGGGTGGCATGGCGGGTTGCGCGATGATCGGGCAATCGGTCATCAACGTCAAATCAGGTGGCCGCACCCGCCTTTCCACATTGGCGGCGGGCGTGTTTTTGCTGTTGATGGTGGTATTTGGCGGCGAGTGGGTAGCCAAGATTCCCATGGCTGCGCTGGTGGCGGTGATGATCATGGTCTCCATCGGTACCTTTAGCTGGGAATCCTTGCGCAACCTCAAAAAGCACCCCAGGGGCACCAGCATCGTCATGATCACCACCGTGGTCGTGGTGGTTTCAACCCACAACTTGGCCTATGGCGTCTTCGCCGGCGTTCTGCTTGCCGCCCTGTTTTTCGCCAACAAAGTCGCCCAGTACAAGTACTTTAGCAGCGACCTGAGCGACGACAGTAAGGTGCGTACCTATCGCATCGTTGGCCAAGTGTTCTTCGCTTCCGCCGACAAGTTCGTCGAATTCTTCGACTTCAAGGAAGCGCTGGATAAAGCCATCATCGACGTGTCGGCGGCACACTTCTGGGACATCACCGCCGTGGCCGCGCTGGACAAGGTAGTCATCAAATTCCGCCGCGAAGGCACCCAAGTCGAACTGATTGGCCTAAATGAAGCCAGCGCCACCATCGTCGACCGCTTCGCCGTGCATGACAACCCAGACGCCGTCGACAAACTGATGGGCCACTAAGGGAGCAAGACCATGACCAAGGTATTCGCCTGCATCGACGGCTCAACCGCCGCACCCGCCGTGTGCGACTACGCCGCATGGTCCGCCAAACGCATGGCAGCGCCGCTGGTGCTGTTGCACGTGCTGAGCGACGAAACCCATCCCACCGGGCAAAACTTGAGCGGCAATATCGGTTTTGGCTCTCGGGAATCCCTGCTCAACGAACTGGCGGCTTTGGACGAACGGCGCAACAAGCTCGCCCTGGAGCAAGGCCGCCATATGCTTGAAGATGCCCACGAACACGTAGCAGGGCATGGCATTACCGATGCCGAGCAGCGCCAGCGTCACGGCGATTTTCTCGATACGCTGATTGGATTGCAAGATGAAACCCGCCTGTTGGTGATGGGTAAACGCGGTGAAGAAGGCGACAGCCTGGGCAGACAAATCGGCGGCCACATCGAAAGCGTCGTGCGTTCCGTTCACCGTCCGGTGCTGATCGCGACGGCGCAGTACGTCGAGCCTAAGCGCATCTTAATCGCCTTCGATGGCAGCCCGACCACCCGCACCTGCGTGGAAATGGTGGCGCGCAGCCCCCTATTTTCCGGTCTGCCCTGCCATGTGGTGATGATCGGCGCAGACGATGCAGAACATCAAACCCAGCTAAAATGGGCACAGGAAACGCTACAGTCCGCAGGATTCGAAGTCCATACCGCCATCGAAGCGGGAAGCGTGGAAGAAGCGTTGTGTTCGTATCGTGAAGCCCACGACATTGACCTGATTGTCATGGGCGCATACGGCCATTCGCGCATCCGCCAGTTCTTAGTGGGTAGTACCACCACCAACGTGGTGCGCGACGCCACCGTACCGGTGCTGCTGTTGCGCTAACCCGAAGTGTTTATTGCGGATAGTTTTTTACAAACTGCAAAAAGTCATCCGCCGACATGGGTCTGCCCAAATAATACCCCTGCACCTCATCGCAACCCAACGCAGTCAGCAGGTCTACGTGTTCCTTATTCTCGGCTCCCTCGGCAATGACGCCGATGCCTAAGGTGTGGGCCAAGGTGATAATTGAGATGATGATTTCCTGGTCGGTCTTGTCGTTGGGCGCACCCTTAATGAATGCTTGATCAATTTTTAGCTTATCGATGGGGAACTGCTTGAGATAAGCCATAGAGGCCTGCCCGGTGCCAAAATCGTCAACGGCGATGCCAATACCGAGATCGCGAATTTTTTGCAGATTTTTCCCCGCAATGACAACATCCTTCATCAGCGCGGTTTCGGTGATTTCAATTTCAAACGATTGCATGGGCAACTTCGTCGCTTTAACAAAAGCCGACAGATACGCAAAAAAATCTTCGGACGCCAATTCTTCGGCCGAGATATTGATGCCTGTCCTCATTTTAATCCCGTGCTCATGAAACCACGAAGCCGCGATACGGCACGATTCCTCAACGGTCCAGCGCGTGATATCCCCGATCAATCCGGATTTTTCGGCAATGGGGATAAACTCGCCAGGGGTGATCCATTCTTCCGACGTTATCGGCCAACGAATAAGAGCCTCGCAGCCGACCACGACATTGGTGCGCAAATCGACTTGCGGCTGAAAAAACATTTTAAAGACTTGGGTCGCAAGCGCTGTGCGCATCCAACTCACAAGTTGCGTATTACGTCTGAATTGTTCTTGGATCGAATGTTGATAATAAACATGCTCGCTTTGCGGTGATTGATTGGCCGCGTGCAGGGCCATCTCCGTCTGCGTCACCATCATTTGCGGCGTAGACGTTCCCGAATCGATAATAGCGGTTCCCATGTAAACATTGACCAACACGCTGGACTCCATCAAATCGAAGGGTTCCTGCGCCACATCAAACAAACGTTGAGCGATGGAGCGAATGTGATCTTTTTCCCCACCCTCGCAAACGTAGAGAACCTTAAACAATCGCGGGCCGACCTTCGCCACAATGGACGAAGCGTTCATCTCGCGGTCGAGGCGAAGACCCATTTCATAGACGATCAGTTCGGAACCCTCCAACCCGAACGTCCCGACAATATCGCCCATACCAGCCAATTCGATGGATGCGACAAAGCCCACAGCATCCTCGTTGATGCACAGGCCCAAGCCTTCAAGAAACTTGGTCTCATTGGGCATGCCTGTAGAAACATCTTGAAAGGCGAGCTGATGAATTTTCTGTTCCGCCAGGACGCGATCCGTGATGTCCTGAACCGTGCCGATAGAGATCAACACATTTCCATCGGCGTCTCGTTCATGCTCGCAACGCTCACGAACATAACGAACTCCACCATCGTCTTTTCGCACAATGCGATGAACGATATCATAGGGTTCGTTTTTACGTGCCGACTCCCAATATGCTTGGTCGACGACAGATCGATCGTCGGGGTGTACCCTTTCAAGAAAATTCTCATACGTCGCGATAATGTGTCCTTCGTGATAGCCGAAGATGTTATAGATTTCATCGGACCACTCGAGGACCTGCGTCTTGTGATCGAGAGACCAACTGCCGAGGTGGGCGATACTCTGAGCTTCCTTTAAAACACTTTCGCTGTAACGCAAGCGTTCCAGCACATTGTTGATTTTTCTGCTGAAGAAGGAAATTCCGCCCAGGCCAAAGATCCAGATACCACCGTAAACGATCGTGATTGTCCGGGCATTGTGCAGGGCCACTTCATAGTGCGGCGCCATGGGAATAGACACACTGATGGCGCCACGAAGATCGCCGACATTGCCTTCTTTCGCATGACAGCCCATACACCCCGGCTGCAAATACAAAGGCGCGATGTAACGCATATGATCGGCGTTTTTGAATTCATCGGAGATCTCGATAACTTCCGTTTTTCGCTTTTGCAAAAACGCCTCAATCGCGCGCGTTTCCCAGGCATCCGCCCGATTTTGTTCCCAAACGGGATTGGTGCTGACCAACCGCGCATGGACCTGGTATTTTTCAACCAAACCGGCGGCCAACAGACGCGTGACATATGCCGGATTCAACAGCGTCAATTCTTTACCCAGTGGCGTGGTAATGTCGCGTTCCGCAACCTTATCGACAAGGAATGGATTGGGTTGGGTTTGTTCCGTGATGGGCGCATAGACGCCGCCCAAGGACGCCACCCAATGGCGCACGTTTACGACCTGATTGAAATGCGCGCTGGCTTCAATGCGCGCCGTCTCTTCGGCATCCGCATAAACCCTGTAAGCGCTCAGGCCCAGGGAGACAAGGACGACAAGCGTCCATAAGATAAATAGGCCTCGTAGCTTCATCGCTGTCTATTGGCTTTAAGTCCAAGGGCTTCTCTGTTACCGAATGCATGGGTCAAAAGCGCATTCGATTATGTGGGGTCGACGGATCGGTTCATGATCTGCATCAATTTTCAGTCTGCACAACTTTGCCCGAACTGGCTCAAGCCTTCGGCTAGATAATCGCTAATCAGGGGAATTTCCAACAGATGGTGGGCGATATTTTCGTCCAGATCGTCTGCCGCCGTTTGCATGGCCTCGTCCCATCCGTCCAAATCGACATCACCGCGCCCCAACATGACTAGAGCGTGCAGTTCAATCAATTCGTCTTCACTGAGCGAGTCGAGAAAGCTGGTGAGTTCCTCATACACCGGATCGTCCGGGTAATCGGCCAATACCTCGACACCATTATCGTCGGCGGGATTGTCGCCCGGATCATCGATTACGGGAGCGACCTTGGCGTCAAATTCACGCGTCTTGACGATGATGAAACAAACTTTTTCGGAAGAGATGGCTTTCATGGCGTGCCTCCATTCCTTGACGCCGTGTTGAACGATTCAGTATAGCATACAAGCTTTTGAAAAGTCAGGATAATCGAAGTTTTTATTATCCCGCCGCCCTAGCATAACCAACGCCTTGAAGCGCGATTTTGATTTCATCTAAAATGGCCGGATCGTCGATGGTCGCCGGAGTTTTGAAAGCCTCGCTATCGGCGATTTTTTGCATGGTGCCGCGCAGGATTTTCCCCGAGCGTGTTTTGGGCAAGCGCCTGACCACGGTTGCCGACTTGAATGCGGCGACAGGTCCGATGCGTTCGCGCACCATCTTCACCACGTCCTTAACAACGTCGGCAGGATCGCGCATCGCGCCCGCTTTCAGCACCAAAAAGCCCAGCGGCAACTGGCCCTTCAGATCATCGGCCACGCCGATCACCGCGCATTCGGCAACATCCGGGTGCGCGGATAAAACTTCTTCCATCGCACCCGTCGAAAGCCGATGCCCCGCGACGTTGATGATATCGTCGGTGCGCGCCATGACGAAGACATAACCTTCATCATCCATATAACCCGCATCGCCGGTTTTGTAATAACCGGGGAATTCTTCCAGATATGCTTGTTTGAATCGCGTATCGGCATTCCACAGCGTCGGCAGGCTTGCCGGCGGCAACGGCAACTTGCAGCAGATCGAACCGATATCGCCGCGCTTCACTTCATGACCGTCGTCGGCCAGCACACGAACATCCCACCCCGGCGCGGCCTTGGTCGGTGAACCGGGTTTAACTGGATACGCATGCAGGCCCAAGCAGTTGGCCGCGATGGACCAGCCGGTTTCGGTTTGCCACCAGTGATCGATGACCGGCACGCCCAAGTGCATTTGCGCCCACTCGAGCGTGGCGGGATCGGTGCGTTCGCCCGCTAAGAACAGCGTCTTAAAGTGGCTCATGTCATATTGGCTAAGCAGCTTGGCATCGGGGTCGTCGCGCTTGATGGCGCGAAATGCGGTGGGCGCGGTGAACATCACCTTCACCTTATGCTGCGAAATCACGCGCCAGAACGCGCCCGCATCGGGCGTACCCACGGGCTTGCCTTCATACATGATGGTGGTGCAACCGTGCAGCAACGGCCCATAAACGATATAACTGTGACCCACCACCCAGCCCACATCGGAAGCCGCCCAATACACGTCGCCCGGCTCCACGTCATAGATCGCCTTCATCGTGTAGTTGAGCGCCACCATGTGCCCGCCGTTGTCGCGCACGATGCCCTTGGGCTGGCCGGTGGTACCAGAGGTATAAAGGATATAAAGCGGATCGGTGGCCTTGACGGTGACACAATCGGCGGGCGTGGCCGCGGCCATCGCCTGCGCCCAATCCACGTCACGCGGCGCATTCAACACGGCCTGAACCTCTGGGCGTTGCACGATCACGCAGTGCTCCGGCTTATGTGTGGAAAGATCGATGGCCTTATCGAGCAACGGTTTGTATTCGATGGTGCGCCCCGGTTCCAAGCCACAGCTGGCGGAAACCATGACTTTGGGCTTGGCATCGTCAATGCGCGTCGCCAGCTCGTTGGCTGCAAAACCGCCAAACACCACCGAATGCACCGCGCCCAGGCGCGCCACGGCAAGCATGGCGATGGCTGCCTCGGGCACCATCGGCATATAGAGGATCACGCGGTCGCCTTTGGCCACGCCCAAGCCCTTAAGCACACCTGCAAACGCGGCAACTTCATCGCGCAATTGGGTATAGGTATAGGTTTTGACCGTGCCGCCCGTCATGGGGCTGTCGTAAATCAGCGCCGCCTGATCACCACGACCATTGTTCACATGACGATCCACGGCGTTGTAACACGTGTTGCATTCGGCGCCCGCAAACCAGCGGTAAAACGGCGGGTTGGAAGAATCGAGTACCCGCTCCCAAGGCTTTACCCAATCGATGCCCTCTGCCACCTCGCCCCAAAAACCTTCCGGATCGTCAAGTGAACGCTTCAATGCCCGTTCGTGTGCGTTGGTCATGCGCCTCTAGCCTCCCTCCGGATTGAGCCGTTAAAAATACTGAAACAAAAGCCGATGTTTTGCAATGCAGCATCATTACTAGAGTGCGATCGGATTAGGTTGAAGCATTTTTGCTTCAGCCTAATCCGTGAATCGCCCTCTAACACATTGATAGGGGCGGATTCACGCTTTAGGTGAAATCCCATAAGTGATTCCACCTAAAGCGATCCGACCCTAGGCGTAAAAATGGACGATAAAAAAACCGGCCCCCAGATCGGGAGCCGGCTTATCTCAACCTCACGGCTAACGGTGTCGTCAGTGCCGGGTGAGGTTTAGCAATTCGTCCTTTATTCTTAGTTTTTCTTTTTTGAGACTGTGGAGTTCGACTTCATCGGGTAAAACCCGGGCGCTTTCCATTTCGATCGCTGCATCTAATTCCTGATGACGGTTCTTAAGGGCATCGATTCTATTCGCCAGTCCCATGGTAATTTCTCCCTAGTTAGCACTGTCTTTAGAGCAAGAATCTTACGCCTGCAAAATTTAGAAATCCAGCCTATTGCGAACAGATAAGGGTTTCAGGCACTTGTCACCAAACTTTGAAGAATCGTAAGACCTGTTTTATTTGAATCTAATTTTTTTGTGTTATGATCGCCAAGAGTTTGGCCTAGAGTGCGATCCGACCCTAGAACCTCAAAACGATTTCCAATCGAATGCATAATGAACAAAGATTCTGAAAACATCCTTGCACGCATTGAGCAATTGCGGCTTGAACATCGCGACTTGGACGATGTGATCGATCGTCTGTCCGCAGATGCCGCGCCGGACCTAGTGCAGCTGCAACGCTTGAAAAAACGCAAGCTGGTGCTCAAAGATTTGATCGCCAAGCTGGCCAGCGGCAACATTCCCGATATCATTGCTTAGGCGGCCTGCCGGGTCGAAAAGGATCCCCCCATGACGTTAACAACCAGAAGCATCGATTATTATTTCAGCGTTATTTCACCATGGACGTATTTTGGCGACCAGCGCTTTCGCGCGCTGGCGAAACAGCACGGTTATGAGGTGCGTCACCACCCCCAGCTTTCGCCGGTGCTGTTTCCCGCTACCGGTGGGTTGGCGCTGAAAGATCGCGCCGCGCCGCGCAAGGCCTATCGACTGATGGAACTGGAACGCTGGAGCAAGCATTTGGGCATCCCCATCAACCTGCAACCCAAATTTTTTCCCATCCCCGAGGCCCCGGCATCAAAGCTGATCTTAGCCGCACTGGACTTGAGCCTCGACGTTGGTGAACTGACGCGTGCGCTCGGTTGCGCCACATGGCAACAAGAGCGCGATATTTCCGACTCAACAACCTTGGCCGCCATCGCCACCGCGTGCGGGCTGGATGGCCCAACGCTGCTCGCTGCATCAACTGATAAATCCTATGACCAAAAACTCAATGATGAAACCCAAGCCGCCATCGCACGCGGGGTCTTTGGTTACCCCACCTATGCTTTAGGAAACGAGCTGTTCTGGGGACAAGATCGGCTGGATTTCTTGGAACGCGCCCTGCAACAAACCTAGCGAGCCTCTTGCCCGCCTTCAGATTTGCGGGCGTCTTTGTCGCGCTTGGCGCGAAGGATCAATTCATCACCGCTATCGAGCGGGGCAACTTCCGCCACGCCGAACACACCTTCGATGGTCACTTCGGCGCCCTGCCAGATGAACGTGCGCCCGTTTAATCCCTGCACCAGTTTCAGCGCCTTATCTGCGGCATCCGCAATCGGCGTGCCGGGCAGCAATACGCCAAAGTCGAACTGCTCCAGACTGCCCACCACGTCGCCGGGCTCAATATTGTCGCGCAACACTGCGGCAGCCTGCATCATCAAATTTTCCGCTGCGCCGTGGCCAAACTGAGTGCGCACGGCGGCAGCGTTGGCGACAGCGATATAAATAAAACTGAACTGCACCTGTTCTTCCATGACACGGCGCGCCGCCAACGCGATGCGCGCCAAAAATGCCCGGCGGCGCATCACGTGCAACAACCGGTCTTTTTCCGCCTGCTCTTCCAAATAGGCTTCATGCCCATGGGCGTGAACAAGCTCGGCACGCAAATGATTGATTTCATCCAGCAGCAATTCGATCGCCGCACGCACACTTTCGGTCATTTCCGCTTTGGGAATGCCCAAAACCGATACGTCGTCTTGAATATCTTCATGACCGCCCTGTCCACCAGCACCGCCGCGACCGCGCTCTTGGTTTTGTTGGCGTTTGCGGCGCGCTTCCAACAACGCGCGGTCCTCGTCCGGCAGGCGGTTGCGCCCAGGACGGACGGAGACAATCGGTGCGGCAGGCCCTGACGCGTCTTCGGCCATGATCAACTCCCTCACGGTGCATAATTTATAAATGCGCCTGATTCCTTGAAAATCTACCATGAAATATCAATAAAATGGAGTATAGCCGCCAAAATCGCCCGGGGCTTGCCAGAACCACCGCGATCCCTATAATTGCCCGCTTTCTCACGGGCCACCGCGCCCGCCTTAGGAGCCGGAACTAATGACCGCCACCGCATCCGCCTCAGGCCCCGCCGTCGGCATCATCATGGGCAGCCAGTCCGACTGGGAAACCATGCGTAATGCCGCCGATACGCTCAAAAAGCTGGGCATCGCTTTTGAAACCAAAATCGTCTCCGCGCACCGTACGCCGGACCGTTTGGTGGCCTATGCCAAATCCGCGAAGGGGCGCGGCCTGAAGGTCATCATCGCGGGCGCGGGCGGTGCCGCACACCTGCCGGGAATGGCCGCGAGCATGACACCGCTACCGGTGCTGGGCGTGCCGGTGGAAAGCAAGGCGCTGAAGGGCATGGATTCCTTACTGTCCATCGTGCAGATGCCGGGCGGCGTTCCGGTCGGCACGCTGGCCATCGGCAAGGCCGGCGCAATCAACGCGGCCCTTCTCGCAGCCAGCATCATCGCATTAAACAGCGCCACCGTAGCCGAATCCTTGGACAGGTGGCGCGCCACCCAAACCGCAGCGGTCGATGAAGAGCCTGTCGACTGACATGAGCGACGCCCTTGCACCCATTACGCCGGGTTCCGTGATCGGTATCGTCGGCGGCGGCCAATTGGGCCGCATGACCGCCGTGGCGGCAGCCGAATTGGGCTACCGCGTACACGTCTTTACGCCCGAAGCCAACAGCCCCACCGAACAGGTGTGCGAAAAAGCCTTCGTCGCGCCCTATGACGACGAAGCCGCCATCGATGCGTTTGGGCAAAGCGTCGACGTCATCACCTTCGAGTTTGAAAACATCCCCGCCGAAACGGTCAGAAAACTGAGCCGCCACGCGCCCGTGCGCCCGGGCTGGAAATGCCTGGAAATTTGCCAAAACCGGGTGAAGGAAAAAACCTTCGCAACCGGCTTAGGCATTGAGACGGCACCGTGGCGGGAAGTGCGCAGCGCCTCTGAGCTGGCCCAGGCCATCCAAGAGATCGGCGCGCCCGCAATTTTGAAAACCAACACGCTGGGTTACGACGGCAAGGGCCAAGTGCGCATCCGCCCGGACACCGACGCCGCCAGCGCGTGGGCCGAACTGGGCGCGGACGTGGGTGTGCTGGAAGGCTTCATCGACTTTACGATGGAAATTTCGGTCATCACCGCACGCCGCCCTTCGGGCGTCATGGCGTCGTTCGACGTGGTGGAAAACCGCCACAAAGACGGCATCTTGGACATCACCATCGCGCCCGCCAAAATTTCCGAAACGCTCGCCGACAAAGCCCGAACCGTGGCGCAACAGTTGACCCAGGCTATGGACATGGTGGGCCTGCTCGCCGTGGAAATGTTCGTCACCCAAGACGGCCATATCTTGGTCAACGAAATGGCCCCGCGTCCGCACAACTCCGGCCATTGGACTCAGGACGCCTGCACCACCAGCCAGTTCGAACAATTCGTGCGTGCGGTCACCGGACTGCCATTAGGTTCCACCCAGCGCCATTCGGATGCCGTGATGAAAAACTTGATCGGCCATGACGCCGACCCGTGGCTGGACATCCTCGCCAACCCCGACAACAAACTGCATCTTTACGGAAAAAACGAAGCCCGCCCGGGCCGCAAAATGGGCCACATCAATCGGCTGTTCCCCAAGGGTAGCCAACCGAGAGGTTGGGGCAACTAGCCCCCGATCTCATCTTTGAGCAGTTCCAGCTCCAACCAGCGCTCTTCGGCGGCATTGAGCGCCTCCTGCTTTTTATCCAACGCCTTGACCGTGTTCTTGAATTGCGTCGGATTGCGCCTGTAAAACGCCGGGTCCTTCAACTCCCCTTGCAACAGCGCGATCTCGGCGCGCAGTTTCTCCATCTCACCCGGCAAGGTTTCCAGCGCGTATTTGTCTTTGTAACTGAGCTTCTTGGTGGATGGCTTCACCGTTAAAGAACTATCCACGGCTAGGTCTTTGGGCTTTTCCGCCGGGGCTGCTGCCTTGGCCTTAGTTTCCACCCCGCGCCCGCGTTGATCGACCATGTCGGAATAACCGCCCGGATATTCCTGCCACATACCTTCGCCCTCAAACGCCAGCACCGAGGTCGCCACGCGGTCGAGAAAATCGCGGTCATGGCTCACCAGCAAAACCGTGCCCGCATAATCGTTGAGCATTTCTTGCAACAAATCCAGCGTTTCCAAATCCAGATCGTTGGTCGGTTCGTCCAGTACCAACAGGTTCGACGATTTGGCCAGCGCACGCGCCAGCATCAAGCGCCCACGCTCGCCGCCCGACAGCGCTTCAATGGGCGTGTTCTTTTGTTCGGGGCCAAACAGAAAGTCTTTCATGTAACCGACCACATGCTTAGGCTCGCCCTGCACATGCACGCTGTCGCCGCTGCCCTCGGTCAACGCTTCGGACAAGGTCCAACGCGGATCCAGGCTTTCGCGCTTTTGATCCAGCGTCACCATTTCCAACTTTGTGCCCAGCCGCACCGTGCCCGTATCGGGTTTCAGTTCACCGGTGATCAGCTTGATCAACGTCGTTTTGCCCGCGCCATTGGGGCCGACCAGGCCTAAACGATCGCCACGCTGGATGCGCAAATTCAAATCCTTGACGATTATATTGTCGCCGTAAGCCTTGGACACATGTTCCAGTTCCGCCACCAGTTTGCCCGACGATTGGCCTTCGGTCACGGCCAAGGTCACGGTGCCGGTCAGGGAACGCTGGTTGCGGCGCTGCTGGCGCAGATCGTCCAGTGCGCGCAGACGGCCCATGTTGCGTTTGCGCCGCGCGGTCACGCCGCGACTGAGCCAATGCAGTTCACGCACGATTTTGCGATCCAGCTTGTGGCGTTCGGTTTCGATGTTTTCCAACACGCCGTCGCGCCATGCCTCGAACGCGCTGAAGCCTTCGGCCAAACGCCGCACCTCGCCTTGATACACCCACAGCGTGGCGCGGGTGAGCTGGCTCAAAAAACGGCGGTCATGGCTGATCAGCACCAGCGCCGAGCGCATGGAGTTGAGTTCCTTTTCCAGCCATTCGATGGCGGGCAGGTCTAAGTGGTTGGTGGGTTCGTCGAGCATCAACACATCGGGTTCCGGGGCAAGGGCGCGCGCCAATGCGGCACGGCGCGTTTCACCCCCCGAAAGCGTGGCCGGGTCTTCTTCGCCGCTAAGCCCCAAATGCGCCAACAGATAATACGCGCGCGAATGATCGTCGCGATGAAGGAGGCCGTCTTCGACATATGCCAGCACGGTAGCGAAGCCCGACAAATCCGGTTCCTGGGGCAAGTATCCGACCGATACACCGGGTTTCAAAAAACGCTCGCCATCATCGGGTTCCACTTGGCCTGCTGCAATCTTCAACAGGGTCGATTTACCCGAGCCGTTGCGCCCCACCAGACAAATGCGGTCGCCTTCAAAAACGGAAAACTCTGCCCCTTCCAACAGCGGATGCCCGCCGAAGGTCAAATGAATGTCGCGCAAGGTGAGAAGTGGTGGAGCCATGGGGTGAGTGTGTATAGCCCCTTAGGCCTTTGGGCAAGTAAGAAGCGATAAATCGCCCGGCCTATAAGCCCGTTACTTAAGCCCGTCGTTTAAGCCCGCCCGGCCTGGGCGCTGAAAGACCCGGCGGTTTTGCTTTGCGAAAAGCGCTGTTCGATTTCGCGCTCGGTGATGCGCCGTTCCTTGACCGCTTCCAGCAGATCGATTTCCACCGCCTGCTCTTTGGGCAGGTGCATGGCGACCGCGTGGCGCATGAAAGCCTTGATCTGGTTATCCGCTGCGGGGCTCGCCAAGGTGTTGGACAGCAATTCCCGGCGCACCAACGGAGGAAAGTTCAACAACTCAATCGTCACCAGCTTTTTCACCTGCAACGGAATCATCGGCGAGGCGAAGATGCGGTCCAAACAAAAGCTATAGATGCCAAAATCCAACCGTCCGGCGACGGCCTGGGTGAAATCGAGGAAATCATCAATAAACGTGCCCGACGATACACGCTGTTCGATCAATTTGCGCACCGTTTCCAAAAAAGCCCGGTAACGCTTACGCGCGGGGTTGAGATCGTCAGTAAACAGCGCTTCGAGTTCGCGGATACGAGCCTCGCGAAAGCCCGATTTCAAAACTTCCGCCGCCCCGGCGCGCACCTTGGGGCTCAGGGTTTGGCGTTCGATCAGCTCGAACAGTTCTTCATACGCTTCACGCCGGGCATCATCCATGCTGGCGGCGCGATGCGCCAACGGCATGATCGCGGCGCGCGCCACCAGATCATCGCGTGAATAAATGGCGGCAACAGCCTGAGCGTCTTTGGGGATAGCAAACTTGGTGGAGTGAAAATCGTCGGAAATCAAAAACCGGCCATTGCCCTGAAACGTCAAATACCGGCCAAGTTTAGAACACGTGACGAAGTGATCCGCCATGCCCAAACCTTGAAGCGGGCCGACCGTTTTGATTACCGTGTGTTGTATCTGGGCCTGAGGGGAGCGAAAGCTACCGGGGTGCAAAACCATTTCCTTTTCCTTTCCGCTATCGCCTCAAGCATACATTTATTTTTATGATTTAATCTAAGGACGCATTTGCGCGCCGCGAAATTTCGATCCTAACGGATTGCCTTTAATAAACTGTTCGACCATTTGTCCGAGTTTGGCTTTCATCGGCGGGATTTTCAACACATCGTCGATACGTCGGGCCAGAAAATCCCAGGTATCCGCGCAATTTTCGCTTTTATCGTTCAGCCAATACAGCACCGTAGCGGCGTAAACCGCGCCCAGCAGGCCGCGCTTGGTGTAATAGTTGAAATCCGCCGAACGATCGCCTGCCTGATACCAAATGTGATCGACGGTGGTGTGGGTGATCTTAGCCATCAACAGCGCATGCGTGGGCAGCATCAAAAGGCCCAGGCCGTGACGCACCGCCTCGCGGTGGGGGCTGAGAAATTCCAGCCGCGCACGCACCCCGAAAATCACCCGGTCGCGCACCCGCATGGCGCCCACATCGGCGGCCTGCATGGCCTCGATCATGGCGCGGTCGGAAAGCG
>JANLGW010000018.1 GCA_024653965.1 Rhodospirillales bacterium
CGCGGCATGTGGCGCGCCGACGTAATCAGCAACCAATGTTCATCGGCCTGCGGGGCAATCTGTTCAAAAGACAGGCGCGCACTTTCAGCGGTATTGCGCGATCGATCTTCAAATTGGACGCGGCTGACGTCGAAACCCACTTCGGTGAAAAACATGCGCGCCACTTCGGCTTCGGTGGGTTTGGTGTCGAATACCCGGCCATTGCCGCCGGAAAATATCAATTTGGCTTGCGGATAAACGCGCGCCAGACGCATGAACTCCGTCAGGCGTTCTGCGCTTCCCCCTAGACTCACCTGGGCGCGTTCCCGGGTCGTCACCGTATCGAACGATCCGCCCAAAACGATAATGCCCGTTACCGGTTCCGCCATACTTTGTTGCGCGGGAAAGCGGTCTTCCAAAATGCCTAAGGCCCAGCCGCCGAACGGCAACACCGCCACTAAGGCATAGCCCAGCAGCGACGCCCCGATCAGCCGCCGCCCCCACCGTGCGCCGAAGCGAGTGAAAAGCAACATAAACCCCACCGCCACCGCCGTTATGAACAGCGCGCTGGGACTTATCAACATGCCTAAAGCCTTGGCGAACAGAAAATACAGGTCGGCGCCCATTAAAATCTCAAAATCCCTTTAATGCCGCGCGCCAGCGCCTTCAAGATGCACCACCATGGTGCTAAAAAGCGCGCGAAAACGCTCACCATCGTGTGCGGAAAACGAAGCATATTTTTTCTTGGTATGCGCCAACAGAGTTTGGCCGAATTCGGTGCGCACGTCCACCTTGGCGCCCGCAGCTAGTAAAATATCGAACGTTTCCAGGGACGCCCCGTTAACCGCCGTAACCAACGGGGTTTGCCCTAAAACGTCCAGGCAGTTCACGTCTACGCCGTGTTCTAGCAAGTTCCGCGCTTCGTCCGGTTCGTCCAAAAACGCCGCTTCATGCAACGCCGCGCAGCCGTCACCATGGGCGGCCCAAACGAACGATCCGTTACCGTAAACGATGATCGCCGTCGTCAATATCCCAAACAGGCTTCGCATACGCACAGCCGTCCTCCGAACATCCATCAACACCCTTATGCCGATAAATGGGGGCGCGGAGTAGAAAATTAAACTCAATACGCTTATACTGATAAAAATTTGGCTGCAAGAAAGCAGCATCCCAGGAAAAGAAGTTCCGGCCAAAAAATCCCGAAAAATACTGCACAATGGTCGAAATCTTTACCCATATTCCCACGGGCGCACCAGCAGCAGCCCCCGACAGCACGCGGCTTCGCGACGTTTCGCGCAGCCATGCTGCGCAGCCGCGCGTCCAAGGCTCGCCGTTCAGCACGCAAGAAACCGTCTCGAACACTTCCTCTGTCGTTGCCCCGGATGTGCTGCTCGCCGCCCAGCAGGCGCGCGATACTTCCCACCCAACCGCATTGAATGCTCGGGTTGTTTATGCCTTTGAGCAACCCGGCCAACAGGCTGCAAACAAAAGACAATCCGCGCCGAAACCGCCAAACGAAAACGATGGCGCCGAAATCATCCCCCTTAACGCCAAAGATGCGTCTGCGAACGGTTCGTTCACAATCCCGCAACAAGGGGCCGCCCCCCTCATTATCGATCTGAACGCCGAGGCCAGCCAAATGCCTTCTTCGTTTGCGGCGCTCCGGCAAGATGTCACAGACTTCATCCGCGCCAATCAGGCTTACGTTAATGCCGGTGCTGCCGATGGGCGCACGTTTGCCGCGTCGGGTCTCGATACCTCTGCCTTGGCGTTGCAACAAAGCGATTTCGATTTAATTATCTAACTCATCCATCACATCATAAATACGCCACAACATTTTGTTAAAGCGTATTTTATTCTGAGCATATCGTCAGTTTGCGCGACTTTGGCACGCCGCCTCGCACCAGATGATCGTCTAGTGCCTCGGTCAACACCTGCTGGGGGCTCTGCCCCGTGCATTGCGCCAAATACTTCAAGCGCAGATAGGTTTCATCTTCCACCCGCACCGTCAGCGCCACCGGCTCACGTTCCTGGGCTGCTCGTGTTTTGGGATTATTAAACGGCACCGCCGCCCGCCCATGCGCCGCAAAAAAGGAACTTGGGCGTAGGCGCGCGCTGATGCTTGCTTTTCCCGAAGTCTGAACCGGGCTCATTGCCTGGGGCTGGGCCTGAGGCTGAAAGTCGCCGGGGTGAACCGACGCCCCCCAAGCCAAACCAGGATTGTTGTGCGGCGTGGCCGCCACGGCGGGCGAAGCCTCCCCCTTGCGCGCCAGCAACAACGAGCCATCAAGGCGCGCGGCAGGTTTGAGAGAAACTTTAAGGACCGGTTTGTTGGCTAGGGTCATGGGCTTTTCCCCTTCTGTTCAAGCGCTGGCGTGACGGCGGCCGAAGGTGCGCGGCGTAGCTTGCGTCACGGCACCGTTTTGCGGGTGGGCGTGAGATCGTTTTGCGGCCTGATCGGCGTCGGACTGCGCAAAACCATCCCACAGATTGGGCGTTGGGCGAGGTTGCATAAACTCACTCGGTAACGGATCGGGGACCCGTTCGACGGGCTTGACCTGCACCAGTGAAGGCGTCGGCGGCTCCGGCGCATCGATGGGAATTTCCGGCAATTCTTCATCTTCTACAGCAAGCGGCCCAGCAAGCGGCAATGAAAACGGCTGTTTTCCCCCGCTCTGCCCGTCGTAACGGTTCATGGCGTCGAGGCCGATGGCGGTCGGTGCCACCTGGAAATTGAGCCGCGCGTTGACGTATTCCCACAATCCGGCGACTTCCAGCGCGGATTGGCCGTTGGGTTCCAGTTCCATCGCGGTGCGCCCGTCGATCATGCTGGAGGCAAACAGCGTGCGATGATGGATCGTCACCGGCGCTACGGTACCGTGCTGGGAAAGCGCGATGGCGGCCTCGAACGTGATCTTGGCGCGCGGGCTTGCGTCATTGAGTACAAACACCATCGGTTTGTTGCACGCCTGCACCAGCTTCACCGTGGCGCCCACGGCGCGCAAATCGTGCGGGCTGGGTTTGGTCGGCACCACCACGTAATCGGCGATGGAAATGACTTCATGGATCGCGCCCGTGATGGCGGGCGGGGTATCGATCACCACCGTCATCACCCCTGCCATACGCAAATTGTCCAAATGGCCGCGCAATTGATGCAAGGTGGTCTGCACGAACACCGGAACGGGCGCTTGGCGTTCGTTCCACCACGCGGCCAAACTGCCTTGCGGGTCGGTGTCGATTACGGCGACCGGGCCATGACCGCTCAGTTCCGCCTGCACCGATAGGTGGCCTGAGAGTGTCGTTTTGCCCGATCCGCCTTTCTGGGACACAACGGCGATGACATGCATGAAACAATCTCCTCGAGGGTTCGATTTTCTCAAGGATATGCCCGCCGATCGGGCGCGAATATGACGCCCGTCACTCGATAAAATTGCGGCTAAATTTGCAGAAACGCCCTAGAAACGCCTAATCACCAGCGAGGTGATGTCGTCCGATTGCGGCGTGTCGCCCGCGTGTGCGCTGACAAAGGCAAAGACGTTGGTGGCCAAGGCGTGCGCCGAGAGCGAGCGGTTTTCTAGTAGATAATCGATCAGCCGTTCTTCGGAAAACTGATTGCGCTCGGCGTCGAACGCTTCGGTCAGGCCATCGGTATAGATGAACAACGCCTCACCCTCGCCCAAGGTCAAGCTGTCTTCTTCGTAAGCGATACCGTGATCGAAGCCCAACACCACGCCGCCACCGGTATCAATGCTTTTCACGTCGCCGTTCGGTTTAACCAGCAAGGGCGGCATGTGGCCCGCGTTGGCGAAGTCGAGCGTCCACGTGGCGGGATTAAGCACCGCGTAAAAGACCGTTACGAACATGCTCGGGATGTCGTGTCCGATCAACATGCGGTTCACTTCGTCTAAACATTTGGCGGGGCTTGGCGCCAACGGGGCGGCGGCGCGAAACAAGGTGCGCACCACCGCCATATAAAAGGCCGCCGGCACCCCTTTGCCCGAAACGTCGGCCACCACCAAGGCCACCCGCCCGTCGTCGAGATCAAAAAAGTCGTAAAAATCGCCGCCCATTTCACGCGCAGGCGTGGTCATGCCAAACATTTCCAGATTTTGCGTGCTGGGAAAGTCGGCGGGCAGAATGCGCTTTTGGATGGTTCCGGCCAGATCCATTTCACGGCGGATGGCGGCCAGCTGGGCTTCGGTCCGCCACGCCTTGCGCCGTTCTTCGCAATCGCCGAAGACCTTGCCCAAGGTGGCCTCGAAATCGTCCATAGCCACGGGCTTAGTGAGAAAGTCCACCGCGCCCGCGTTCATCGCGGTTCGGATGGCGGCAAGATCGCGGGTTTGTGTCAACGCGATGCGCGGCACCCGCAAGCGTTTGCCCGTCAGTTCGCGAAAAATGTTCATGCCGCCGATGGCGGGGTTGTCGATGGTTACGGCGGCGATGTCGATATCGTCCATTTCCGCCATGATGGCCAGCGCTTCGGCTTTATTGTACGCAAACACGAATTGGTGATGAGCGAGATTCTCCCGGCCCGCGCCAAAATGTTCGTGGATGTGCGCCTCAAACTCCGGATCGTCGTCAATAATCAGCGTTTTCGGCATAAAAATATCCTGCGAAGCCCTGCCCAAAACGGCCAGTCTCCTGTCATACACGAACTTTCCCTGTTGGCAAAAGGTTACAGGAGTATGAAATTGAGTTGAAATACCCGGCTCCCTGTGGCTGTATTCTAAGAACAAACCTTAAAAATAAAGATTAGGGCCATCGCCTCCGAACGGACGCCCCCCTGAGGGTGTCCCCGCACAGATGGCTTTATGGGGGATATATGGCGGACAAAATCGTCTGGACCGAAAATATGAGCGTCGGGTGCAAGGCCCTCGACGATGATCACAAGATTCTTGTGCAAGCGCTCAACGATTTCATCGAAGCGCTGGAAAACGACGATGGCGTATTCGTGACCGACGGCATCTTTTCGGCCTTGGTCGACTACACCAACTATCATTTTGCGCGCGAAGAAAAGCTCATGGAAATCAGCGGTTATCCAGACCTGGAAAACCACAAAAAAACGCACATCGCGCTAAAAGAACAGCTGATGGATTGCCGCACGCGTTACATGCTCAATCCCAATGCGGAACTGGAAGACGAAGTTCGCAACTTCCTCACCCACTGGTTACAAAACCACATCTTGGTCAAAGACATGGATTACCGTTCCGCCGTCGAACATTGCGGTCAGGACATTGACGAAGTGCTGCGCAATGTGGCTTAAAGGGGCAGTCGATTTGCCCCTTTCTCTCACCGTCTTGATTTAGGCCCACCATAAATGACCCAGGTAATTACCTTTTTCGGCTGGATGGTTGTCAGCATCTGCGTCACGGTGGTGATCTTCGGCCATATCTCCATTGCGTTCGTTTACGGTATCGATCGCCTGTTGGAAGACATGTTTCCCTCGGAAGGGCTATCCAGCCTGCTGTTTTTCGTCGCGGCTCCCCTGCCCGGCAGCGTGCTGCTCGGCATCGGCAAACTGATGAAATTATTCGATGCGCGCACCGCAGCCAGGGAAGCGGCAGAAGCCGAACAAGACAAGCTCTAAAGCGAGTCCCGAATAAACTCCAACTGCCACTGCATTTCTTTTTCGTTGAACGGATAATCCCCGTCGATGCTGCCCAGCACTTCGCGGGGCGGAATGCGCGCGAGGCGTTTTTGCACCACCACGGCGGTCGGCATGCTCAAGCCCGCCTTCCAACACAACGCCACCACGCCCTTGACGCTGGAGATATCGAAGACTTTTTTGATGACGGAAAGCTTCATATCGGCCTTCAACGCCAGCGCGGTCACGACGAATTCTTCATCGCCGACCTGGGCGGCTTCGCGAATGACCGTATCGGTCAGTTCGTTTCTTTTAAACAGCTTCTTGGCGCGCTCTCCCGGTGGTCCGCCCTCATCACGTGCCCGCGTGCGTTCTGCGGCTTCCATGCGCCGGGAAAATTCCTCATGCACGGCCTCCACCGTTTCGGCGTCGAAGTCGGTGCGATTTTTAAGGGTATCCATGACATTTTCCGCCACGAACTCCGCCAAACGCAAGACCGCCTTGCGCGACAGCTTGGGCCGCTCCGCCAACGGCGCATGCCACGCGGTGACGTCTTCGGCGCGGTCGACAATCCGGTCCAGCGTGGCTTCACGGATTTGCGCCGATTTGTTGCCCAGCATCACGCCGATGGCATCTTCATCGTCGGCATCGAAGATGGCGTCGGCCACGCTTTCGGAAAGACCGCGACGATTGGAAATGGCGCTCATCGCCCCCTTGACCGGCGCGCTGGAAATAATGTCGCGCAGATCGTCGTCGGTAAGCACCGGCGAATATTCCAGCACCGGGGCGCAGACCACCAGTTCCACGTCGCGCGCCAAACGCTTGATCACGTCGGGCGGCGCGTTCGCGATGTCTTTGAGCGTTTCCGAGAGAATACGGCGCACCCGCACCGCCTGGTCGCGGGTCAACTGCTCAAGCACCTGATGGATCACTTCGTGCATTCTGTCCAATTCGGCTGGACTGAGCCCCGGCATCAACCGGCCAATTTTTTCCGCCAGACCGTAGCGCACCTCATCGTCGCTATCGCGGCTGAGCAGCAGATTGGCAAGTTTAGGCGTCGCGATGTTTTTGGCAATGGCGCGGCGCACATCGGCTGATTTATCTTCGGCCAGAAAATATAAAAGCTCCTGCGGCAAATCCTCGCGCTGGGCGAGCTTCAGGCGCACCTTGACGTCTTTGTGACGCGCAAGCCGTTTGGCTTCTTCCAAGTCCAGGGCACCTTTGCCGAGGATTTTACCAATCAAGCCTTTGAACACGATGAAGCCTCTCAGACTTTTGCGCCGCCCTGGAAAGGCGGGGCCAGGAAAAAGTCGCCTTTGTTTTTCTGCTTAACCGTATACATGGCGGCATCGGCTCGCGCCAACAAACCTTCCAAGGTTTCGCCGCTGCTGGGGTGATAAACCGCAATGCCCACCGAAATGCCCAACGGTTTTTCCGGCGAACCGGATAATTTTTGCAAGGCTTTGGAGGCGCGCAGCAAATCGCCGCAGCGTTTGACGGCGATCTGTTCGCTCACCCCATCCAGCCACAACGCAAACTCATCGCCGCCTAAGCGAGCGATCAAATCGCCGGGACGCACAAAATCGTGCAGCAAATCGCGCAGCGCAATAATGGCCTCGTCGCCCTTTTGATGCCCAAACACGTCGTTCACCAGCTTGAAGTTATCCATATCGACGTAATAAAGCGCACCCGCCGCAGCGTCCGGCGTTTTGGAAAAGCCCATACGCTTGAAACGGCGCGGCAATTCTTCATCGTAAAACGCACGACGGTTCAGCAATCCGGTCATGGCATCGGTACGCGACAGGCGCACGATGTTTTCCAGGTTCGCAACCTGCGCCAGGGCAACCCCCAATTGGTTGGCAATGTCGCTCAACAGCAGCCGCGCATCGTCGGTCCACTCCCCGCGACGCCACAGGCAAATGATGCCCTTCAACTCGCCCGCATGCACGCAGGGTGCGGCCAGCACCTTCCACCCTTCGAGCACAACTTCGTGTGCATGGCGATCCCCCGGCTGGAACTCCAAAAAGTGATCCCCCAGCTTCTTCGGGCCGTCACTGCCAAATTGCGCTGCGGCTTCGAACGCCGACGGCGTATTGCCGGGCGGCGCGGCTTCACCCTCTGTGGCGCTTTTAACGGATAGTCCCTGCCGCAAAATGCTGGCGCCCTCGGCACCCAACGCCCGCGCCGTGGCGGCAGCGGCGGAACCCAGCATATCGGATGGATTGACCTCTTCGCGGATGGTGTTGACGATGTAGCCTAAAATTTGCTCGCGTTGATGCGCCTGCGCCAGCGCCGTGGCGCGTTCGCGTTCGTTCGTCACATCGCGGCACACGCCGCGCACGCCCAAACGCGTGCCGTCGTTTTCGAAAAACGGCATGGCGGAGACTTCGACACAAGCCATACCGCCATCGGCGGTGTGCATCCACAGTTCCACATCCTCGACCACCCGGTCGGTGTGGAACGGCAACGGATCGAACTCTTCCGCGCCGATCACCATGTCTTTGGGGTTTTTGCCCACCAGTTCATTGGGCGCATAACCCAATGCGCCGGAGCGCGAAACGAATTGAAATATCCCGTCGGCATCCGCTTCCCAGGAAAAATCGGTGGAAACCTCCACCAGATCCTTAAAACGCTGGCGCGATTCAATCAATGCTTCGCGCAAATTGTGGTCCATGGTCTGATCGTGAAAGAGAAATA
>JANLGW010000131.1 GCA_024653965.1 Rhodospirillales bacterium
GAAAACCCGAGCGCCTGAGCCCTGCCGCCACCCCGGCCCAACAGGCGCGCAACATCGCCCAGGCGCGCCAGTTCACCGCACAACAACGCGCCGCCGAGGCGAACGCCAGTGCCGCAGCAGCACGCACCCGCCAAACCGTAAAAGACTATTTAGGCAAAACCCAATCCACCCGCACGCCGGCAACCGCCACACGGCGAGCGCACGCCATTATCCCCCAGGGCGGCACATGGCTGGACAGCGTACAGGCGCAGACCGGATATAGGCTCACCCCGGCGGCAACCATTGTTAAAGAAAAAAGAAGTTGGCTGGAACCCGCTTGGAACACCGGCGTCACAATTGGACAGACATGGGATGAAATCAAAGATCGGGCTTTGAACCCCAACCGAAATCATATGTTTGATAAAGAGCAAACAAATATGAGCCCGGCAGAAGCTCTGACAGGACCAGCGCAATACGGAGGTGCAAAACTATTAAGTGGCGGCGCTGCCATTGGGAGCAACACCATAAAAAATCCTGTCGGATCAATCCTCGGTATTGTTTCCGATATCCTTGACTATTTTGCCGAACAACAAAAACGCGATTACCTAGAACCAAGGTTAAAAATAAATAAAAAATAATTTCCCCGTGCGTCTCATCACGGAATTAACAATGGCATCTAAAATCGCGCCAATGACTAAAGATTGAATGCAGCGAGTATTTTGCTAACATAAATTGGCTCTATTGGATCAGGAAAGGACAGCGATTCATGCACCACAACGGATACGTCACCGTCACATTCCTCATCGCGATAGTGCTGTCGGCATTATTCACTAAGGCTACGCCTGCGCAGGAGATGAATCACAAATGGATCGCCACCGCGAACAACCCCGACTGCACGTTCTGGGCATCGTACGACAAAGAAATGACTGAAGAAAAAATGACGTGGTCCGGAACATGCCTAAATGGTCACGTGCATGGTCCAGGAAGACTCACTTCAAGCCATAGCTACTTTGAAGGAACCTTTAGAGAAGGTAAACTACAGGGCCATGCTGTATTGGACGGTATACGGATGAAAGGCGAGGGTTCGCTTGCCGGGCATTTTGAGGGCGAGATGGAAAATGGCATCATCCACGGTCATGGCGCTTTTGACGCAAATATGATGCGTAACGGCGAACCCATGCGATTAAGCTATAAGGGTGAATTCAATGACGGCGTTTTCCATGGCCGGGGGGACATAACGCTTGAGAAAAAAACAACGCACCTCGCCTACAGGGGCAATTTCAAGAATGGTACGTTCGATGGGCAGGGCTCATTAACAATCGAGAGTGAAAACGAACACATCACCTACGTAGGGAAATTCAAGGACGACGCCTTCCATGGACAAGGAGTCATAGAGGTCAAAGGCCCCGTTCAATACAGATACGAGGGTGAATTTCAAAGAAATGATAAACACGGAAACGGCGTCCAAGAGTTCTCCGATGGCAGCCAATATGCCGGAGAATTTAATAACGGTTGGAAGCATGGCCACGGCGTTGCGACACTCGCTAACGGAAACACCTGTACGGGCGAATGGAAAGAAGACGTTCTCATCGGCGCTGGCGAAGGATTGATTAAGGGGCGTTCGGTAAAGTGTTATGCCGATGGCACCGCAATAAAGTTCGCAGATTAGGCATGACGCCTATTGCCCCCGCACACCACAGGGCTCGCCCACATCACGCCCGCCCAACAGGCACGCATGCAAAAAGGGCCTCCCATTTGAGAGGCCCTTTTACGTTATTGATCACACCCTAGAACTTCAGTGCCTTAGAACTTCAGTGCCTGGGCGCGCACCACCTGCGGCAGGGCGCGCAGTTCGTCGAGCACGCTGTCGTCGACTTCCTGATCCACTTCGATCAAGGCCAGCGCTTCGCCACCGATTTCGGAACGGCCCAGATTGAAGGTCGCGACGTTGATGCCCGCATTGCCCAACACCGTGCCCAAACCGCCGATGAAACCCGGCTTGTCTTTATTGGTCAGATACAACATATGCGGCCCCATCTTGGCGTCCATGGGGATGCCTTTGATGTCGACAAAACGCGGTTCTTTGCCCGCGAACAAGGTACCGCGCACGGTGCGGGTCTGGCTTTCCGTGGTCACGGTGAGCGAGACCAAGGTCTGATACTCGGTCGGGCGGTCGTGTTTGACTTCGGTGATGTCGATATCGCGTTCCTTGGCGATGACCGGGGCGGAAACCATGTTCACGCCTTCCAGCATCGGGCTCAACAGGCCTTGCAAGATGACTGCCGTAATGGGCTTGGTATTGAGTTCGGCGGCCAAGCCTTCGTATTCGACTGTCACCGACTTGATGCCCGACTGCGTCACCTGACCGGCGAAGCTGCCCAACTGTTCGGCCAGCTTCAGATACGGCGCCAGACGCGGCGCTT
The DNA here is from genome assembly GCA_024653965.1 of Rhodospirillales bacterium. Lineage (GTDB taxonomy): Bacteria > Pseudomonadota > Alphaproteobacteria > Rhodospirillales > Magnetovibrionaceae > JANLGW01. The sequence continues at coordinate 2,403 of JANLGW010000131.1, forward strand.
CTTCGGCCGACACGCTCGGCATGTTGAGCGCGTTGGTCACCGCGCCGGTGAGCAGATAGTCCGCGATCTGCTCGGCAATTTGCAGCGCCACGTTTTCCTGCGCTTCGGAAGTGCTGGCACCCAAGTGCGGGGTGCAGATCACGTCGTCGCGACCGAACAGAGGATTTTGTTTGGCCGGTTCGACTTCAAACACGTCCAACGCCGCACCCGCGCACTTGCCGCTGTTTAAGGCTTCCAACAGATCCGCCTCGACCACCAGACCGCCACGCGCGCAGTTGATGATGCGCACGCCGTCTTTCATTTTGGCGAACGCCGCTTTGTTGACGATGCCGCGGGTAGCGTCGGTCATGGGGGTGTGCAGGGTAATAAAATCAGCGCGCGCGAACAGATCGTCGAGTTCGACCTTTTCCACGCCCAAATCCATGGCGCGTTCCGGCGACAAGTACGGATCATACGCGATGACTTTCATTTTCAAGCCCTGGGCGCGGTCGGCGACCACCGAACCGATGTTGCCCGCGCCGATCAGGCCCAGCGTCTTGCCCATGATTTCCACGCCCATAAAGCGGGACTTTTCCCACTTGCCGGCATGGGTGGAAGCGTTGGCCTGCGGAATGTCGCGGGCCAGCGCCATCATCAGGGATATGGCGTGTTCGGCGGTGGTGATGGCGTTGCCGTAAGGCGTATTCATCACCACGATGCCCTTGGCGGTAGCGGCTTTGATGTCGACGTTATCCACGCCGATGCCCGCGCGGCCGATGACCTTGAGCTTGTCGGCAGCATTGATGATGTCCGCCGTCGCCTTGGTGGCGGAGCGGATGGCCAGACCGGAATATTGCCCGATGCAGGCTTTCAATTGCTCGGGCTTCATGTCGGTTATGACATCGACGGTGATGCCGCGATCTTTGAAAATCTTTTCGGCGAACGGGCTCATCTCGTCGGAAATTAGAACCTTAACCATGGCTTCGATCCTTTTCTATAATTCTTGAAATTTATGGGGCGGATTACGGCTTCACCTGGGCATAGGCCCAGTCGAGCCACGGCAGCAGAGCTTCAACGTCCGGCGTTTCCACCGTGGCACCCGCCCAGATGCGCAGACCCGCAGGCGCGTCGCGATAACCGCCGATGTCGTAGGCGACACCTTCGCCATCGAGCAGCTTGACCATCTTTTTCAACGCTTCTTCCTGGGCCTTGTCATCGAGCGCTACAAACGCCGGGTCTTTGACCTTCAGACACACCGAAGTGTTGGAGCGGATCGATTTGTTTTCAGCCAGGAAATCGCACCACATGGATTCTTCGATCCAGTCTTCGATCACCGCCAGATTGGCGTTGGAACGAGAAATCAGGGCATTCAGCCCGCCGATGCTTTCGGCCCATTTCAGGCCATCGAGCGCATCTTCGACCGCGATCATGGACGGCGTGTTGATGGTTTCGCCCTGGAAGATGCCTTCCATCAGCTTGCCGCCCTTGGCCATCAGGAAAATTTTGGGCATCGGCCATTTGGGCGTATAGGTTTCCAAGCGCTCAACCGCGCGCGGCGACAAAATCAACATGCCGTGCGCGCCCTCGCCGCCCATGACCTTTTGCCACGAATAGGTGACCACATCGAGTTTATCCCAGGCCAGGTTCATGGCGAACACGGCGGACGTGCTGTCGGCGATGGTCAGGCCTTCACGGTCGGCGGGAATCCAGTCGCCGTTCGGCACACACACGCCGGATGTGGTGCCGTTCCAGGTGAACACCACGTCGCGCTTGAAATCGACTTTGGCCAAATCAGGGATGGAGCCGTAAGCGGCTTCGGTGACTTTAACGTCGTCGAGTTTAAGCTGTTTGACCACATCGGTCGCCCAGCCCGCGCCGAAGCTTTCCCACACCAGCATTTCCACGCCGCGTGCCCCCAGCAGCGACCACAGCGCCATTTCCACCGCGCCCGTATCGGATGCCGGCACAATGCCGATGCGGTAATCCGCAGGTACGCCCAAAACGGCGCGGGTGCGATCAATCACTTCGGCCAAGCGCTTTTTGCCGGGGCCGGAACGATGCGAACGGCCAACCAGCGCGCTGGAAAGCGCGTCAACGGTCCAGCCGGGACGTTTGGCACAAGGGCCGGAGGAAAAATTGGGATTGGCGGGGCGTAAGGACGGTTTGGAAACGGTGGTCATAAAAAAACTCCCTTCTATGGCTCTATGGCGAAGGGAGGTTTTAAAACCAAGTGACGGGGAACAAACGGTTCACGCGCATCAATCAGAATTCAACGATATGCCCTTCGCCTCACGGCAGAAGGGTCGCGCTCCGTTGGGGGAACGTGGCCCGCAACCCGTATACTCCGGCTTGCTTAACCGCACAAGGGGATTCACACAGATGGCGCAATCCACCCGCGTTATGCCCTACCCCCAATGATGCGCGGGATTGTGGCGTTCATGAAGAATGCGGACAATCAAAACGCCTGCGTCGGTTTCGATGTAATAGATGGCGTGGCTTTTGTGGTCATGGCGACGCAGGCCCAAACGAATGTGGTCTTGCTCGCGCCCCATTTTGGGATTTTTGGCAATCAGGGCGAAACACTCCGCAAAACCGTCTCGATAGGTCTTGGCCTGTATTTGACCGAACTGCCGCACCGTATAACGGGCAATCTCCAAAAGATCGCTTTCCGCGGCGTGCGACAGCCGATACTCAGCCACTGGCCGCTTCCAGTTTCTCGGCCTCGGCCCAAATGTCGCCGACGCTGCGCGTGCTCACGCCGCTCCTCAGGCCTTCGTCGATCAGGGTGCGCAGGGCCGCCTCGGCCTCGCGCCGTTCCCGATCCTGACGCACCAGATGGCGGAAATATTCACTGACGTTGTCGAACTTGCGATTTTCCATAGTGCTGTGAACGTATTCGCCCAAGTCGTCGGACATGGTGATGGAAAACTTGGTCATGGGTGTTCCCGCTCTCGATTTCACATTATCCTATATCGTCCTATATTATCCGATAATATCGGATAATGCCACCCTAAACCCCATAAAACCACGGCATCAACAAGCTGAATGCAGCCCAGAGCAGCAAAATCAGCGGCACGCCCGCGCGGGCAAAATCGGCGAATTTATAATGACCGGGGGCCATCACCAGCAAATTGGTCTGATAACCGATGGGCGAGGCGAACGAGCAATTGGCGGCAAACACCACCGCCACCGCGAAGGCTTCCACCGGGGCGTTCAGGCTGACAGCCAAATCCACCGCGATGGGCGTAAACAGCACCGCCAACGCCTGGGAACTGATGATGTTGGTCAGCACCACCAACGTGATGAAAAAGATCGACAGCATCACCCACGGCCCCGCGCCGACGAACAGCCCCATCACCGCGCTGGAAACGAAATGCGCGCCGCCGGTGATGTGCATGGCCGCACCCATGGCCAACGCCGCCGGGATCATGGTGAGGATTTTGGTATCCACGGCGCGAAACGCTTGGCGGATATTGAGCACGTTCAGCGCCACCATCGCCGCCACCCCGGTCAATCCAGCGACGACGATGGGCACCAACCCGCTTGCCGCAGCGAACACCACGCCCGCCAAAATCAGCGCCGCCGATTTGGCGTGATGATGTGCGGGCAGTTCGGCCGCCGACCATTCGATCAACAACACATCCTGGCTGGCGCGCAGGGCTTCGACATCCTTAGGCGCGCCCTGAACCAACAACACGTCACCGGCCTGCATACGAATGTCGGTCATACGCGCGCGGATCATGCGCGAACGGCGCTGCACGCCCAACACGATGCAATTGGTCTTATGCCGAAAGCCCGCCTGCGACAGAGTCTGGCCGATGATGCGCGAAGCAGGCGGGATCATGGCCTCGGCCAGCACCCGTTCGCCGCCGTGCCAGGGCATATCGTCGATTTCACCCGCTTCCTCCTGCGCGCTGACGTCGATTTCTTCGCCCTCGCCGTTTCCTCCCCCGGCGGTAACGCGCACCGCGCCCGCGGCGGCGCTCTCGATATCGGGGTACAGGCCTTTTTCGTGATGCGCCAGGGCTTCGGCGATTTCTTTGCGCATCGCCGCCACCACCAATATATCGCCCGCGCGGGCGGTGTAATCCTCGAACGGCGGCAAGATCGCTTCTTCACCCCGCTGCACCATGCGCAGCGTCATCTGCCCCAGGGCGGGAAAGATGCCGCCGATCGCCTGAGAGCCCACCAGACGCGAACTTTCGCCCACCGTCACCTGGGCGATGTATTGCTTGCCGCCCGAAGCGTTGCCCGCCAACTCTTCCGCCATGCCTTCGCGACGGGGCAGCAGCCAGGGGGCCACGACCAGCAAAAACACCAGCCCGATGCCCGCCAGCACCAAGCCCGGCACGGTGAAATCGAAAAAACCGAAGGGCCGTTCGCCCATGTTGATCAGGGCCGAATTGACCAGCAGGTTGGAGCCCGAGCCGATCAGCGTCGTCATGCCACCCAAAATGGCGGCGAAGCTGACCGGCATCATCAGCTTGGAAGGCGGCAGATCGAAGCGTTCCGCCACCGCCTGCATGATGGGGATGAAAATCACCACCACGGGAATGTTGTTGAGAAAGCCGCTGACCACGGTGATGGTCAGCAGCACCACCGCGATGGATATCCAAGATGCCGAACCGCACACGTTCAAGATCACGCGCGCCGCCATATCCAGCACGCCCGTGCGCACCATGCCTTGGCCGATCACCAGCAACGCCAATACGGTAATCAGCGCCGGGTTGGAAAAGCCTGCCAGCAAGGCCTGGGGGCTAAGCGCGTTGCCTGCGCCATCCGCACCGATGGGCACGGGAAAAAGGTGAAAGAAGATCATCAGCACGCACAACACACCGAGGCTGGTAACCTCGACGGCGATCTTTTCATAAGCGTACAACACGAACGCCGCGATGATGACCGCGAACGTCATGCCCATCTGGAAATCGGTGGCGTGTGTCAACGTGGCCTGCATAGACACCCCTTTCCATCCGCCCCCTCAGACGCATGTCCTTCCCAACTAGGGGAACATAAGCGCCATAGCCATGACAAGCGGATTCACGCGCGGTTCAGCCGAACAGCCAGCTTTCGGGGTTGGGGATCGGTTTTTTATTTTCCAGCAACAGCCAACCGCGCACCACACGAATGGCGAGCCACAGCGGCAACAGCCACAGCAGCATGAAACCGACCAGCAAAAATGCCAGCGCAACGCCAATCAGCACCAGCGCGATGAAATACCAAAAGGTGCGGATCAAAAAGGTGTAGTGCGTTTGCAGCCAGTGCGGCGCTTCACCTCGCACCACATAAGCGACAATCAGGCCCACCAGCATGGGAAAGCCCGATACCACCGACACGGCGTAAAGCGCATACGTCACACGCGGCATGCTCAAGGGATGGCGCATGAGGCCGGAAACCTGCCGGCCTAAATCTTCGATGCTGCCGTCGACACCGGGGCCGCTGGCGCGCCGCACCTCGCTTTCTTTGTAACCGTGCTCCTGGCCGGGCGGAAGGATTTCAGGCTCGGGCTGAGGGTCGGAGGGATTGGACATCGCGGCCTCGGTTTAATTGCAGATGGTCAAAATATAAGCCGTTTTTCACGCAATGCCAGGGGCGGCCAAAGGCCTAAAAACCTCAAGCAAAAAACCTGTGTTATCATGGCCCATGAACCCCGCCTTGTGGGCCGATGTGGTGGGCCTTGGCCACGCCCTGATCGTGTTGTTTGTCGTCGGCGGCGAGGCTTTGATCCTGGCCGGATGGGCGTGCGGCTGGGCATGGACACGCCACGCGCTGCTGCGCCGCGCCCACCTTGTCTCCATCACGATCATCTTGGTCTTCGCCGCCTTAGACCAATGGTGCCCGCTGACGCTTTGGGAATCCGAGTTGCGCGCCCGCGCGGGCCAAGCGGGTTATGCAGAGGGTTTCATCGCCACCTGGCTGGAACGCCTGCTCTATTTTGAAGCACCGCTATGGGTTTTCGCCATTATTTACGCCGCCTTCGCCCTGTTGGTGGCAGGGACCTATTGGAAATATCCGCCGGACCCGCGCTGAGCAAAGAGGGCTTGCGCCCGCCTTTCCCCTTCGTGATATGCTGCCGTCATGACCCTGATCCGATTCGTCCCGCACCTCGTTGCGCCCCTCATTGCCATGGCCCTGCTCGCCATCACGTCCACCATCCCGCCCGCAGCGGCCACCCCGGCGGACACCCAGACCATCTTGCTGCCCACCATCATGTTCCAGGGCAGCCTGCCTGGCCCTGGCAGACCGGGTGTGTTCGTGATGCGCAACGCGGACGACTGGCGCACCTTTCTAAGCGCGGCACGCCTCACCCCCACGCAGATGCCGGACTTCACGCAAAATATTGCCGTGGCCGCACTGCTCGGCACCCGCGCCACCGATGGCTACACGGCGGACATTGCCCAGGTGATGGACCGCGACTGGTACCTAGAGGTTACGGTGGCGGAAATTCCGCCCGCCGCCACGTCGGCGGTGGCGCAAACGCTCACCAACCCTTATTTCATCGCCACCCTGCCCAAAACCGAAGCCCCGGTCGTGTTCAGCCAGGGACAGTTCGGCACCCTGCAAGCACCGTACAATGAATTCGAACGCCTGATCCGCTTCACCAGCGAGCTGCATTACGAACGCACCGCCGACCAGCGCCGCTTGCAACGGGCAGAGCAGCGCATCCGCGAACTAGAAGCACTGATCGCGCGCCTTCAGCAAACCCTGCCTCCAGATGCGATCCGGCCCACCCATTGAGCCTAGCTCCCGGCTAGACACGCGTTAACACATTCCAAGAGTGCATCCGCCGGGAACGGTTTCGCTAGGATCAAGCCCGCGTATCTCTTGCGCCAATTGAAATAGGTCGCCTAGCTAATCCCGGCCTTGCCGCAGATCTCCGCAACTGGCATGCCGTCATCACCTTGCTTCAAAATGAATGCCTTTGGGGCGTCCGAAAACTTTGCGGCCCTCATGTGTTCCGCTCCTTTCCCCAACCAGAAAATTACTGATCCGCTCGAACATGAAATCCCCTACCGTTGCTGCTGAATAACGAGCATGGCGTTTGCCGTTGTCAATGACAATGTTGCTGTCGCGGCAACCGTGCAAGGTGTACCATCTCTTGCCGCGGTGATATTCGAAGTCCTTCGGAACGCGACCGCCATGTTCAATCACGGCAATATGCGAAACCCATTCATGGTGACAATGTCTCAACATAAATGATCCATTGACCCAGAAACCGTAAAGCCGCCATGACCTTAAAGCGCACCATCATCATCGGTCTTGTTTTGCTCACCGTTGCATTCTTGGCATGGCGCTTCGTGCGGCCGATGAACATCTTCGTGGTCTCGGGGCATTTCGAGCGCCCCATTTCAACGGCTAAAATTCCAAAATCCCTGGAAACTTTGAGAGCCGAGGAATGCGCCGGCTGTCATCAGGAATTTTTTGATGAATGGGCAACCTCTATCCACAGCCAGGCTTGGACCGACCCCTATTTCCAGGTTGATTTTAAATTCGACGGATCACAGCAGATCTGCCTTAACTGCCATACTCCGCTCGACCGTCAACAGGAAAATCTCGTGCTCGGTTTCCGCGACACGGATAAATGGGACCCGATCTTGGAACCCAATCCGGATTTCGATCGCGCCTTGCAGCACGAAGGCGTGACCTGCACCGTCTGCCACCTCAGGGAAGGCAAGATCATTGGACCCTTTGGCAGCAGTTCGGCGGCTCATCCAGTAGAAAAAATCGAGGACGGCAATCAAATCTGCGCAGGCTGCCACGTCGTTGCTGGTGAACGATGGGATACTTTTTTCAAATTCCCCCCCTGCGGCACGGTCGCCGAAATTCAAACGACGCATGCAGCCACAACGGCAAAGGAAAACGCTGCCCCCAAGGTGGGTTCGTCGGGGGAAATCGTCGCGCCTGACACGGCGTCTCTCGGGTGCGTCGAATGCCACATGCCCCTTGTCGAACGTCCCCTTGTCGAGGGCGGTGAGGGCCGTCTCGTGCGCCGACATCTGTGGCGCGGCGGGCACGACCCAGAGATGGTGAAAAGCGGCCTTGCCATCGAACTGCTGGAGAAAACGCCGTCGGGACCGGAAAAACGGAAGTTTACACTGACCATCACCAACGTCGGAGCCGCCCACTATCTACCCACCGGCACTCCTGACCGGCACCTCACGGTTAGCTTGCGCGTGCTGAACCGCGAGGGCGATGTCGCGGAAGAAGATAACCATACGCTCAAACGCACCATTCTTTGGCGACCGTTCATCATCGACCTGTGGGATACGCGGCTGCAAAGAGGGCAACCGCGCGCATATGACATCGAGTTTTCCGTTGCCGAAAATCCACGGCCCGCAGCGCTGGAAGCCGTGGTGCAGTATTTCCTGGTCGATGAAAAACGTCGTAAACGCATCGGCTACGAAGACAAGGACGCCACATCCTACGAGGTATTCCGACAGCGCGTCGTGTTGCAAACCGAAGAGAGACCTTCAGCAAGCGAAACAGGGTACGAGTAAGTGAACTGTCGCCTCACCCTTACCAAAGGGCGCGGTGTCAGATTAAGTTGGAACTCATACACTGGATATAGTCGAACCATATTTTCTCTTCTTCCTTCGCAACTCCACCTATCTTGATAGGCTCGCACCGTGACGGTTGAACGGGTGGATTATGTGGCAGACTTTTAATGCTGTAACTTAGTCCACATCGCGACCACGATCTTTATCGCGTTTTTTGGATGGCATTTTCACACTCGACGCCAGCGACCCCCTTGGGGTCACCATCGAGCGATGCGCGGTGACCCACCTTAATTTGATATGACGCCCAATCAAGACCGGGCGGAAAAACGATTGTACACTTGACGTGATGGTGTGGACGGCTCTCAAGCTTCCGCCGGGCTTCCGCAAGGACGCTCTGCAAAAATCAGGTTCCGTTGAACTTTCGGCTAACGCATTGAAAGATAATGGTGCGGGCGGCCGGACTTGAACCGGCACGGGATTGCTCCCAACAGATTTTAAGTCTGGCGCGTCTACCAAATTCCGCCACGCCCGCATGACTTCGCTCAAAGCCGCCAATTTTTCGGCTGAGCGACAAGAACCTATTGCGTCAGGCCCGCCCTGGCAAGGCGCTAAAACGCCCAAATGACAATCTTTACGGTGGCCAGCGCCGCCCGGCGGATTTAAGGTGCCGGGCATGAGCCACGAACCCCCTAGCCCCTCGCCGCTTGCAAGCGCCAATTTCGGCCCTGATTTCGGCCCCAATTTCGGTCCTGATTTCGGTCCTGATTTTCAGGCCGAAATGGATGCTTTGCTGCGCTGGCGGCGCGACGTGCGACGTTTTAGGGCCGATGCGCTGCCCGACGGCCTGATGGATGATCTGCTGGCCCTGGCCGCGTTGGCGCCGTCGGTAGGCAACAGCCAGCCGTGGCGATTCGTGTTTGTCGAAAGCGAGACCATCCGCCGCCAAGTGCGCGAGCATTTCACCGCCTGCAACGCCCAGGCGCTCAACGATTTTGATGGCGAACAAGCCAAGCTTTACGCGCAGTTGAAGCTATCGGGCATGGATCAGGCCCCGGTGCAGCTGGCCGTCTATTGCGACTTGGCAACCCAGATGGGCCACGGCCTGGGTAAACGCACCATGCCCGAAACGCTGCAGTATTCGGTAGTGATGGCGGTGCATACGTTGTGGCTGGCGGCGCGCGCCCGGGGTGTAGGCGTGGGCTGGGTATCGATCCTGGAACCCGCGCAAATCGACCGCATTTTAACCGTCCCCCAAGACTGGGCACTGGTGGCCTATTTGTGCATCGGCTATGCGGAAGAAGAACACCTGGACCCGGAACTGGTGCGCCACGGCTGGCAAGAGCGTGTGGACGTGCAGGCGTTTATCGAACGACGATAACAAACCTATTTCGGCACTTCGCCTTTGGTGTCGCCATCAATGGCGTGGCCACCCAAGGCCTGCACCATCGCGATCAGATCGGCGCAGGCGGCATCGATTTTGGCCGGGTCATCGCCGCGCACCACCAAATTGACGCCGAAACCGCCCAGCTTCAAAAACGGATAGGAGCCGATGTCCACGTTTGGGTGCTGGTCCTGTACGGCGCTGAGTTCATCGGCCAACATGCCTTCCGACAGATCGGTGGTGGAAATGGTGCGCGAGGCCAAAACCTTGCCGCCCTTGAGCGATGCCTTGACGCCGTCGAACATGGCGCGCGCGATCAGCGGCACACCCGCCATGACATAGACGTTTTCGACCTTAAAACCCGGCGCGCGGCTGACCGGATTGTCGATCAGTTCCGCGCCCTTTGGCGTCATCGCCATGCGCATGCGCGCGACATTGGCGCGTTCGCCATAATGCTTGAGCAACATCGGCTCGGCTACCGGGTGCATGCAAAATTCCCGGCCAAACGCCTTGGCGATGGATTTGGCGGTGATGTCGTCGTGGGTGGAGCCGATGCCGCCGGTGGTGAACACATAGTCGTACTTGGCGCGGCAATGGTTCACCGCATCGACGATTTCGCCTTCGATATCGGGAATGATGCGGCATTCCATCAAACGAATGCCGAGCGCCGTCAGCTCTTTGCCCAAGTGATTGATGTTGACGTCTTGGGTGCGGCCCGAGAGCACCTCGTTGCCGATGACCAAGACGCAGGCGGTGTAGATTTTGTCGCTCATGAAACGAATGTTAAGCGTTCCCCTACAGAACGTCCATCAGCATCGCCACCAACGGAATGTCGGCGGGCGGCATGGGCAGCGTGCTCAAGCGATTGGGCGCCAGCCATTTGAGCACCTGACCCTCGCGCGCCGTCACCTGGCCTTGCCACACGCGACACACATAAAGCGGCATGATCAGGTGAAAGTGTTCATAGGCATGGCTGGCAAAGGTCAGCGGGGCAAGGCAGCTTTGCGAAATGTCGATGCCCAGTTCTTCGTGCACTTCGCGCACCAGGGCGGCTTCGGGCGTTTCATCGTCATGCACCTTGCCGCCGGGAAATTCCCACAAACCGGCCAACGGTTTGCCTTCTGGCCGCCGCGCCATCAGTACCCGCCCGTCGGCGTCGACCAGCGCCACCGCGCTCACCAGCAGCTTCGGCTTGGCCGCTTCGCGGGCAAACCAATCCTTAGCCGTCAGACGATAAACACGCGCCGCAACCGATGCGCAGCGCCCGGACAAGTTGGACTCAACGCGGTCATAAACGAAGCCCGCTTTTTCCAGCACCCGCGAGGAAGCGCCGTTGTCGGGATGCACGGCGGCGCACAGTTCGTCCTTGCCCGCGTTTTGAAACGCAAACCGGCACATGGCCAGCGCCGCCTCGGTTGCATAACCCTGGCCCCAGTGATCGACGCCGACCCAATAACCGAAGGTGTCGCCGCCATAACCCATGTTGACTTCGATGCAACCGATCAGATCGCCGCCGATGCGCTTTTCCAGGGCGAACACGTGGCGGGTATTGGCATTGCGATCCATCAACGCGCCGCTTAAAAACTCACGCGCATCGGCCTCGCTATAAGGATGGGCAATGTGCGCGGTATAACGCGCCACTTCCCACGGGCTCGCGCCGGATAACAAAGCCGGAATGTCATCTTCCGTTAAGCGGCGCAAACGCAAGCGCGGCGCTTCGATAACGGTGATGTTCACCGCCTGCAATGCCGACATGCAGCCTTTTTCCGACATGCCTTACGACCTATAATCCGCATTGATGGCGATGTAACCGTGGGTCAGATCGCAGGTCCACACCGTGGCTTGGCCGATGCCGACACCGACATCGACGGTGATGATGATGTTCTGGCCCTTCATGTGCGCCGCGACGGGAGCTTCGTCATAGCCTTCGACACGCATGCCGTCGTGGGTCACCTGGACGCCGCCAATAACGATGCCCAGCTTATCGCGGTTAGCCTTTTCCCCCGCCTTGCCCACTGCCATGACGATACGGCCCCAGTTCGCGTCTTCGCCCGCGATGGCGGTCTTGACCAGAGGGGAATTGGCAATGGACAACGCGATGCGTTTGGCGGCCAAGTCGCCATCCGCCCCGGTGACGGTGATTTCGACGAACTTGGTAGCACCCTCACCGTCACGCACCACCTGATGCGCTAAATCCAGCAACAGATCGTCAAGCGCGCGTTTAAAATCCGCGATCAGAGGATCGGTAGGGCTGGCGGGTGACGGGTTGCCCGCCTGACCGGTGGCGAACACCATCAAGGTATCGCTGGTCGAAGTATCGCTGTCCACCGTGATGGCGTTGAACGATTTGTCCGTGCCGTCGCTCAGCAAGGCTTGAAGCACCGCCGAGGGGATAACCGCGTCGGTGGCGACGAAGCTCAACATGGTCGCCATGTCGGGCGCGATCATGCCCGAGCCCTTGGCCATGCCGTTGATCGTCACCGTAACACCGCCGATTTCCGCCGTGCGCGTGGCGCCCTTAGGGTAGGTGTCGGTGGTCATGATGGCGTTCGCCGCCGCTTCCCAATCGGCGCTGCCCAGTTGGGCCTTTAGTCCCGGCAGCGCAGCGGTGACGATATCATGGGGCAATGGTTCGCCGATCACGCCGGTGGAAGCGGAAAAGACTTCCCCCACTTCGCAGCCCACCGCATCGGCGGCGGCGGTCAAAATATGATCTACCGATTCCTCGCCGCGCCGCCCGGTGAAGGCGTTGGAGTTGCCGGAATTCACCACCAGCGCACGCGCCGAACCGCCCGTCAGATGTTCACGGCACTTCAGCACCGGCGCAGACGCGGTCAGCGATTTGGTGAACACCCCGGCCACCGTCGTGCCGGGCGCAAATTCGGCCAGCATCAGATCGGTGCGGCCCTTGTATTTGATGCCCGCCTGAACGGTGGAGAATTTAACGCCCGCGATTCCGCCCAAAGTAGGAAAGCGTTCCGGCGCCAGCGGCGATTTTTCATATTTTGCCATGATCAACTTCCAACTTTTAAGCTTATTTCGCTTCTTGCTGCGGCTCTTGCTGCGGCTCTGGCTGCGGCTCTGGCGGCAGCTCTTTTTTCAGCTCCGCCCAATCCACCTGCGTTATGTCTACGTCGCCCCGCAGTTTTTCCATCAACGTCTTGCCCGCCGTCGCCGCCAACTCATTGGCAATCGCCGGACGCGCTTCTTCAAAACTCGGAATAACCAAAGGGCGTCGCTCTACAACCTTGATGATGTGCCAGCCGTACTTGGTTTGCACGGGAGCCTGCGTGGTTTCACCGGGCGACAAAGCCATTGCCGCATCTTCAAAAGCGATCACCATGTCTCCGGGGCCGAACCAGCCCAAATCCCCGCCTGAAGATGCACTAGAGTCAATGGAATGCGCTTTAGCCAAGGCGGCGAAATCCTCACCGGCTTGCAATTTTTCCAGCACCATCCGGGCGGCATCATCGGTTCCCAACAAGATATGCCGCGCGTGCAGCTCAAAGGAGTTTTCGGCCTGTACGCGAAGCTCATCATAGCGTTTTTGCACCTGCTCATCGGTGATTTGCGCTTCGATCACTTGGCTCAACAACATGCGTTCGAGAAGCTGGTCGCCGATGCGCTCCATACGTTTTTCATATTCGGGCTTTTTGTGCAGATCCATATCCCGCGCCTCCTCCGCCGCCAAATACGAATTGATCAGCGAATTGACCAAAATCGGATAGATCGTCTCTAGCGACTGGCTTTGCAGCCGGGGGGGCAGCAGGCTGCGCGCGCTTTCTACATCGGACAAATAAATTTCGTGCCCATCGACCTCGGCGACGAGTGGGTCGTTATCTTCGGCCACAGCCGGAATGGCGAACCCCGCCGAGGCAACCAAGCTGGCAATCAGCGCGGCGAAAAATCCCCCCCTAACAGTCATATCAATATTTCCTCTTAATCCTCGTCCGCTGGCGGTTTTGTTCAAATTTTCCTCTTTTTGCATAAAGCACATCACGCCATCAGGCACAAGAGCTACAACGTCACCGTTCCTTTACATAGCCGAATTTATAATGATCCTAACGACCAATTGACGTAAACTGCGCCTCACCCCGAAACAACGCGATCCGACTCATCCGTATGTCCCGCCGATTCATCCTATCCTTAACGGTATCCAGCCTTTGCGCCACATTTGCGTCCGCACCAGCGCTCGCGGGTGAAAACAACGGGGCGCTGCTGATCCAATGGGATAACGACAAGGTGGTCGACACCGATCGCCACTACACCAATGGCATGCGCATCGCCTATACCGCAGACACGCCCGCCGGATGGATCAAAGACTCCGGCGCGACGTTAGCGGATATTTTCGGCTTTACGGATCACAGCGCGCTACGCGCCGGGTGGACCCTCGGCCAGGACATGTACACGCCGGAAGATGTCGAAACTTTCACCCCAGACCCGCAAGACCGCCCCTACGCAGGGTGGACTTACGTCGGCCTAACCGTGCAAAACGACTATAAAAATACTCAAGACACGATGGAGCTCGACCTTGGCGTCGTCGGTCCTTCCGCCCACGCCGGACAAACCCAAAATGCCTTTCACCGCCTGATCAACTCGCCCATCTCCCACGGCTGGCGCAGCCAGATCGACGATGAAATCGGTTTGCTGGCGACTCGCACCTACAAGATGCGATCGGACCCCCGTTTGGTCTATGGATCGGATTGGCTGGAAACGGACCTCATCGGCCATGGCACGGCCCAATTGGGCAACGTGCGCACCGGGGCAGGGGTCGGCGCGACCGCCCGGGTGGGGGAAAATTTGGCTGAAGATTTCGGCCCCATTTTCGGCACCTTCGCACTGCCGCACAAACGCCCGCGAGAAATCACCTACTCGGCGTTTATCGGCGCCGAAGTGCGCGGGGTGGCACGGGACATCTTCTTGGACGGCAACACCTTTACAGATAGTCCCAGTGTCGACAAAAACCTATTCATCATCGAGGCGCGCTCGGGTTTTACGGTCCACGTCCCTCTGCCCGAGACGTGGCGCATCACGGCAGTGCGCGCCAGCGTCAATATCGTGAACCGCACCCGCGAATTCAAAACCCAAGGCAAGGCCGATCACTATGGCAGCGCCCAGCTGACCGTGAACTTCTAGAGTGCGATCGCACTCTAGCCCAGCCGTGGGTTAAGCACTTCCTCAAACCGTTGACCCGAATTGTCCTCAGGCGGTGGCTGCTGCGGGAACCCGGGCTGCCTCTTCGATCGCCGAAGAACGGATATTCGGATTACGAACATATTCAGCGCCTTGTTCTTCACGCTCCGGATCAAATGCACCGGTGATCAATTCGACAATTTTTTGCAACATCCGAATATCGTGTTCATCAAAATCCTTCGTCGCCATATGAACCATGCTCTTCAACGTCATGCACATCGAGGCGACATGCGCATAGCGGGTCGATTTAATGCGCAAAGACATGTCTTCAGCCACCCAACTCAAGCGTTGCATATGCGCTTTAAACTCATCCGATTTGCTCGTCACATGAATTTCCGGCAGCAGGCGTTCCAGCAACCAACCAATTTGGAAGGCGTGGCGGACTACTTTTTGCTCGTTGATGCGCCCCTTGGCGGCGTCCACATGACGGCGTAGCACACCTTCGCTCATTTGCCCCGTCATGCGCTGGCGCAACGCGTTAGGCACTTCGACTTGTGGAATTTCCATGGTGCCCGGACGCCGCCCGGAACGGCGATCCGGCCCGATATAATCGGTGGTCACCACAAACCGCTTGCGCCTGTGGGTAAGTTCCAACACATGACCGATCATGGCATCGGGTTGGAACGGCTTGGCTAAAACGTGATCGGTACCGGAATCGATTGCAGCTTGCACGGAGGCGCGGTTAGGGTTGCTGACCAGCGTAATAGACACCAAAAATGGGTTGTAGCCATGTTTTCCATGACGCAGTTCCGAGACGTAAGCGTTAAAATCCCCTTCGGGAAGAGACGTGTCAGCGATCAGTAAATCAACGTTACCTTCACGTACCGCACCGGACACCTGCGAAAGATTGCCCGTATCCAAAATGCTGTAAAAGCCATGGTCCTGAAGACACTGCTTTAAGGTTTTGCGCAAGTCCGTCTTGGGCTCAGCTAACACAACACGAATGTTGCCAAATTGTGAAGGTTTCATGTCCCGGTCTCCTCTATTTAAGAAAAACAGCCCCTACGGAGTGCTGTTTTCTCTGCGAACCAACGCCCAGCCATTCGCGTTATCACCAATCTTGTGACGCCAAACTCACCGGCGACCTTACCCAGGCACAAAAGCTTCATCGTATTGGCTCCCTTTCGTATTTTATTGCGTAAACGAAACGAAAAAGGCCTTTTTTTAGGGGCACTTGCGGCCCCTTTTCTGATAGGCCGATTTTCTTTCGTCGCCCTGTCGGAGTCAAGTGACAATTCCATAAAACTGTTTGTTTCCTGAATTTGGATCAATGCAAATGGCTTAATGGGCAAAAAAAGGCAGCCATATTGCCCACCATCCGTTGACAGACGCACCGGGCCTCTCTAATTCTTGGGCACCGACTGGGGCGACGGGGGATGACCGCTCGCCGTCACGTCTCAACCCACTTGCCAAGGTATCCCCGCCCATGCTCGGCGCTCTCGCCAAAAAGCTTTTCGGCTCGGCCAATGAACGTTACGTCAAGGGCCTGCATAAAACCGTCGACGCCATCAACGCCCTGGAACCCGAAGTACAAGTTCTCAGCGACGACGCGCTGAAAGCCCGTACGCCGTGGCTGCGCGAACGCTTAACCGCGGGCGAAAGCCTCGATGACGTTTTACCCGACGCATTTGCCACCGTGCGCGAGGCGGCCAAACGTGTCCTGGGCCAGCGCCATTACGACGTGCAGCTGATGGGTGGCATCGTGCTGCATCGCGGCCAGATCGCCGAAATGAAAACCGGCGAAGGCAAGACGCTGACCGCCACCCTGGCAATCTACTTGAACGCCCTGGAAGGCAAAGGCGCACACGTTGTCACCGTCAACGATTACCTAGCCAGCCGCGATGCCGCATGGATGGGCAAGGTTTATGGTTACCTAGGCCTCAGCTCTGCCTGCATCGTGCATGGACTGAACGACGCCCAGCGTCAGGCGGCCTATGCCTGCGACATCACCTACGGCACCAACAACGAATTCGGCTTCGATTATCTGCGCGACAACATGAAGTTCCGCTTAGGCGACATGGTGCAACGCAACTTCAATTACGCCATCGTCGACGAAGTGGACTCGATCCTCATCGACGAAGCGCGCACGCCGTTGATCATTTCCGGCCAGGCCGAAGACAGCTCGGCCATGTACAAATCCGTCAACGCCCTGATTCCGTTGCTCACTCCAGCCGACTATGAAAAAGACGAAAAAGCCAAGGCCGTAACCTTGACCGAAGACGGCAACGAACATGCCGAGCAATTGCTGCGCGATGCGGGCCTGATGCGCGAAGGCAATATGTACGATCTCGCCAACGTATCTTTAGTGCAGCACATCAATCAGGCGCTGCGCGCCCATCATATGTATGCGCGCGACACCGATTACATCGTTGTCGACGATAAAGTCGTCATCATCGATGAATTCACCGGACGCATGATGGAAGGGCGGCGCTTCTCCGAAGGCCTGCACCAGGCGCTGGAAGCCAAGGAAGGCGTGACCATCCAGCACGAAAACCAGACTCTGGCCTCGATCACGTTCCAAAACTATTTCCGCATGTACCCCAAGCTGGCGGGCATGACCGGCACGGCGATGACCGAAGCGGGCGAGTTTTCGGAAATCTACAAACTCGAAGTGGTGGAAATGCCCACCCATCGCCCCTGCGTGCGCAAAGACCAAAACGATGTGGTCTATCGCACCGCCAAAGAAAAATATGACGCCATCGTCGATCTGATCGACGAATGTCAGGCGCGCAAGCAGCCGGTATTGGTGGGCACCGTTTCGATTGAAAAATCGGAATACCTGTCGAACCTGTTGAAGACCAAAGGCGTCAAACACAACGTGCTGAATGCCCGCCATCACGAACAAGAAGCCTTCATCGTTGCCGACGCCGGGCTGCCGGGAGCCGTCACCATCGCTACCAACATGGCGGGCCGCGGCACCGACATTCAATTGGGCGGCAACTTGGAAATGCGCATTCTGCGTGAACTGGGCGACATCACCCCGGGTGCCGAACACGACGGCGCGGTCGCCAAGATCAAAGCCGAGATCGAAGCCAACCGCAACATCGCGCTCGAAGCCGGCGGACTGTACATCGTCGGCACCGAACGCCACGAAAGCCGCCGCATCGACAACCAATTGCGCGGCCGCACCGGGCGTCAGGGCGATCCGGGCGCGAGCGTCTTTTTCCTCTCGCTGCAAGACGACCTGATGCGCATTTTCGGATCCGAACGCATCGATTCCATGCTGGTGAAGCTGGGCCTGGAAGAAGGCGAAGCCATCGTCCATCCGTGGATCAACAAGGCGTTGGAAAAAGCCCAGCAAAAGGTCGAGGCGCGCAACTTTGAAATTCGCAAGAACCTGCTGAAATTCGACGACGTCATGAACGAGCAGCGCAAGGTCATCTACGAACAGCGCAAAGAGTTGATGGCCGCCACCAGCGTCGCCGATGAAATCGTCGGCATGCGCCACTACATCATCAACAATCTGGTCAGCCGCGCCATCCCCGAAAAGGCCTACGCCCATGAATGGGACGTGCAGGGCCTGCACGAAGAAGTCATGCGCGTTTTCAGCCTCAACCTGCCCATCACCGAATGGGCTAAGGAAGAAGGCATCGCCGAGCAGGAAATTTTAGCCCGCGTCACCGATGCCGCCGACCGCAAGATGGCGGAAAAAGTCGCCAAGTATGGACCCGAAATCATGCGCGACGTGGAAAAGAGCCTCTATCTCTCGCTCTTGGATCAGTTGTGGAAAGACCACCTGTTGACGCTGGACCACCTGCGCCAGGGCATCGGCCTGCGCGCCTATGCGCAAAAAGACCCGCTCAACGAATACAAACGCGAAGCGTTTGGTTTATTCGAAGAATTGCTCGACAACATTTCCGAACGCGTCACCACCATTTTGTCGCATGTCGAATTGCAGATGTTGCCACCCGAAGGCCTAACGCCGCGCGGCCCTGCCGAGATGCACGAAAGCCACGAAGACCCAGCCTTCGCCAACACGCAGCAGGCCGCAGGCTTAATCCCCGTCACCACGCCCGCCGACCGCGACCCTCAAGACCCCGCCACCTGGGGCCGGGTGGGACGCAACGAACCGTGCCCATGCGGTTCCGGGGAAAAATACAAACATTGCCACGGCAAGGTGGCGTAGAACCTGAAGCCGCCATACGCGCCACCGGGTTCGGCCCATCCGTGGAGATAGAAGCCGTCATCACCGGGCTTGGCCCGGTGATGACGGCTTCAGATCAGTTTTTCGTAAAGATCATCCCAACCGGGATTATCGGCATGAATCAATCGCACCTTCCAAGCCCTCGGCCAGTGCTTGATATTCTTTTCCCGTTGAAGGGCAGTGCGGGCCGTTGCCCTCTGGATTCCCGCACGCACGGGACGCTTGCTTTTTGCGGCAAATTTTGGTATATTTTCCTATACCCTTGAGCGGGGTTCCGCTATGGGGTCTGTGGGTGTTTCGCGGTTGTCAAATATCGTCGATTTTGTGCAAAAAACGGTGGTTTTTATATCAAAAATGCCCCTGATTTTGCACAGTTTAAAAAATTAGTTCTTTGAAAATAAAAGAGAAAAGTGGTTTCGTTTCGTCACTTTTTTTTACGTTTGCGCCTTTTAGGGGCGGACGGGCGAAAAAGAGGGGGAAATGAGGACCAAGTAGACCGTGGATTCCGGCTCGCCCTGCGGGCGTCCGGAATGACCGGGGTAAGGAATACCCTTAAAGACGTGGATGCCCGGATCGTGAAGCTTACCGCCAGACTTGAAAAAATCGGCGCGACATAGTATATACATTAAACATATACCATGTCCATAAGGGTGCCCGCCATGACCCAGACCACCGTGTTCAAGTCTAATAAGACCCAAGCCATTCGTCTGGCCAAGGCGGTGGCGTTTCCCGAACATGTTAAAGAGGTCGACGTGGTCAAGGTCGGCTCCGCCCGGCTCGTCACCCCGGTGGGGGGCTCATGGGACGCCTTCTTCGACGGCCCACAAACGAGCGACGATTTTCTCACCGCCCGCGCCCAGCCCACCCCCCAGGAGCGCGAGACGATCTAAGTGCTCAAATACCTGCTCGACACCGACATCTGCATTTACGCCATCAAGGCGCGACCCGAGAGCGTGCGCGCCGCCTTCAACGCCAACGCTGGGCGCATGGCAATCTCTGCCGTGACGCTCTATGAACTGGCTTTCGGCGCGGAAAACTCACAAAATGTGGAACGCAACTTAGGCGTCGTCGAAGCGTTCGCCGCGCGGCTCGAAGTCCTGCCCTTCGACGCTGCCGCCGCCGTCCAGGCCGGACAAATCCGCGCCGAACTGGCACGCGCCGGAACGCCCATCGGTGCATATGATCTGATGATCGCCGGGCACGCCCGCGCGCAAGGGCTGGTTCTCGTCACTAATAATGGGCGCGAGTTCGAGCGAGTGGCTGGACTTAGAATCGAGAATTGGGCTTGAGAATTTAAGCGGTGAGAAACGCCGACTTTTAGCTTAAGCCCACCTTGCCCATGTCCAGAAACTTCTGGCGGCGCTTGGCGCGAAGTTGGCCGGGGTCCAGCGCGTCCAATTTCTGCAGTTGTTTGGCGATGGCGTCGCCGACGGCCTTCATCGCCGTTTCAGGCGCACGGTGCGCGCCACCCAGCGGCTCGGTGATGATGTCGTCGATCACGCCCAGCTTCAATAAATCCTGGGCGGTCAGGCGCAGCGCTTCCGCCGCTTCTTTGTTCATCGCCCCATCGCGCCACAAAATGGACGCGCAGCCTTCGGGCGAGATCACCGAATAAATGGAATGTTCCAGCATCAAAATCGCATTGGCGCAAGCCAGCGCAATCGCGCCGCCCGATCCGCCTTCGCCGATGATCACGGTGATGAACGGCACGCGAATTTGAAAGCTGACTTCAATCGACTTGGCGATGGCTTCCGCCTGACCGCGCGCTTCGGCGTCGGCACCGGGAAACGCCCCCGAAGTATCGACAAACGTCACCACCGGCAAACCAAAACGATCGGCCATCTGCATCAGGCGCTGGGCCTTGCGATAGCCTTCGGGCTTGGCCATGCCGAAATTGTGTTTCACGCGCGCGTCGGTATCGGAGCCTTTTTCGATGCCCAGCACCATGACCGAGCGACCCTGCAACCGCCCCAGCCCACCGATGATGGCGGCGTCTTCGCCAAACAAGCGGTCGCCCGCCAGCGGGGTAAAGTCTTCGATCAGGGCCTTGACGTAATCGAGCGCATGCGGACGATCCGGATGACGGGCGACCAGGGCCTTCTGCCACGCCGAAAGTTTGGCGTAGGTGGCGCGCAATTGCTTGTCCAGCTTACCCTGCAGCCGGGTCACTTCATCGGCAATATTGACCTCCGGCCCGCCGCTTAAGTGGCGGAGCTCAACGATCTTGCCTTCAAGTTCGGCGATGGATTTTTCAAACTCAAGATAGTGATGCATAAGCGTTTTCTAGCACACGAAAGCCTGGGAAAGAAGCGTCTATATCGTTCCTGGGCGGGGAAATAAAGCCCTGAAATATCGGGGTATCTGAGCAAAACTCCCGTCAATTCCCGGCCAGCGGGTGCGCCGTTTGCACCAAGCGCTTCAGGCGTTCATCCAAAACGTGGGTGTAAATCTGGGTGGTGGAGATGTCGGAATGGCCCAACATCTGCTGTAAGGCGCGCAAATCCGCGCCATGCGCCAACAAATGACTGGCGAAGGAATGGCGCAAAACGTGGGGCGAAACCCGCGCCGGGTCCAAATCCGCCTCGACGGCCAATTCCTTCAACAGTTGAGCAAAGCGCGCCCGGGTGAGGTAACCCTGATGGGCGCGGGAAGGAAACAAATAAGGCGAATCCTTCGCCCCCCCCTTTGCGCCCCCCTTTGCGCTTTTGCTTTCCCCTTTAGGCAAAAAACGCGCTCGCACGCCTAAATATTCAACGATGGCGTCCTGAGCCGGTTCGGAAAGCGGCACCATGCGCTCTTTGCCACCCTTGCCACGCACCACCAACATCAGGCCATCACGCGTCACCGCCCGCAACGGCAGGCCCACCAGTTCCGACACCCTGAGCCCGGTGGCATAGAGCACCTCCATCAACGCCACCAGACGTTTGCCATCGGCGCCCGCATGGTTGGCGGCGCTGACAAGCAACCGGTCGACTTCTGCTTCGGACAAATATTTGGGCAACGACCGCCCGGCCTTGGGCGCGTCAATAATAGTGGTGGGATCATCCTCGCGCAGGCGCTCGGAAAACAAAAAGCGAAAGAATTGGCGCAACGCCGAAAGACGTCTGGCCTGGGTGCGCGGCGCCATGCCGCGACCGGTCAAATGTTTGAGATAGGCGCGGATCAACGCGGCATTTGCATCTTGGGGTGAGTGGCCTTGTTTGCTGGCAAAAGCGGCAAAGTCGGCCAGATCGCGACGATAGCCTTCCAGCGTATTGGCCGCTGCGCCGCGTTCGGCGGCCAGCATTTCCAAAAACATCTCCACATCGCGTGGCAATGCTGCGGTAAGGGTGGCGCGACGACCCATGACGACCCCCACCCCCGCCGTTTACAGCCCCGCCGCCACGACGGTTTCCAGCGCCAAGGCGCGGGCTTCATCGTTCAACCCGATGTTGCGTAGCGCCTTAAGCACCCGGTGAGCGAAAATAGGTTCGACACGCGCGGGCCCGGCGTCGCCCGAAATCACCAGACTGAGCAGCACCGTTTCACCGATGCGCGCCTGGGACGACGCCCCCTCCAATAAAAACCAGCCGGAAGGATGCGGCGCCGTAACGCTTTGATGCGCAGGCCCATCCAGCAGCACCAACCAGATATTTTCAGGAACAAACTCGCCCATTGCATCAAAGGTGGAAAACAACATCGCGGCATTTTCCCGCGCGCCCGGAGTGTCTTTGACAAAATTCCACCACTCGCCAAGGCGATCCATGGTCCAGGAATCAGCTCCGGAAAAGGCCGCCAACCGCGCCATCGGCATCAGTTTTTCCAACGCAAGAGCCATTTCCGGATCGCGCCCGGCAGCTTGTTTCAACAGATAAAACCACGGCTCCGCTTCCGATGCATGGCCCGTAACGAGAAGCGCGCGGATCGCTTCAGGCGCAAACCACGCCAAATCGGAGGACGCTTCAATACCGCTCAACTGCGGCAAAAATGCCCGCGCGGCAGATGCATAACGCCCCTCCGTGCGTGCCATACTCAAAGCGTGCGACAATGCCTCGGCCTGTGCGGCAGGAACGGTTTGCTCAAGCAAGGCGCGATAAAGTAACGCACGGCTCATCGGTCCAGAGCGTTTTTCCGCCGCAGTGAGGGGGTTTTTCAATTCGTCGTCGCTAAATTCGATACCGGCGTAAAGCTGACGCAAAGCATCCGTTTCCAATGCACCCGCAGTTTCTGCGCGTTCCGCCGCTTCCAAACGCAATTCCGCGCCAGCATTTGGACTGGCGGCGACGGCGCGCAGCACACCCGGACGATTGGACGAAAGAACATCGCCGGGCAATTGCACCTTAGCCGCCCGCGCCAACGCCAGATGCAACGGCGTCGGATCGATCAGGGTTTCCAGCACCGGCGCTTTGCCTGCCGCTTTGTCTTGACCGGCAATGATCCGAACCAACTGAAAAAACACCGGATCGTTGACGCCCAATTCTTCCAACAACGAAAGTCCCAAAAGGGCCGCCTGCTGTTGACCTTCCTGGGCCTGACAGAACGTGAAGGCTTTTTGCCAATAGGGGGTGTCTTGGCTTTCGATGTTCTCATGCGCCATCTGACACGCGTGCGTGACATCGCCGTTCAGCAGGTGCGTGTCCATTTCGACCTGCAACAAATCTGGGTTGGCGCTAGAACCCGGTACTGTGCCGAGCAATGACGTGACGCCCTGAAATTCCCCCATCGCCGCCAGCAACTGAGCGCGCAATAAAATCAGCGATCCGGGCTGCCCGCCCTTAGGCACTTCGGCACCGGTTAGCAGCAGGCGACGCATCAAGTCGTGCATGGCCGGAGACGGCGCCGACACCGGCAATTTGGCCATAAAGGTTTCAATCACCCGCCGGTCGGTCCCCCACCACATGGCTGGGCCGAAACCGCCATTTTCACCGTTCAATACACCCGCCACATCCGGGTCCACCTGGCCTAAAGGTTCCTGCTCGACTGCGCCGCCCATCCCGGAGGGATTGACTTTCCCGCCCTGAACATCGACGGGCGGCTCAAGAGGCGCTTCCATAGGCCGCTGATCCTGACGGGGAGTCTGTGAACCTGTCGGCGACAAATCCACCGGACCGCCTTGCGCAAATGCCTCGCCGCCCAATAACAGGGCTGTAGCCAAGACGAGCGTGCGGTTAACGCGATTAGCGCGGGAAGCGTTCATCGGGAAGCACCCTCTCAACGGTGGTCACGGGGGCTGGAATATCCCAGGTGGCGAGGACGACGACACCTCCCCCAATCGCGGCGAGCAATAAGACGAAAATAACGACAGACATCCGTTTCATAAGTTTGGCGCAACCTTCCAGGTTTTTTTGCGGTTCGATACCGTTATGCTAGGTTTCAAACCTAAGATTCGACGATGGCGATTTTCCGGCAGTATATCGCAAGCCCTGTGGCTTTCCAGAGATCAATCGCATAAAGGAGAGCGTGAACGTGCCCGACACTCGGACAAAACAGCCCAACGTCAACCGTCCCATCGTGCTGATCGGCTTGATGGGCGCGGGCAAAAGCTCCGTTGGGCGGCGCTTGGCCAAAAAACTGGGGCTAAGTTTCATCGATTCGGATGACGAAATCGAAAAAGCAGCCGGATGCACCATCGAAGACATCTTTGACAGATTCGGCGAAGCCGAGTTCCGCCAGGGCGAAAAACGCGTCATGGAACGCCTGCTGGACGAAGGCCCTATGGTACTGGCCACCGGCGGCGGCGCGTTCATGAACTCCGATATCCGCGCCAGAATCTTGGCCAAGGGTACGGCGGTATGGCTCAGGGCCGGGCTAGAGGCCCTGTTCGAGCGCACATCGAGGCGTGGCGGCAGACCGCTGCTAAAAACGTCAGACCCGCGAAAAACCCTGGAAACCCTGATTAAAGAGCGCTACCCCGTATACGAAGAAGCGCCTATCATCATCGACACCGACACGGAAACCCTGGACAGCACCGTGGACAGCATCATCGAAGCACTAAGGGCCGACGCATGAACCCGAATTCCCTAACCCCTAAACCGAGCACGTTGCGCGTGGAGTTGGGCGATCGCGGTTACGACATCGTCGTGGGTGCGGGCCTGATCAACGACGCGGGCGCACGTATAAAACCACTGCTGAAACGACCGCGCGCGGTGATCATTACCGATACCCAGGTGGCCCCGCATTACTTGGCGCGATTAAGCGCCAGCTTAAAATCGGCGGGCATCGAAGTGGATGCCATCACCGTGCCTGCGGGCGAGCAGAGCAAGTGCTTTGCGCAACTCGAAAGCCTGACGGAAACCTTGTTGGAAATGAAGGTTGAACGCTCGACCACGCTGATCGCGTTGGGCGGCGGCGTGATCGGCGATCTGGTGGGCTTCACCGCCGCCATCACGCTGCGCGGCATGCCCTTCGTGCAGGTTCCCACCACCCTGTTGGCTCAGGTCGACAGCTCGGTCGGCGGCAAGACCGGCATCAACACGCGATACGGCAAAAATTTAGTGGGCGCATTTTACCAGCCCAAACTGGTGCTGGCCGACATCGAAACGCTGGAAACGCTAGACCGCCGCCAACTGCTGGCCGGTTATGCCGAAGTGGTAAAATACGGCTTTATCGACGACTTAAACTTCTTCGAGTGGTTGGAACAAAACGGCAAAACCCTGGTTAATGGCACCCCGGTTAACGAAAAACACGCGTTGCGCCGCCACGCCGTGCTCACCAGTTGCGCCGCCAAGGCCCGCGTGGTGGCCGAAGACGAACTAGAAGGCGGCAAACGCGCGCTGTTGAACTTAGGCCACACCTTCGGCCACGCATTGGAAGCCGAAACCGGCTATGGCGACACCCTGCTGCATGGCGAAGCGGTCGCCATCGGCATGGCCATGGCGTTCGACCTGTCGCACCAATTGGGCCTGTGTTCGGGCCAGGACGCCACGCGCGCCATCCGGCACATGGCAGACGTCGGCCTGCCCACGGACCTGACCGGCCTAAACACGGCCACCTGGACCACCGATAAATTGATGGACCACATGAGCCGCGACAAAAAGGTCGAAAGCGGCAAACTTACCTTCATCTTAGCGCGCGGCATCGGCCAAGCCTACATCACCCAAGACGTAACCGAGCAAGCAGTGCGCGAACTGCTCACACGCTGGCTCAAGACCCGGAGCTGACGCCCTAGAGGCAACCATGATTTACATCGCCGCCGCCATTTTAATTTTGCTGATTTTGTCCGCGTTTTTCTCGGGCTCAGAAACCGCGCTCACGGCCTCATCGCGCCCGCTGATGCACCAACTGGAAAAAAACGGCAACCCCCGCGCCGCCCTGGTCAACCGCCTACAACAGAAAAAAGACCGCCTGATCGGCACTCTTTTAGTCGGCAACAACCTGGTCAACATCCTGGCGTCCGCGCTGGCCACCAGCCTGCTGATGGGCCTGTTTGGCGAAGCGGGCGTGGCCATCGCCACCGTGGTCATGACGCTGCTCGTGCTGATTTTCTCGGAAATCATGCCTAAAACCTATGCCTATCGGCACGCCAACCGCGTAGCGTTACTGGTTGCGCCGCCGATCAACGTCATCATGACCGTGTTTACGCCGTTCGTAAGAACCGTCAACTGGGTGGTGCGTGTGGTGCTGAGGCTGTTCGGTGCAGACCCCCACTCCACCGATACCTTGTACTCACCCGAGGATGAGCTGCGCGGCGTGATCGAACTGCACACCACCGAATCCAAGGGCGAGGCGCGTGAATCCAGCATCATGTTGCGCAGCGTATTGGATTTGCAGGATGTCCAGGTGGGCGAAATCATGACCCATCGCAAGGATATCGATACCATCAACGCCGACATGCCCGTCGACGACGCCATCGCCTTGGTCTTAAACAGCGCCTACACGCGCATCCCGCTGTGGCGCGAAAATCCGGATAACGTGGTCGGCATCCTGCACGCCAAGGCGCTGCTGCGTGAAGTGCGCGCCCAGGATGGAAATCTGAAAAAACTCAAGGATTTGAACCTTGTCGCCATGGCCGCCACGCCGTGGTTCATCCCCGAGCAAACCTTGCTGTTGGACCAATTGCAGGCGTTCCGCGACCGTCACGAACACTTCGCCTTGGTGGTGGATGAATACGGCTCACTGATGGGCATCGTAACGTTGGAAGACATCTTGGAAGAAATCGTCGGCGACATTTCCGACGAAACAGACGTTCAAGCTCCGGGGGTTAATCTTCACGCCGACGGTTCGGTCATCGTACAGGGCGACGTGACCATCCGCGATCTAAACCGCCAGTTGGATTGGGAGCTTCCCGATGAAGAGGCCTCGACCATTGCAGGCCTAGTCTTGCATGAATCCCGACGCATTCCAGAAGTCGGCCAAACCTATATGTTTTACGGTTTTCGCTTTGAAGTTCTGCGCCGCCGCCGCCACCAAATCACCGCAATTCGCATCAGCCCGCCTAAACCCGACCCTAACGACGCGTAAATTGAAGCGCAATCTTCTGAACTTCGCTGTACCGCGTGCAACGGTTGCATGACATTTACGATCATTTCTTTTACAACGATGTGGCAAAAATTCTAATAAACGTCGGCCAAGTGGACGACGAAATGAGCTGAGGGACTAGTCCATGGTCATGCAACGCAACATCATTCCCGGAATTGTCCGCGAACAGGAAATTATTGCGCTCGATACAACGGCTTCCGTTCACGATGCCGTACAGGCCATGAGCAACCATCGCATTGCGGCCATCGCCATAACCGACCCCATCACCGGTAATCTGGCGGGCATCGTATCCGAGCGCGACATGACCCATCGTGTCTTGGCCTGTGGCCTCAACCCGCAGTCGACGCGCTTGGCCGATGTGATGACCGAAAACCCGACAACGCTCCGCCCGGGCGACGATGCGCTGGATGCCGTGGAGCTCATGTTGGTGCGCAACTTCCGCCATCTGCCGGTGGTCGACGAAACCGGCAAGGTTATCGCCATGGTGTCCATGCGCGATCTGTTAAAAGCGGCGCTGATCGACCTCAAAGTCGATCTGGACGTCACCCAAGAAGCCGCCTTCACTTCAGAAGCAACGGCTTAAAATCTATTCACAGGACGCAATTCGGTGAGTGGACGATTTTTTTTCGCCCCGCCGCCCTGGCTCAATGAACCATGACCGGCGCGCATATGGCCGGTATCCGATGCCGCTGCCCGGAAATAGCTTAAAACGTACGTCCGTACCGCAGCAGTGCGACTGGGCCCCGATTTGTGCGTTTCGATGTGCGTACACAGTTCATGGATGTTCAGGTTTTCACGCGAACACACTTCGTCAAGCGCATCCCAAACATCTTGTTCTAAACGCAGACTGGTCCGATGCCCGCCAACGGTAACGTTACGGCTCTGCAGACTGCTTTTAATCCTGCCGACCAATTCCCCGCCCTCAACATTTGCCCATAACAATTGCCCCCATCATTTGTATGATTGCGGCAAATTTGCAACCTGCCCATTTGGACTACTGAGCGAGGGCATTGAAAAAGCCCGTCCTTTTTTAAGCGGCCTCCGCCGGCGTCAGGGTTTGCAGTTCCAGCGCGTGGACATGGTTCGCCATTTCTTCGGCCAAGGCGTCATAAACGAGGCGCTGGCGCTGCACCCGGCTCTTGCCCTCAAAGGCGCTGGACACGACGATAAGCTTAAAATGGCTTTCGCCTTCGGGATGCGCGCCAGCATGACCGGCGTGACGGGCGGAGTTGTCGATGATCTCCAGACGTTCAGGGTTCAGTGCGGCCTTCAATTTATTTTCCATCGCGGTACGGATGCGCATGCGGGGCTTTCCTTTAATCAGATAAACTGGCCTTTAATCAGACCAATCGGCTCTCTCCATTTAAGCGCAGAAAGCCAAGGTTCAAGACTTTGTTCCGTCAATAATACTGCAGTCTGCATCTTGTCAGGCATGTTTCAAAATCGCATATTTAGACCATGGCCATACAACCACGCAAACAAGGGCTCGAAACCCCGTTCAATTTCAGCACCAAACGTGCAAAAAAGGCGCACGCCTGCGCGCCCCAATGCACATGGCCGGGCTGCGCCGACACGGGCGAGTTCAACGCCCCCAAATCCCCGCGCAATCTGGCCGAACACGTATGGCTATGCGCCGAGCACATCCGCGAACACAACAAGGCATGGAATTATTTTGAAGGCATGACCGACGCCGAAGTCGAAGCCGTGGTGCGCCACGACACCGTATGGCAGCGCCAAACGTGGAAACTGGGCGCCAAACCCGGCATCAAGGCCAAGGCCAGCTTCGCCAACGCGCGTTTTCGCGACAGCTTCGGCCTGTTCGACGATTTGGGCGACCACACCCCCGATCCCAGCGAACGGGCCCTTCCGCCCAATTCCCCCGTCGCCAAGGCCTTCGCCATCATGGACTTGGCCCCGCCGATAACGCTTGAGCAGGTCAAGGCGCGGTACAAACAGCTCGCCCGCCGCCACCATCCCGACGCCAACAACGGCGCAAAAGAGGCGGAAGAAAAGTTCAAGGAAGTCGCCACCGCATACCAAGTCGTGGTGAAATACCTGGAAGGCTGCGCTTAAGCGGGCAATAATACCCCACCCCGAAGTTTTTAAGAATTGGAACCTCCCATGACCGTCGCCATCAAAACCGACGAGAAAAACAAATTCCCTCTAAATGCCCCGGACATCGCCGTGGACGTGCGCCAAACCTTCGGCCTGGACGTCGACATGGAAGTTCCCGCCTTTTCCTCAGGCGAAGAACACGTGCCGGAAATCGACCCCACCTATCAGTTCGATTTCGAAACCACGCTGGCCATCTTGGCGGGTTTCAAACACAACCGCCGCGTCATGATCCAGGGTTATCACGGCACCGGCAAATCGACCCACATCGAACAGGTCGCGGCGCGCCTCAACTGGCCGACCATCCGCATCAACTTGGATTCCCACGTCAGCCGCATCGACTTGGTGGGCAAGGACGCCATCGTGCTGCAAGACGGCAAACAGGTGACCGAGTTCCGCGAAGGCATCTTGCCGTGGGCGTTGCAACACCCGGTCGCGATGGTGTTCGACGAATACGACGCCGGACGCCCCGACGTGATGTTCGTCATTCAGCGCGTGCTTGAAGTCGAAGGAAAACTCACGTTGCTCGATCAAAGCCGCGTGATCCGCCCGCACCCGTATTTCCGGCTGTTTTCCACCACCAATACCATCGGGCTGGGCGATACCACCGGGCTCTATCACGGCACCCAGCAAATCAACCAAGGCCAGATGGACCGCTGGAACATCGTCACCACGCTCAACTACCTGCCGCACGACGACGAAACGCGCATCGTGCTGGCCAAGGTCAAGGCTTACGACAACGACGCCGGGCGCAAGATCGTCTCGGCCATGGTGCGCGTCGCCGACATGACCCGCGAAGGGTTCATCAACGGCGACATTTCCACCGTGATGAGCCCGCGCACCGTGCTCACCTGGGCCGAAAACGCGCAAATCTTCACCGATGTCGGCACCGCTTTCCGCATGAGCTTTTTGAACAAGTGCGACGAACTGGAACGCTCCATCGTGGCCGAGTATTACCAGCGCTGCTTCGGTGTCGACCTGCCGGGCTCGGTGGCACGCTCCGCCAAGGCGGCCAGCGAAAAAAGCTGACCCCCGCCATGGCCAAGGCCGAACCCGTATCCGAAACGCTCAAGCGCGCCACCGCCGCGACGCTCAAAGCCATGTCCGGCAAACGCGGCATGACCATCGGCTTCACCCGCGGGCTGGAAGCGGCTTCCATCGGCTCCGACGTCGTCACCCTGCCCGAGCCGGAGCCTTCGTTAAGCGCTGCCGACATCAGCCGCCTGCGCGGCAATGCCGACGCCGCCGCCATGCGCCTTTATTTCCATGACCGCGCGTTGCATTTCCGCCTGACACCGCCGGGCGACGACGCCAAGCGCCTGTTCGGCGCGCTGGAACAGGTGCGGGTCGAAGCCTTAGGATCGCGCCTTTATCCGGGCGCGGCGCAGAACCTAGCCGCCGTGCATGCGCTGAACGCCCGCGCTTATAACGACATCGAAACACGCGACATGGCGCACCTGCCCCAGGCCATGGCGCTGCTGGCGCGTGAACGCTTGAGCGGCGAGCTTTTGCCCCCGGCGGCAAAAGCGCTGGCGAATTTGTGGCGCGATTGGCTGATGGAAAAAGCGCCGGGGCATTTGGATAAACTCGCCGCCGCGATGAACGACCAAGCCGCCTTCGCCAAGGCCGCAAACTCGATGATGCAGGCGCTGGAACTGCTCAACGCCCTGCCCAGCGACACCCAAGAGGACAGCCAAGCCGACCAGGACGCCGAGCAACAGCCCGAAGACAGCGCCGAAGGCAAAGACGATGCCCAAGACACTCAAGGCGAAGGCGACATGGAAGCCATGGGCGCGATGGGCGCCGAAAGTCTCGCCGCCGATGGCATCGAAGGCCTGGACGGCGACGCCGGTTTCGAAGACATGATGATGGGTGGTGAAAACCCCGCCGGACCGACCGAGCGCGACGACGCTTGGCCCGCCAACGAACCCGCCCCGTTTGCCTATCGCGCCTATACCACGCGCTTCGATGAAATCGTGGCGGCGGAAGACCTCAGCGAGCCCGTGGAGCTTACCCGCCTGCGCGAACAGTTGGACCGCCAGTTGGATAAACTGCAAGGCGTGGTGGCGAAGCTCGCCAACCGCTTGCAGCGCCGCCTGCTGGCCAAACAAATGCGCTCGTGGGAGTTCGATCTGGAAGAAGGCATGTTGGATGCCGCCCGGCTTTCGCGCGTGGTGATCGACCCTTACGCGGCCTTGTCGTTCAAGGAAGAAAAGGACGCCGATTTCCGCGATACCGTGGTGACGCTGCTGATCGACAATTCCGGCTCCATGCGCGGGCGGCCCATCACCATCGCCGCCACCAGCGCCGATATTTTAGCCCGCACCTTAGAACGCTGCGGTGTGAAGGTGGAGATTTTGGGTTTCACCACGCGCGCGTGGAAGGGCGGAAAATCCCGCGAACACTGGGCTGAACACGGTAAAGCCGAACGCCCCGGAAGGCTCAACGATCTGCGCCATATTATTTATAAGGGTGCCGACGTGCCGTGGCGGCGGGCGCACAAAAACTTAGGCCTGATGCTCAAAGAAGGCATCTTGAAGGAAAACATCGACGGCGAGGCGCTGCTGTGGGCGCACAACCGCCTGCTGGCGAGGACCGAACAGCGCCGTATTTTGATGGTCATTTCCGACGGCGCGCCGGTGGACGACGCCACCTTGTCCTCCAACCCCGGCAACTATCTGGAACGGCACCTGCGCGACGTGATCGAATGGATCGAAAACAAATCGAGCGTGGAACTGATCGCCATCGGCATCGGCCACGACGTCACGCGTTATTACCACCGCGCGGTAACGCTCTTGGACGCCGAAGACTTGGGCGGCACCATCATGAGCCAACTCGCCGACCTGTTCGACGAAGAACCCAAACGCGGGGCGGGTGTTAAAACGGGGACGGGTATGGCGCGAAAGCGGGCGGGACGCTGAAAACCTTCCCGCCGTCATTCCCGCGCCCCGTCATTCCCGCGAAAGCGGGAATCCAGCGTCCTTTTTGGTCCTCATTTCCCCCTCTTTTTTCACCCATCCGCCCTCAAAAGGCGCAACCGTAAAAAAAGTGACGAAACGAAACCACTTTTATCTTTTATTTTCAAAGAACTAACTTTTTATTTTGTACAAAACCAGGGGCATTTTTGTCATCAAAACCCCTGTTTTTTGCACAAAATCGACGATATTTGACAACCGTGAAACACCGCCCGACCCCTTAACGAACCCCCGCTCAAGGGAATAGGAAAATATACCAGAATTTGCCGCAAAAAGCAAGCACAACGTTGAAATGTTCACCACAGAGGACACAGAGTTCACAGAGGATAATTTCAACTCTGTGGTCTCTGTGCACTCTGTGGTTAAAAATAAACGGGCGCTTTTCCGGCTGCGTAAGTAAAC
>JANLGW010000020.1 GCA_024653965.1 Rhodospirillales bacterium
TTTCAGATAGTTCGCCAGCACCGCTTCGTTGACGTTGCCCAGCTTGTCCCACATGGTGCGACCGGCGGGACCGCGCAGTTCTTCCATGATCTGCGCCACACGATCTTCCGACAGCGCTTTGTTCAGTAGGCGTTCGGTTGAATCGTAAGAACCCACCAATGAGCCGGTGGTCGACAGCTGATCGGCGAAGTCCAAAAACAGACGTTCGATCACCTTGGAACTGACGGAGCCTAAGTTCGACATGATCTGCGACAGTTCGCGGATTTCTTCGTCGTCCATCAGCTCGAACATCGCCGACGACTGTTCCTCGCCCAAGGACAGCATGAAAATCGCCGCCTTTTGCGGGCCGGTCAGTGTGCGGTAATCGTCTTGAACGCGGGCCATATCTGTTTATATCCGCTCTTTAACCTTCCTGATACAGCCAGTTGCGCACGATCGACAGTGCCTCGTCTGGATGTTTCTCGACGATTTCGCCGACCTTCTTGACGCTGGAGGCCTTCACGCGGCCTTCCACGCGGTCGATATCGATCAGTTCTTCGAACATTTCTTCTTCCGGCATGGCCCCATCTGGAGACGGCGGCGCCGCCAAGGCGCCAGCAGCCAACTGGGCCTGATCGGCAATCATGCGTCCACCTTCGGCCATGGCCGCCGCGGCGCTGGGCAAGGCCTCGAAGGCGCGGCTGATCAGCGGACGAACCACCAACAAGATGACTAAAATGGCTAGGATCAAGATGACCAACATTTCGGCAATTGACAGCAAATCTTGCTTTTGGAAGCCGAAGAACATGTCCAGTGGCGGTTCCGGCGGCAGTTCTGCATCGGCGAAGCGCATGTTGATGACTTCGACGATATCGCCACGCTCAGCGTCAAAGCCGATCGCTCCCTTCACCAGGGACGATATCATTTGCATTTCTTCTTCGGTGCGAGGGCGGTAGGTGCGATCGTCGTTTGCATCCAGTTCATAGGCACCATCGACCAGCACCGCCACGGACAGGCGGTTGATGATACCCGTATCGCGCACCTGATTGACGACGCGCTTGGAGATTTCAAAGTTGACGTTTTCTTCCGTGCGCGCATCGGCGGCATTGCGCGTCGCGGCATCGGCGCCCAACCCCGGCCCGTCGGGTAGGTTGGTGTTGACCGAAACGGGGAGCGGTTCTTGATCGTTCGATGTGCGGTTTTGTTCAATGGTTTGTGTCGAACGGACGACCTGGCCGTCGGGATCGAAGATTTCTTCGTTGGTGGTGACGCGGTCAAAGTCCATTTCCGCAGTGATTTCGGCGCGAACCTTGCCAAAGCCGACGGATTTTTCCAGAAGTTTTTCGACCGTGCGGATCATGTTTGCTTCGTATATGCGGCGGCGTTCGTCAGTTTGCTGCGAGACGAGGCCCGGCGAGGTGAGATCGCCTTCAAATCCGCGCGCCAGCAATTCACCCTTATCGTCAATGATGGAGATGTTGCGCGGCAGCAGTCCCGGTACGGCGGCGGCGACCAAGTGCTGAACGGCGCTAACCTGTTGGGTATCTAAACGTTGAGACCCGCGCATTTTCAAGAAAACCGAGGCGGTGGGTTGAGTTTGCTGACGTTGGAACAGTTCACGCTTGGGCAGCACGAGGTGCACACGAGCGGTGCCCACGGTGCCCAGGGATTGAATGGTGCGCGCCAATTCGCCTTCGAGCGCGCGGACCAAGGAAATGTTTTGCTGGAAATTGGTGGTTCCCAGCGCGCCTTGTTTGTCAAAGATTTCGTAGCCCAAGGAAGCCCCGGCAGGCAACCCTTGGTTTGCCATCAGCATGCGCATCGGCCCGACTTGGGCTTGCGGCACGAAGATTTCCGCGCCGCCGGCGCGAATTTCATAGGGAACGTTGTTTGTTTGCAATTGGGCGACGATAGCGGATTGGTCCTGGCCTTGCAGGCCGCTGTACATGAGCACCATCGTTGGCGAGGTGAACTTCGTCGCCAAATAGATGAAAAAGCCGAGCATGCCAAATATTACGGCACTCATAATCACAAGCCGCATTGGGCCTAGATTGCGAAGCGTTTGAAGGAGCGCGTCCACGAGGAATCCCTATCTTAGTTGCCAAGATTTCCGCTCGCCCCTTCTGGGCAGATGCTTAATTTATGGACGGGTTGCATACATTTAGCGCTGCAGCCTTCTTATCCAAGCCTAGATTAGAGACGTCGTGGTGAATAAGTCGTTAACAGGGCGGCAAAATTTGCCTATCAGCAAGAGCTTGAAGAGGGCGCGTGGCGCGATCGACTTTGAGCCTCATGGGGCGGCAAATGGGGCGGGGAAGAGTTTAAGTTGTGTTTCGCTGCAACAAATCTCGTATGGTTAACGAAATGTTTCTTGCAATTTGTGATGATTTTAGGTAAATTTGGCGCTGTAAGATAGAATTCTTACGTTGTTGCAGAAAGCGAAACGGTGAACGCCATGAGCGATTTATCAATAAGCCTTGCGCTTGGCGGTGCGGAGAACGCATCGGCAAGGGTTTCTCGTTCTGGATCGAAATCTGCGCCCGTTACTGGGGCCGCAGGGCATCCAGCTAAAGTTGATGTTACCAACTTTGTAACCTCCCCCAAAGGCGTTGTTGACCCCGAAAGCGGTGTCTACGTGCTGCAGTACCGTGATGGTGCTACGGGCGAGGTTTTGAATCAGTATCCGTCTGCGAAGGTTGTTGACGCGTATAAACGCGGTGATTCAACTAATCAGCAGCCGACGGTTCACGGTTCAAATCAAGGTTCGGGTGCGGCGACTTCCCCTGTTTCAGTTGAAGCCAGTGTTGGTGCGGCGGTTCCTGTCGCAGCGCCAACGACGTCTTCGTCTGTTGATGCAGGTTCGGTCGCGGTTACGTCACCGGCACCGAGAACGTCTGTCGACGTCTAGTTTGGTGTGAGCGATGAGCGTTTGTGAGTGTGCGCACGTTAGTGCGGGCACGTGTTTGCGTTTGTCTTATGAGCACCGTTCCATTTTATAGGCTTCACTTGTCTTGAAATGCGCGTCTCGGTTACGGTGTTGGGATTGAGAACCGCTCAAACTCCGTTTTAGCCCTTTTTGCGCTTTTGGGATCAGTGATGAACGCAACCCCCGCGAACGAACAGATTCAGACCTTGCTCACGTCGGGGCAGCGCCAGCTTCAGGCAGACGATTATTTAGCCGCCGTGAAGTCGTTTGAAGCCATTCTTGCCCTCGATCCTCAGCATTGCGAAGCGCTTAACATGGCGGCGATCGCGGCGTGGCAGGCGGGTGATTTAACCACCACCCTAAACCACCTCGATCAGGCGATGGCATTTCACCCCGGCCACCCAAAAGCATATCTAAACCTTGGGGTGATCTTGGAGCATTATGGTCGGCTTGATGAGGCTGCGAATGCCTATCGGGCTTCTCTAGAGGCTAGTCCAGAGCAGGTTTTAGCCCACTTTAATCTAGGTAACGTCTTGGCAAAAATGGGTAACGGCACCGGGGCTGTCGCCGCTTACAACCAGGTGTTGGCCCGTCAGTCAGAGCATATCGATGCTTTGAATAACAAAGGGTTGACGTTGAAAGATATGGGACGCCTTGGTGAAGCTGAGGCGGTATTGCGCGATGCGGTACGCGTAAATCCCAAATCAGATCAAAGTTGGGCGAACCTTGGTTTGCTGCTGCGCTTTCAACATAGACCAGACGATGCCCTTGAGGCTTATGAAAAAGCCTTAGTTTTAAACCCATCATCCATTAAAACGCTCAATAACGTTGCCGTTTTGCACCGTTGGGAGGGACGTCTGGATGAGGCAGAAGCCATTTGCCGGGGGATTTTGCAAAACTCCCCCGACGTGATCGAGACCCTCAACAACTTAGGCGACATTTTGCAGGCCCAGGGCCGGGTTGAGGAGGCGCGCGCGGCGTTCGAGCGGGTTTTGGAGATCGATCCTAACCATCCCGAAGGGCATCACAATTTGGCCGTGCTGTTGTTGTTATGCGGTGAATTCAAAGCTGGCTGGGCGCATTATGAATGGCGGTGGTTGGCTAAGGAATTTCCGTCCGAGCGGCGTAATTTTCCCCAACCATTGTGGACCGGCGAGGCGTTGGCTGGGAAACGTATCTTGCTTTATGTCGAGCAGGGTCTTGGGGATGCGATCCAATTTGTGCGATATGCTCCGTTGGTTCAAAGGCGGGGCGGGCATGTCATTGTGGAATGTCCTAATAGCTTAAAGCGCCTGTTTCAGAGCGTGGATGGCGTACATGACGTACATGACGTGATCGCCCGTGGTGATGCTTTGCCCGATTTTGATGTGCAGTGTCCGTTTTTGTCTTTACCCAGCTTACTTTCGCCAACGGCTGACGACATCCCCACAAAGATTCCGTATTTATTTCCGCCACAACAGACGCAACAAAAGTGGTGCCCCCTGTTGAGCGATATCAAGGATTTTAAGGTTGGTTTGGTATGGGCAGGCAGTCCCCATCACACCAATGATCGTGAACGCTCAATCCCCTTGGAGCAGTTGGCTGTTTTGGCAAAAGTTCCGGGGTGCACGTTTATCAATTTGCAGATTGGCGATAGCGCCAAGCAATTGGCGGATGTGGATTGGCCGATCATGGATATGACCCAACACGTTGAAGACTATGCAGATACGGCGGCGCTGGTATCTGAATTGGACTTGGTAATTACGGTCGATACTTCGGTTGCGCACGTTGCCGGGGCCTTGGGCAAGCCGGTATGGGTGATGTTGCCTCATGCCCCAGACTGGCGTTGGTTGCGCGAGCGTGAGGATAGCCCTTGGTATCCAAGCATGAAATTATTTCGCCAATCAAAACGGCGCGATTGGCCTGGGGTGGTCGCACGCGTGTACGCGGCGCTTATGGAAGAGGCCAAACAGCACTGAAAATCTTGAAAATCAGGTGTGGATTAATCGTTTAAATCGACACATCCGCACAGTTCGCGCATCACGAGGTGGCCAAATACCATTTGCAGATCTTCTGCAATCTGCATGTCATGGATGTTGGTGCAAACATTGTGTTGAGCGAGTTTTTCCAGCGCCCCATTTGCATAACCGCTCAATCCAATGGTGACGCCGCCATGATCATTGGCGTAACGGATGGCGCGTAAGACATTTTCAGAATTGCCACTGCCGGAAATGCCCATCACGACATCGCCGGGCTGCAGGATTGTTTTTAGCTGTTCGGCGAATACGTCATCGTAACTGACATCATTGGCGTAGGCCGTGATTAAGCCGATATTGTCGTTTAGCGTACGGCCACGAAACGGTATTTTTGTGGCATCCGTTATGCCTTTGTTCCAATCGTGGATGAAGTGGAGGGCCGCCAGTCCACTGCCGCCATTGCCAAATGCGACGATTTGCTTTCCATTGTGCCAGCCCTTGCGAATGACGTCGATGGTATTGCCGATGGCAACGCGGTCCAATGCGTCAAGGGTGCGCTGGAGGCGAGCAAAGTAGGCTTCATAAAAAGACGTATTCGCCATGCCAGTACGCTTTCAGGTGTGTAGGGTGCAGAATTATAGCGTGTTAACGGCCCTTGCGGAACTGGTGCGTGCGGGTGACGCGTAGCGCCGCGACGCCGTGTTGGTCCATAAGGCTTTGCCAAGAAACAAACTCATCTACCGACAAGGTGTAACGCCGACATGCATCTTCCAGAGAAATCAGCCCTGAGCGCACGGCATTGACCACTTTAGCCTTGCACGCGGTGCCCCAGCGTTTGGTGTCCGCTGAGGGCAAATCACTCAAAGTCATGGTGGGTGTTGAGGATGACGATTGGGTCGTTTTGGTATGTTCAGACATAGCTCATGCATTCAGTGAGATGTGAGTTTAAGTCATACCGTGTTTCGCGTTAAAGAAAGCCTAATCCTACCCCCTTAGACAACAAAAAAGCCCCGAAGGGCTTTTGTTTAAAAGGTTTTTTTGCCAAGGGGCGTGTTCGAGGGGGGGCTTTCTGCCCCGCCTGCAAACACAGCACCATTACTTCGTGCGCATGAGTTCTTCGAGCATTTGATCGGCGGTGGTAATGATTTTGGTTGACGCAGAATATGCGCGCTGCACGACGATCATGTTGGTGAATTCTGCACCAATATCGACCGTGGATGCTTCCAGGGCCGATTGCACCACCTGTCCGGCGGGGCCGCTGTCGGCGACGCGTAACGTATAGTCACCCGATGCC
This sequence comes from Rhodospirillales bacterium, assembly GCA_024653965.1. Lineage (GTDB taxonomy): Bacteria > Pseudomonadota > Alphaproteobacteria > Rhodospirillales > Magnetovibrionaceae > JANLGW01. The sequence goes on from JANLGW010000020.1 coordinate 6,155, forward strand.
TGGGTTGCCGACCAGACGTTGCCGGATTTGCTTTCCAACTGGTTGGGGTTGGTGAAGGTGGCGACGGGGATCTGGAAGATTTTGCGCGTTTCGCCGTTGTCGAACAGCGCCGTGACCAAGCCGTCCTGGCCGATGGTCACACCGGCGAAGGTGCCGAATTTAGACCCGTTCTGGGTGATGAACGTTGGCGTAAATTCTGCGCCAAATTGGGTTAGGCCGTTGGCCTCGCCCACGGTGCCGAAATCGAGCGCGATGCGGTCGCCTTCACCGTTGGCGTCATTCATGTTCTGTGCGCCGTCGGAGAAGTTGAGGATTTCAACCGCGCCGACATTGAATGCGGACGGTACGCCGTCGGCGCTGAACGTGATGCCCGCCGCCGTGGCGACCGAGATCGCGGACGGATCAGTATAGGCACCGTTATCGCCGTATTTGGGTTGAGAAGCGGCCAGTGCGATGCCCGATGCATCGATGGTATTGGTAAAGTCTTTAACCGTGGCGATTGCCAAGGTGTCATTGCCAGCGACGCCGTCCATGCTGAAGGCGCGAACGCGGGTGTTGGGGGTGCCCAACGTCGGGATTAGCGCTTCAATGGCGGCTTCGAGATCCGTCATCATGTTGGCAAAGGTATCACGACGGATTTGGTTATCTGCGTCTGCCACCAGTTCCGCGTCGCTGAAGGTTAAGGTGGTCGTGGTGGTGGTGCCCGCTAGAACGGTGGTTAGAACCAGCGTTTCGCCGTTGGCGGGCAAGCTGGCAGAGTTGAAACGCAGCATGGTGTAATCGCTGTAGGCGTTGTCTTTTTGGGCGACGGTGAAGGTGCCGGTTTGGCTGGTTACGGCGGCGCCGTTCGAGTTCAACACGTTGGATAAGTTGACGTAAATATCGCCAACACCGGTTTCGGTGAATTCGATGGCGGTGGTGACGCCGGATTTGACGTGAATGCGGTTGGTATCGACGTTGAACGCATCGTCGTTGGCTTTTACCGCAGCAACCAAGGCCGTAACGACTTGGCTCAGGGTTTTACCACCATCAACCTGAATTTCGGCAGTGGTGGCGGGGGCGCCGTTGACGAAGGTGTAGGTGGTAGCGGTGCCGGAGGCAAAACCAATCTTAATGGTGCTGTTCGCGGCTGGAATGGCATTGAACTCGACCAGGCCGCCACTGGCATAAACGGCGGCCGTTGTTGCCTTATCGTATAAGGTAGTTACAGCCGTTCCGGTCGGCGGCGCGATGTTCAGATTCCACTGGTTGCCGGTTGCGGACTTGGTATAGACCACCGACATGTTGTTGGCATTACCCAGCGAGTTGAAAAACTGTACGTCGGTTTTGTGCGTATCGCCCGACACCGCCGAAGACGGCAAGTTTGCGCCGATGGCCACCGTGGTGGTCGCCGCCGCCGTACCGCCAACGCGGTTGAGGTTGATCGATTCCAGGTAATCCGAAGAAATGATGTTTTGGTTGGTGACGGACAGGTCAGAATTTGCCGGAATAACCGTACCCGATGGATTGGTCGGCCAACCCTGCAAGTAATAGCCCTGAACGTTTTTCAGATAACCTTGGTCATCTTGAATGAACGAACCGGCGCGGGTGTAGAGATACGGATCGGATACACCCGGCACGTTGGCTTCGTTCACAACGAAGAAACCGCCGCCCGATATGGAAATATCGGTTTGCGAGGTCGAGGCTTGCAACAGGCCCTGCAAATCGGTGGATTGGCGCGGTTTGGATTGCACGCCACCCGCTGAATAGAACGTTGCCGACGACTGTTTCGTCACCAGGGTTTGGAAGTTAACCGTGGTGCCTTTATATCCGATTGTACTCACGTTCGTGATGTTATCGGAGATGGCGCCCATGGCGCTCGATTGAGCCGTGAGCCCGGAAACACCGGAAAACAATGCACCATACAAGCTCATTTTTACTCTCCTTGGTTAACCCGGCTCCTGCCGGCGTCTGATTACTTATTTATTTCGAATGACAGTGTTAAGCGGCTTGATCCTAAGGCGTAGCCGTACCCGTACCTGTACTCGTACCGGTATCGGTAGTTGTGCCTGTGCCGGTAGTTGTCCCTGTGCCGGTAGTTGTGCCGGTTCCGGTGTCGGTGGTCGTGCCAGTGCCGGTGGTCGTGCCGGTTCCGGTGTTGGTGGTTTGCCCGCCGCTGGTGTACTGAGCTGGCATTTCGACCGACAGCACGTTGGTCATGTCAGTTTTGACGGAGCCCATGTTCAGGCTGACGTTGCCTTCTTCGATGCTGGTGCCGGTGACCAAGCCAAAGACCGTGTGTTGCACGTCGACTAGGTTGCTATCGGCATCCTTGGCGCTGACGGTGACTGTGTAGGCGCCGTCGGCGGCCTGGGTGCCATCATTTTGAAGTCCATCCCAGACCACGGTATGCTGGCCCTTTTCCAGAGCCCCTTTGGCGGTAAAGACGGTTTTGCCAGACGCATCGGAAATGGTGATGATATTTTCACGCACGCCTTGATCCAGGGTATAGGTGAACATGGCCTGATTGTTCAGCATGTTGAATTCCTGGCCCTTGGTTTCGATGACCTTGCCCAAATAGTTGACCATGGTCGCAACCTGAGAGTTTTCCTGCACGGTGAGCATTTTTTCGAGGTTGGCGTTTTGCTGGATTTGCTGTTCAACGCTGGCGAACTGCACCAATTGCGAGGTGAATTCGTTGGCATCCAAAGGATCCAGAGGATCTTGGTTTTGCAACTGGGCGACCAGCAAACTCAGAAATTGATTGAGATCATCTTGCAGTTTCTTTTGAGACTGACCCGCCTGGGTCGATGTATCAATTGCTGTGGAACTGCCTACGCCACTGAAAAGTGCCATGATCGTTATCCTTTATGCCGTGATGTCGACACGGTCTTCGCTGATGATGTTTGGGCGCTTGGTATTGGCCTCAAGCAATTCATCGAGAGAGGGTTCTTTGGTTAATGAGCCAGAAGCTTGGCCGCGTTTGTCGGTCTCAGAACCGCCTTGGGTTTGATTGCCGTTTTCGCGCAGATTGAAGCTCAGATCGCCGGAATCCATTTGCAACCCAGCTTCGCGCATGGCGCGTTGAAGTTCACGGGAGTCCTGTTTGAGCAGATCCAGCGTATCCTTGTTATCGGCCGTTACCATGGCGGTTACGCGTCCGTCCGTCGTCATTTCCAACTGCACTTCAACCCGGCCCAAATGGGCGGGGCGGAGCTGAATGTTGATTTTGTCCATGCCATCGGCAATGGCTTTGGAAATCTGCACGTTGACCTGATCGGTTACCTGCGCACGGGCCTGAGCATGGGGAGTAGCGGGTTTTTGTGCCGCCGCAGTTTGATTTTGGGGTTGCGCCACAGTGGGTTGTGTTGCGCTTTGGGCGTTTGATACGCCTTCCATGCCGCCAACTTTGATCGTTGTTGCGGTTGTTGCAGCGTTGTTGGCCGCTGCCTGCGCCGCCTGCGTCTTGGTTTCGCCGGCGGCGGCAGTTTTGGCGACTTCGGCTTGAGCCATTTGCAATTGCTGCTGAGTCTCGTTGCCGGACTGCTGACCTGTCGGGTTGCCGTTGTTTTGAGGTGCGGCTGGCTGGAGTGTCGTCGGTGCAGCCTTAACCGCCGTGTTCTGGGTGGTGGTGGGTTCACCCGCGCCATCCGCATCATCTGCCATGGCAGACTGAGCCGCCAAGTTGGATGTGGGCTGGCTAACCAGATGTTCGGATTGTTTGTTCACCGTTACGGTGACGTCCACTTTTTGATCGGCGCTCAGTTTGCTGGCGATGTCGGCCGCTTGCTGTTGTTTGAGCGTAGGATCAGCGTTTACGGCATGATTGTCCTGACGCTGGGCCGTGTTGGCTTGGGCCTGCGTCTGAGACTGCTGCTGCGGGTTCAGGTCGGCTTTTTTCTGTGTGTTGGCATCTTGCGCCAGCTCGGGATCACCGGATTGCTCACCGATTGCTGCGGGTTTGGCCGTTGTTTGTTGCAGGGTATCGGCATCTTGGGCCTTTTTGCCGTCATTGCTCGCAACCTGTGTTTCACTGCCGACTTGCGTCGTTACGGTGGGGACGACTACGTCAATCACGGCGGCGACGATCTGCTCGCCCTGTCCCGTCGTGTTTTGCGCAACGGGAGTTTCGCCGCTATTTTCGCTGGCTTGCGTGGGGTTGGAAGTGTCGCCGGATTGTTCTTTTTGTTGGGAATTGTTGTTGTTTTGCGCCGAGCCATCCTCGGAAGAGGCATGGTCTTGCGGGGGAACATCGCCGTCGTGATCGCCATTGTTTGTTTCAGAGCGCGGAGCATCTTGCGGCGAGGCCTCACGCGGGGCGTCGGCCTTGGCTTCAGCGGGACGTGCATCGTTTTCGCGGTCTGCTCGCGGGGCCTCAGCGCGTTCGCGCGGTTGATGGTCGTCGCGTGGCGCTGCGGTGGTGGATTTTGGTTCCGGTTTGGCCTGCGTCTTGGTGTCAGGGCCGTTTCCGATCGCGTTGCTCAGACTGTTTTGCCCGCGACCGATAACGCTGAAATTCGACATATTCATACGTTTTGCAACGGCGGCGGAGAAATCGCCCATCAACTGCTCTGCAGTGCTTTTGGTTTTTGCGCCTGCAGAGACGTCGGTGATGTTTTTGGCTTTTACGGTCGAAACGTCCATCGGACTAACCCTTATGTTGCTGTCATCTGATCTGAATGAAGCAAGGGCTGTGCCAAATCGGTTATTTCTTATAATTGTTTGATAAACATGCGTTATTTTTTTATCATCTGGAGATGCAAGGGGGAGGATTTGCTTTTTTAGGCGATTTTTTACCGATGAACAGGGAATATCCTGCCTAGCTTAGGGCTCTGGGGTGCGTACTTTGAGGGGAAGGGTTTGATTTTAATAAATTCATTGTGCTTTAAGAACGTGACGGTACTGTTTGTCGGTCCGTTCCTTTGCGGCTTCGGATCATTTTGAATCATTTGAGTTAAAAGAGCATGTCTGAAACTTCCATCTCTGCACATCAAGAAGACTTGGCGGCGCTGTTAGAAGTGTTGGCGGGTAAAACGTCGCAAGACCCGATCTTGGCCACGCAGGATTTTTTGCAAAAATATCCGGACCGTGCCGAAGGTTATTTCGTTCTTGGTGTGCTGACCTATTTGTCCGGCTACGTGGGCGATGCGACGCATATGATCGAAAAGGCTCACGACCTTGATCCGGACGTGCGCGAATACGCGGTAGCGCTGGCCAGCCTTTATGCGGTATCGGATCGGGTAAATGACGCCTTATATTTTGCCAAATTAGGCACGGTGCTGGAGAGCCATCCAGAGATGGCGGGGATATTGCCGCCAAATTTAAAGAATTTTGTTGAGGCGGCCTCACACTCGGTCATCCACAAGAACTACGTTGCGGCTTCCTTGGCTTTTACGCGCCGAGAATTCGAGTTGGCCACAAGCGAGTGCGAACTTGAACTGAAGATGGACCCCAATTACGTTCCGGCGCTCGAATTGTACGCTAAGGCGTTGATCGAAATGGGCGAACATGGAAGCGCGGTTCCAATTCTACAGAGGATTCTGCAACTTAAGCCAGATGATGTTGCCGAAAATAAGCTCAATCTTGCCGAAGCGATTTTTCATTTGGGGCTGTTTGAACAGGCTAAGGATTATATAGAAGCCGTCGTTCAGGGTAAGCCTGACTCCATAGACATAAATGCCAAGGCTTTTTATCTGCTGTCGGGGATGGAGAATGGAGAGCCAGCACTTTCACGGGCATGGTCAAGTTTGCAACAGTCTGGTTTGCATGAGGTAGAGCCGTTCTTTCCCTATACGCCGTCAGATGACGGCAAGATCCGGATCGGGTTTCTGTCAGACAAATGTTTCGATTGCTTTGAGGGTTCAGTCCTAAGCAGTTTTTTGCGACGTTTCGATAAAAAAATATTGGAATCCTACGTCTATATTCAAAACATCAACAAAGATAGCGTGACGCAAGCCATTAAGAACTGGGCGGTGAAAGCGCGGGAGGTTTTTGATGTTAACGACAAGACCCTTGCGCTGATTTTGCAGCGCGACCGGGTCGATATTTTGGTTGATATGTGCGGCTTCGGGCCCAATCAAAGACTTTCACTGTTGGCCCACAAACCCTGCGGTCAGCGTTTAAGCTGGCTTGCCCCCCTGCACGGCGGCGGGCAGCCGGGCATAGACACTGTCGTGACGGATGAGAGCACGGATGTGGCGCAGTCTCGGTTTTTGCAGAACGGTCAGGACTGTATGAAATTGAGAACGCCCGTATTTGCGAACAGACCCGTACAGGGATTTTTAGATCCGGTATCCCCTCCAAATGAGAGTAAGGGTTACGTGACGTTTGGCGCATATCTGGATTTTTGCGCCTTGGCCGGCCGCGATGGGGCGCTGTGGATGCGGTTGCTGGACAGCGTACCCGGTTCAAAATTACGCCTTCACATAGGTTCGCGTATTTCCGAAATCAGTTTGGCGCGGCTGAATGAAATTTTTGAGCCAAAGGGCTTGTTGGACCGTGTTGATCTCTATACGCCAGATGAAGATGAGCGCCCCGGCAGTTTTTTTGATCACGTGGATGTTTTTTTGGCATCTCAGAGTGAAGACAGGGACCGCATCGTTCAGGCGCTGTGGATGGGGGTGCCATGTCTGACAAAATCGGGTGTGAATGATCCTTACGTGACTTACAGCGGCGCCCTGTTGCGCGCTGCGGGCATACCCTCGTGGGCTTGTGAAGACGACGATGCGTTTCTTTCCGTCGCAAAAGCTCTTGCTTTTGATCCTGCGGAACTGGCAGGCCTTCGTAAAGTTTTGCGCGGTCAGCTTGCCAAGTCCCGGTTGATGGATTTGTCTGGGTTTGCCCTTGAATTTCAGTCTCGGCTAGCCGAATTGTTTTTTAGAAAAATCCAAAAAAGGTGATCCGTCATGACCGGTTCTGAAGACTTCTTCGAACAAAATTTGGATTTTTTCAAAGAGATCAATCCTGTGTTGGCCGAACGCCTAGCCACCCACGAAGCGCTATCGACATTGGTGTTTGATGACGACGGTGAGCCAGATGTTGTTTTTCAAGGCATGAAACTTTATGACAAGGGGGCCAAAAAGTACGCGGCGCAGCAGATTGAAGCGTTTTGGAAAAGTCCGGGCGTGATCAGGCTCGAACGGGAGTCCATCCTCGTCACGGATTCGGAGGCGACCAAGCTTCTCAATGGCTTGATACAGTTTGCCGATGATAATGCCATCACGTTTAGTGAGGCCAGAACCACACGCAATGCCGTTCATCTTGTCGTTTTTGGCGCCGGACTGGGGCAGCACTTGAAGCCTTTGTTAGAGGACGTTTGCCCCCGTAACCTGTTCCTCTTTGAGCCAAACTTCGAGTTTCTCTACCAGTCACTCTTCACCTTCGACTGGAACGGCGTGATCCGACCGATCATTGAAGATGGCGGTCATATCCATCTGCTGACAGACAGTGAGCCCAGTATATTGATTACCGAAGTGCGGCGCATCTATACCGAGTTTGGTCGCGCCAATATCGACGGGCTTACAGTCTATCGGCATTATGAAAACCCAACCTTTAGTGCTGTCGAGAAGTTTTTGGCGACGCAAGGCGATAAGCTATTCTCGGGACTAGGGTTTTTTGAAGACGAAATCAATATGATCGCAAACACCTATAACAACCTTAAGGGTGGTGAGGAAAAGGTGTTTTATGCCCATGCGGATCTGCAGGATTTCCCCATTTTTATTGTGGGCTCTGGCCCATCTTTGGATGGCTCGATTGACGTCATTCGGGCCAATCAAGAAAAAGCAGTGATCGTATCGTGCGGGACAGCATTGTTGCCGCTTTTGCGTGCGGGAATAAAACCGGATTTTCATGCCGAGTTGGAACGTGGCAAATACCAAATAGAGATTCCGCAAGGCGTTGCGCAGGAGTTTGACCTCTCCGATATCTATCTGCTCGGGTCCACCACATTGCTGCCCGGTGTAAAACAGGTCTTTGAAAAACGGATATTCTATTTTCGTCATTTTCTCAGTTCATTTCCGGCTTTTTCGGGGGAGTTGCGCAATTGTTTGCGCTATCCCTCGCCAACGGTCGGGAACACGGGATCGAGTTTTGCCCAAGATATCGGATTTCGCCTCGTTTATTTTTTTGGCATGGATTTGGGCTTCGCCGACCCAGATGCTCATCATTCCGCAAACTCGGTTTATCGGGAACTGGGTGGAAAACATAACTTTGGCACCGTTCCCTGGGATCAAATTGTTCCGGGAAATTTTGGCGGGGATGTCAAATCGACCTACGTTATGCAGTGGGCGAGGGATACGCTTGAGGTTTCCATCTCCAACAGTGGATTGGGCCGCATCTTTTACAATTGCAGCGATGGCGTATTGATTGAGGGCGCCGTGCCGTTATTGCCGGAATTTGTTGATTTGCCCGAACCCAGTGAACGCAAAAACGTTTGCGTTAGTCGCATCATCGATGGCTTCCCCAATTACTCTAACGCTGATTTTGATGCGCACTGGCAAGATGGAAAAATCATTCAAGATGTACGTGATGTCGGCGACCGCATGATCGAATGCATTGAAAAAAACCCGGATCTCGGAACGAAAAAATATATCAGTGAACTGATGAAAGTCGCCCGGGCTACCGACTATGATGATGCTGCGACATCGTTGATGCGGGGGTCGGTCTACCTCCTGTTGGTGATTGGCGAACACCATCTTGACCGCGTTGTCGAAGACGACAAAAAGGATGAACTCGTGGCGTATGTACGCAGGGAGTACGTCCGATTGATCAATTCGATGTGTGATGAAGTGGCTGTTGAGTTTTCTTCACTTGAAAAGACCGGGGCCCTGGTCAATCGCGAAACGATCGAGGCATAACATATTGATTTTTATTCGTAATTTTGTGTGTTTTTCAGTTGTTTTTGAGATGTAAATTGGCTATAGTGTGAGTGTTCACAGGTGGGCAGAATGTTCCGATGTGGGCGGCAGGAAAGAAACCTGTCATGGTTAACCCAACTCTAGAATAGAGGATTTTCGAAATGGCTGACGTAACCCTATCATCTGCCGTCCGTGGCAGCCTCCTTTCCCTTCAGAACACTACCGATTTGATCAAC
>JANLGW010000021.1 GCA_024653965.1 Rhodospirillales bacterium
CGTTTTGGATTTGTTTGTTTTGAGCGGGGCGGATTTGACTTTTGCGCCAACAGTTGGGCGAGTGCTTGCGCCCGTGGTTTTAAGGCCAGTAATTTTAAGTGTGGGTTTGCGCGCAGGCGTGGCTTTCTTCGCCGCAAGGGGCTTAAGCACAGACGTCTTTTTCGTCGTGACTAGTTTTTTCGGCCTTACGCTTTTGTTCGTTACCGTTGGTTTTTTTGTCGCCGCCATGTACCCGCCCCCGTTTTTACCCGTTTCCGACGCTCGTCGGCTTAAAACCATAAGCTTTTAATGACTATCCCTTAAGTTGAAGACGTAAAGAACCGCTTTCAGGATACGGCATGAAAGCCGCAACCTGAATTTTTCAACCGATTTTACGTCCTCAGAGCATGAGGAAATGTCGTGAGGCTTGGCGCCCACCCCTTTAACCGCGAAAATTAAGCCCTTCGCAGCGATTGGAAAAATAATTCCACACAACTGCGCAGAGCGTCAACATGCAAATCATTGCTCAATAGTTGTGCGCACGGCGGAGATTCATCGGGCTTTTCAGCACGGGAAGCCGTTCACACAAAAAAGGCCGATGCTGATGCACCGGCCTTTTGCATTGCGTGCATCGCGCCGCACTCAATCGTCGCGGTGGGTTTTTTCCATGCGTTCGTGGCGTTCCTGAGCGTCGATCGACAGCGTCGCGATGGGCCGTGCTTCGAGGCGACGGATGGAGATCGGCTCATGCGTTTCTTCGCAATACCCGTATGATCCGTCGACGATCCGTTCCAGCGCTTCATCGATCTTGGCGATCAGCTTGCGGGCGCGGTCGCGGGTGCGCAGTTCCAGCGCCCGGTCGGTTTCGACGGAAGCGCGGTCGGCGATGTCCGGCTCCAAGATGCCACCTTCTTGCAGGTGTTCCAGCGTTTCGCTCGATTCTTTGAGCAGCTCGTGTTTCCATTCCAGCAATTTCTGGCGGAAGTACTCGAGCATCATGGGGTTCATAAACTCTTCTTTTTCGGAAGGCTTATAATCGGGAGGAAGAGAAACGTTCATGCCTAAACCCAGTCCCTTTTTGTGCAAAATCACTGCAATTTTGCGCGGAATATATGGAAATGACCGCGTCGGCGCAAGCGCCGTTTATCCACCGCATCAAAAAATCGCGTTAAACGTGGGCATATTCCCGCCCCTTTACCCGAATAACGGCAAAGAAGCCGGGGCGCGCCACAATAGGAAAGGTTCTTTATAGAGCCCGGGTAAATTTGGCGATTTCAACTTCGACGCGCAGTTCGATCTCGTCGAGAATGCCGTTCAGACGCGGATCTTGCACCTTCACGCGCCCCGAACGGAGCTTTTTCGCCATATCCATCAACGTATCTTTGGAAATAGACCCCATCAACAAGGCGTCTTGAATAACATTCAAACGATTAAGCAGGTCCTCGCCATAACGCGACGCCTGACGGCGCGCTTTTTCATCGGTGGCGTCGCCCACTTCCTGCATGGCCAACAGCGCATCCACCCCATCGAGGGCGGCGTGGTCAACCATACCCACATCCGACACGGCAGCGCTTTCAGCGTGGGACGCCCCGCGCAATTGATCGGCAAACGAAGCGCCCGAACCGCCGGAAACGCCCTTTTTGGGGGTCGCGCGGTCAACGCCTTT
>JANLGW010000138.1 GCA_024653965.1 Rhodospirillales bacterium
CCTGCACATCGATAGCGGCATGGCGCGCTTAGGCCTGGACGAACGCGAACTCAACCATCTGGCGGACCATCTTGAACATCTAATCGGCCTGAAACTCGACTTGGTGATGAGCCATCTGGCCTGCGCGGAAGACCCTGACAACCCTTACAACGCCCACCAATTGACGCGCTTCAAGGCGGCGCTCAAACGCCTGCCCGCCACCCGCGCCAGCTTCGCCAATTCGTCGGGGGTGTTTTTAGGCTCGGGCTACCACTTCGACCTGGTGCGCCCCGGCGCAGCACTTTATGGCGTCAACCCGACCCCCAACCAGCCGAACCCCATGGCCCAAGTGGTTCGCCTGCAAGCAAAAATCCTGCAAACCCGTACAATTGACACCCCCCAAGGCGTTGGTTATGGTTCCACCCATCGCGCGGCGGAGCGCGAAAGAATATCAACCCTTGCAGCGGGTTACGCGGACGGTTATCTGCGCAGCCTTTCCAATGCCGGCGACGTGTATATCGGCGAACACAAGGCACCCATCATCGGGCGAGTATCCATGGATTTGATCACCGTCGACGTCACCCATATTCCCGAGCCGCTCACCCGTCCCGGCCAATTGGTGGACCTGATCGGCCCGCACAATCCGGTGGACGCCGTGGCGGCCAAGGCCGGCACCATCGGTTATGAAATGCTCACCGCGCTGGGCGGGCGTTATCACCGCATCTACCTCCGCAAAAAGGCCCGTCCATGAACCTGTTTCAGCCCATTGGCCGCGTCTTTCTTAAATTCCTCGAACATGCCGGAAGGCTGTTGACGTTCACCGGCGCCGGCATGAGCCATATCGTGCGCCCGCCGCTCTATCCGCGCATCATCGTGCGCCAGATGATCGACATCGGCTATTATTCGCTGCCCGTGGTGGGCCTCACCGCGCTGTTCGCCGGCATGGTGCTGGCGCTGCAAAGTTATACCGGCTTTGCGCGTTTTAGCGCCGAAGGGGCGATCGCCAACGTCGTGGTGCTGTCCATCACCCGCGAACTGGGTCCGGTGCTGGCCGGGCTGATGGTGGCGGGGCGCATCGGCGCCAGCCTGGCCGCCGAAATCGGCACCATGCGCGTGACCGAACAGATCGACGCGCTCACCACCCTTTCCACCAACCCGATGAAATATCTGGTCGCGCCACGCCTGATCGCGGGGGTGACCATGTTCCCGCTTTTGGTATTGGTCGCCGACGTGATCGGCGTGTTTGGTGGTTACTTGGTGGCGGTGCATAAACTGGGGTTCAACGCCTCGAACTACATGCAAAACACCTGGGACTTCCTGACTTACGAAGACGTGCAGTCGGGTCTGGTCAAGGCCGCCGTGTTCGGCTTCATCGTGGCGCTGATGGGCTGTTACCACGGTTACAATTCCAAGGGCGGCGCGCAGGGCGTGGGCCGCGCCACCACCAACGCGGTGGTGTCGGCGTGCATCTTGATCTTGTGCTTCGACTATATCCTCACCGAAATGTTCTTTGCCAAGTGAGGAAAAACCCATGAGCGAACCCATGAACGACACGCCGAAAATCCAACTCAGATCCGTGTGCAAGGCGTTCGGCAAGAAAGTCGTGCTGAACGGCGTCGATCTCGACGTCGCCGAGGGCGAAAGCGTGGTCATCATCGGCGGTTCGGGCACCGGCAAATCGGTGATGCTCAAGTGCATCTTAGGCCTGCTGGACGCCGATAGCGGCTCGATCAAGGTCGACGGCGAGGAAGTGACCGAGATGGGCAGCGCGGAACGTCTGCGCGTCAACCACAAATTCGGCATGTTGTTCCAGGGCGCGGCGCTGTTCGACAGCCTGCCGGTATGGGAAAACGTGTCGTTCGGCCTATTGGCGGAAAAACGCTGCTCGCGCCATGACGCCCACGACATCGCCATCGGCAAACTCGCCATGGTGGGCATGGACGCGGCGGCGGCCGACCTGATGCCATCGGAATTGTCGGGCGGCATGCAAAAGCGCGTCGGCCTGGCGCGCGCCATCGCCTCCGACCCGCAGATCATCTTTTTCGACGAACCCACCACCGGGCTCGACCCGATCATGGCGGACGTCATCAACGACCTGATCGTCAAGGTCACGCGCGAAGTGGGCGCGACGGCGCTTTCCATCACCCACGACATGGCCTCGGCGCGCAAAATCGCCAACCGCATCGCCATGCTCTATCAGGGCCAGCTCATCTGGCAAGGCCCGGTGGCCGA
>JANLGW010000022.1 GCA_024653965.1 Rhodospirillales bacterium
CCAACCATGGCGGCGTTGCTTGGCGCGGAAAAACATAAATTCGATCAGGTTTATTACGGGCGTTACGGCACGCCGACCACATTCGCCTTCGAACAGGCGGTCGCCGACTTGGAAGGCGCCCAATACGGCATCGCCCTGCCGTCGGGCATGGCGGCCATAGCGGTGGCGCTGGCCGCAAACGTGCAAGCAGGCGACCACGTGCTGATCACCGACAACGCCTATCACCCAACGTTGAAATTTGCCGAAGGCTTTTTGAAAAAGTTCGGGGTCGAGGCTAGTTATTTTGATCCCATGGCGGGCGCAAACATCGCCGAACACATCCGCCCCAATACCAAGATCGTATTTGCCGAGGCCCCCGGCTCCATCACCTTTGAAGTGCAAGACATTCCCGCCATTGCAAACGCCGCACACAACGCAGGCGCGTTGATGGTGATGGATAACACCTGGTCGGCAGGCTACCACTTCAAGCCGTTCGACCACGGCGTCGATATCTCCATCCAGGCGGCGACCAAGTACATCGTCGGCCACTCCGACGCCATGCTGGGCACGTTGACCACAAATGACCGCGTATTGTGGGAACGCGCCAAGACGACCGCCGGAACCTTGGGCCATTCCACCGGGCCGGATGACTGCTACTTAGGCCTTCGCGGCCTGCGCTCGTTAGCCGCGCGATTGGCGCGCCACGAAGCTACCGCGCTGAAACTGGCGCACTGGCTGGCGGCTCGGCCCGAGGTTGAAACCGTGTTGCACCCGGCCCTGCCCAGCTGCCCCGGTCACGCCATTTGGAAACGCGATTTCACCGGCTCCACCGGCCTGTTCAGCATCGTCTTGAAAGAAGGCCCCGACCAAGCCGCCGTCGCACGCATGCTCGACGGCATGGAGCTGTTCGCCATGGGTTACAGCTGGGGCGGTTATGAAAGCCTGATCATCCCCGCCGCCGACTTGGGCCACGTGCGCACGGCCTACACTTGGCCGCACAAGGGCCAGACGTTGCGCCTTCATGCCGGATTGGAAGACGCCGATGATTTGATCAAAGATTTGGAAGCGGGCCTGAAACGCCTTGACTGAGGATATGAAGACTTTGGCGAAAGCCCTTAAATTGCCCCAATCTGAGGTATAATCAAACGCAGCATAAATATGCAAAAATGGACCCCAACAATGAGACGCATCATTCATCCATGGTTTTGCGGCGCACTAATCGCCTTATATGGCGCATTGTCTCCTCTGACGGTACACGCACACCCGCACGCTTGGATCGACCTTAAAAGCACGGTCATATTCGATGCCGAAGGCCGCATTACCGCATTGACCCAGGAATGGAGTTTTGATGAGTTTTATTCCGCGTTCGTGATGGAAGGCATCAATGCCGACGATCCAGAACTCGACAAAGTGTTGCAGGAGGTGACCCGAAGCAATTTGGCAAACCTGCGTGAATTCGATTATTTCACTTTGGTTCGCACCGATGGGCAAAAAGTGGATTTAGCCGACGTCACAGATTTCAACGGCGGGACGCGTGATCGGCGCTATTGGATGCGGTTCACCATCCCCTTTAAAGCAGCCCTAGATCCGCGCGCGCATGACGTCAGCTTTGCCGTATTCGACCCCACTTATTACATCGAAATTCTCTACGCCCCCAACGATCCCCTATCCCTGACCGGTACGGGCGCATCCGGATGTCGCGCGGACATCATTGCCCCCACGCCCAACATGGATGTCATCGGCTTGGCTGCGGGATTGGACGCCACGGAAAGCGCGGGCAACGCCTTGGGCGAAAATTTCGCCGATAAAGTAACGATGATTTGCCAATGACATCTCGCGCCACAAAAATCACGCTCGCAGCGGTTATTGTGTTGATCGCAGGCGTTGCCTATATTGCAACGTCGGGGCTCGCACGAGAGGGGTTTGATATCCTGGCGGGTTACGTCTACACACAGCAGCGAGAATTTTCACGCAGCCTGAATGCCGCCGTCAACGCGCTCAGAGATGGCAGAGATGGGGCGCTCATGACACTGATCGGCCTCGGCTTCACCTATGGAATTTTTCATGCCATAGGCCCAGGGCATGGCAAGGCCGTTATCACCGCCTATGCCTTAACCCACGAAACGCGCCTTGCGCGAACCGCCGCAATATCCTTCGCTTCAGCCCTGATCCAGGGGGGCAGCGCCATCGTCATCGTAGGCGCCTTGATGCTGGTGCTGGGAAACGGTTTGCGCCGCGCCGCCATGGACGTCGATAACCTGATGACACCGCTCAGCTTCGCCGCAATCATGACCGTCGGCATTTATTTGCTGCTCCGGGGTGTGCGTGCCGCAATACGCCTCTTCAGGCCCCCGCATAGCGCTCACCAACACGAACACGGAGAACAATGCGGCTGCGGACATGCGCATATCCCCACCCCCCAACAGGTGGAAGATGCCTCCACTTGGCGGCGCGGCGCCCTGGTCGCGCTGGCGGTAGGAGTGCGCCCCTGTTCCGGAGCGATTTTAGTTTTAGTGCTGGCGTTCGCGTTCGGATTTGCCGCCAGCGGCATTGCCGCCGTTCTCGCCATGTCGCTGGGCACCGCCCTCACGGTCTCATTGCTGGCCCTAACGGCGCAGGGGCTGCGCTGGCCATTAGCGAAAATATTGACAGACGTGGGGGTGAAATCTGAAGCGTTGACAGCATCGCTGACGATCATCGGCGGAGGGGTTATTACTGTTCTCGGCGCAACGCTGTTATTGCGCGCGCTCACCACACCCGCACATCCATTTTTTTGATCGTTAGGGTCCAGACCCTAGTTCCTGGACGGTAAAAACAGCGACAATCCGAACAATACACTGGCCACCATGACGATAGCGGGGCCAGCGGGTGCATCATAAACATACGAAGCCCACAAACCTAAACCAACGGCTACAGCCCCAAACAACGTCGCCAACACAGCCATGGTTTCAGGAGTCCGCGCGAACGCGCGCGCGCTAGCGGCGGGAATGACCAGCATCGAAGTCACCAACAAAATTCCCACCACCTTCATCGTCAAGGCCACCACCAGAGCCAACATCAAGATGAAGGCGAGTTCGACGCGGCGCACATTCACGCCTTCGACATATGCCAGATCGGTATGTACGGTGGCGTTCAACAACGGTCGCCACAACACCAAGATCAAAGCCAAAATCAACGCGGCACCGCCCCACAGCCAAACGATGCTATCCCAACTCACGGCCAAAATGTCGCCGAACAGGTACGCCATCAAATCCACCCGCACATTCTGCAATGTCGCGGTGACGATCAGGCCCGCCGCCAACGCCGCGTGGGCGACGATGCCTAAAAGCGTATCCGTTGAAATACCTCGAACGCCGCCCAGCGCGCCTAAGATCAGCGCCGCCGTAACGACGACAAAGGCCACACCCAAAATCGGCTCAACCCCCAATAAAAAGCCCAACGCCACACCTAACAAAGCGGTATTGCTGAGCGCTTCGCCGAAGTACGCCATCCGTCGCCACACCACGAATACTCCCAGCGGCCCCGTCGCCAGCGCCACCGCCAGCCCCGCCAACAAAGCGCGCGCAAGAAAATCATCCATGATCATGATTGCATTCCTCATGATCCGCAAGAACATGACCGTCTTTGATCACATGGCCTTCCAAATCATGCGCGTGATCGTGGGCATGGGTATAGACCGCCAAGGTCGAGGCGATATCGGGTCCGAACAGGGCGACAAATTCAGGATGGCGGCTGACCGCTTCGGGATGCCCCGCACAGCACACATGGCGGTTGAGGCAAACCACATGATCAGTCTTGGCCATCACCACATGCAGATCGTGCGATACCATCAGCACCCCTACGCCGCGGTGCTGGCGAATGTCTTGAATCAAACGATACAGCTCTGCCTGACCGGTCACGTCCACGCCTTGCACCGGTTCATCCAGCACCAGTAAATCGGGTTCGCGCAGCAATGCTCGCGCCAGCATGACGCGCTGTAATTCGCCGCCCGAAATG
>JANLGW010000023.1 GCA_024653965.1 Rhodospirillales bacterium
GTTTTTCGCCCTGAAACCCGATCGATTGCACCTTGCCGTCGAAATAGCTGTTGACCTTGAACACCGGAAAATCTCCTCAACTGAAAACGTTGAGACGCCGTTTACGCCACTGAGACGCCCGGATCAAGAAAAACCCTCACACGAACTTCTGAATATCTTCAAACAGTTCCTTCAATCCGCAATCGCATGTCTTGCCATTTTTGTGAAAGCGGCAGTCGGGTTTGTGGTGGGTATAACCGAGGGCGCGAAAGGCCGAGTTTTTCAGCGATTTGGCCCCCATGCCCAAGGCCCGCGCCACGACGATTTTCAGATAATCGGGGTCGATGGGCTTGGCGATGAAATCCGATGCCCCGGCGCGAAAACATTCCACCGCCAATTGCTGCGAGACATCGGCGGTCAGCATCACCAAGGGAGTGGTGTTCTTTGCGGCGCGCACCTCGCGCACGACGCTTAGACCGCTTTTTTTCGGCAAATGATGGTCGATCAGGGCCAAATCGATGACGCCCATCTCCAGTAAGGGAAGGACTTGTTCACCATCGCTCAGCACATCGACTTTATAATTGACCTCACCCAGCACCGCTGCGATCCATTCGCGCATGTCCGGGTCATCGTCGGCGACTAATATTCTGGGCATGTGAGCCCCCTTCCCATTCTGGGATGAAAAATATTATATACCGTATTCAATTTTCAATCGTTAGACGAACAATTGTAACGATTTTAATATGCATTTCCATAGTGCAATAATACTATAAATTGAAATATTGCGGCCTTTGCGAGCGCCAGCCCATCAGTTAAGGTGCTTTACTTTTTCCCCCTATTGCGCACAAGGAAGCCCTCATGTCCACCATCGACACCCGCCTAGCCGAACTCGGCCTCACCCTACCGCAAGCCGCCGCCCCTGCCGCCAACTATGTGCCGTATGTGCAAAGCGGCAACCTAGTGTTCGTATCGGGGCAGATCACGCTGAAAGACGGCGCATTACAATACGTGGGGCGCGTGGGCCAGGATTTCACCACCGAACAAGCTTATGAAGCGGCAAAATTGTGCGGGCTTAATCTGATCGCCCAGGTCAAAGCCGCATGCGGCGGCGATTTGGACCGTGTCAAACGCGTGGTGCGTTTAGGCGGCTTCGTCAATTGCACCAGCGACTTCACCGATCAGCCCAAGGTCATCAACGGCGCTTCGGATCTGATGGCGCAAGTGTTCGGCGACAAAGGCAAACACGCCCGCGCCGCGGTGGGCGTCAACACCCTGCCCTTGGGCGTCGCGGTGGAAATCGACGGCGTGTTTGAGGTGGCTTAAGGCGGATCAACCGCCGCACGTTTTGAGGGCCTCCGCCGTAACATTGCCCGCGCCTAAAGCGTCGGTCAATGCGCGAACACAATCGGCCTTCGCAGTTTCTTTCGCCCCGAACACGAGGGCTTGCCCCTTGTATTGCAAATAGTAGTTCATAGCCTCCGTCAGCTGCTGAGCCGCCACGCCCGTGGCGAACGCCTTGCCCAGTGTCATGCCGACATCGGCGCCAGTCTGGTTGGAGGTGATATTCGTCTTCCCATCAAAGGAACTATACACGGAAAGCGAATCACGCATGGATTGCGCTGCCGCATTTGTACCCTTGGGATCAGCATTCGGCACAGTACTAACGTTCGGCACAGGCCCAGCCTTATCCCCACTATTTTCGGAAGCATTAATAGGGATAACCGGGGGACTAGGTAGAGGAAGGGGTACAGCCGTTGGCACCGAAAGTATATCAGGAGTGAATGGTAAGGGTGGCACTTCAACCACATCCACACTCTCCGTCCGTGCACCTGAAAATTGCTTACTGCCAACAACGGAGGCACCTTCGACGGCAACATTCCGGTTCACCGTGCCCGCCATTGCATTATCATTACAATCCCTCACTGCGTTGACGTTCACTCCGACACTGTAACATCCCCGAATGGCAACAGGGTTATTATTGGTGTCGACGGTTGTGGTGGGAACAAGCGCAAAATCAATATTTTTGAAGCCGATAGTAACGTCCACACCCTGGTTTTGCGTCGCGGACGAAGTAAAAGACAGCCCCATGGTCTGCGTCGAACCGAAAACCAGGGGCATGGAGTTTTGTTGGGCGCACCCAGAAAGTCCAACAGCAACAAACAAAGCCAAACCGATTGTGCGCTTCATATGCCCTCTCCCGTTATGCAGATGGTTGAGATATCCGTCTTCGTTTCCCTAAAAAAATTAAGGATCACTTCGGCATCATCTGAATTTTGCACGACGAAAACCGCACGACAGTCATCCTCGTTCGGGAATGTGACCCCGGTATTATCCATCCAGCCCAAATTGAAATGACCTTCACTAAAAACGACACCAATGCCTTTGGCATTGACGTATGCGGGCTTGGATTGCGTATCGACATTGATATGAACAATGCCGAAATGATTCATCACGTCCGTATTTCCGTCACTCTTCACGGTCACCTGCGTGCATGCGCCCGCACCGAAAGCGGCCAGCATTATACAAATGGCTCTACGAAAAGGACTTGAACCGATGAACAGCAATTGCACGGTGACGCCTCACGAATGTCAATCCAGACACTAGGCGAGCATATACTATTAAGTGAAAATATAATACTTAAAACTCTCAATAGTAACACCTTTGGAAACATGGATTTGCGCGAATGCGATTCTGAACTTGCCTGCCCCACACGCGCGCCTCATATCTTGACCATGCCCGATGGATACGAAGCTTTTTCCACCCAAGTGGTCGAGCGCCTGGCCGATGTGCCGCGCGACGCGTGGGATGCGTGCGCGGGCGCGGAAAATCCTTTTGTTTCATTCGATTTTCTAAGCTGTCTGGAAGATAGCGCCAGCGTTTCCCCCGCCACCGGCTGGACACCGCGCCATATCGTCCTCAAAGACCGCACGACGGGGCAAATCCTGGCCTGCGCACCCGTCTACCTCAAAGGGCACTCCATGGGCGAGTACGTGTTCGACTGGGGCTGGGCCGAAGCCTATGAACGCGCGGGCGGCAAGTATTACCCTAAACTGCTGTGCGCCGTGCCGTTCACCCCGGCCAGCGGACCGCGATTGTTGGTGCGGGGCGACCTGCCCGAGCCCCTACGGACGGAGCTTAAACGCCAACTGGCCGGCACGCTGGCGGGCCTAGCCGAGCGTGCCCAAGTCAGTTCCATCCACATCAATTTCGTCGGCGACAGCGATGCTCA